>DBWZ01000040.1 GCA_002309345.1 Pseudobutyrivibrio sp. UBA1225
GGACAGAAGGCTCGTTCTGGCGGAAGTACAAGACTTGGATTCGAAGGTGGACAGATGCCTTTATACAGACGTCTTCCTAAACGTGGTTTCAAAAACAGAAATACAAAGGAAATCGTTGGTATCAATGTTTCTTATTTAGAGAGATTTGATAATGGTGCTACTGTAACTGTTGATACTCTCATCGAGAGCGGTATCGTCAAGAACCCTCGCGATGGCGTTAAGATTCTTGGCGGTGGTGAGCTTTCAAAGAAGCTCAACGTTCAGGCAAACGCATTTAGTGCTAGCGCAAAGGAGAAGATTGAGGCCTTAGGCGGAACAGTAGAGGTGATCTAATGTTTCAGACATTACGCGATGCTTTTAAAATTAAAGATTTAAGAAGACGAATTGGTTTTACATTTTTCATGCTTATCGTAGTCAGACTTGGTTGTTTACTTCCAGTGCCTGGCGTAGATGGCTCTGCAATCAAGCAGTTTTTTGAGGATAATCAAGGTGGAGCATTCGACTTTTTTAGTGCAGTAACAGGTGGTTCCTTCGAAAGAATGTCTGTTTTTGCGTTGAATATTACACCTTATATCACATCATCAATCATCATGCAGTTGCTTACTATTGCATTCCCTAAGTTAGAGGAAATGCAAAGAGATGGTGAGGCTGGTAGAAAAAAGATGACAAAAATCACACGTTATCTTACTATCGGATTAGCACTTGGTGAGTCTATTGCAATGACAATAGCATTTGGTAGAAATGGATATCTTGCAGATTATTCAGTGCCATACATCAACTATGTGGTTGCTATTGCATCGCTTACAGCAGGTTCAGCTGTACTCATGTGGATTGGTGAGCGTATTACAGAGCGTGGAGTTGGTAATGGTATTTCTATTGTACTTGTTATTAATATCATTAGCCGCTTCCCAGTTGATATCAGCAACTTATACGATCAGTTTATGTCAGGTAAGACTATACCAAAGGCTATTCTTGCAGGCGTAGTTATCGCAGCAATTATCGTAGCCGTAGTAGTATTTGTAGTTATCTTACAGAGCGCAGAGAGACGTATTCCAGTTCAGTATTCAAACAAAATTCAGGGAAGAAGACAGGTTGGTGGTAACTCTTCAGTTATTCCAATGCGAATTAACACAGCAGGCGTTATCCCAGTAATCTTCGCTCAGTCAATTCTTCAAACACCAGTTATGTTAGTTCAGTTCTTCGATAAGGACGGAGTTAAGGGTGTTTGGGCAAAGATTTTAGATGCTATGAGTCAGTCAAACTGGTTCAATCCAGCAGATTGGAAGAGCTCTATAGGTGCAATAGTATACGTTCTTATGATCGTAGGGTTTGCATATTTCTATACAGAGATTACATTCAATCCACTTGAGATTGCTGAAAATCTTAAGCGTTCAGGCGGATTTATCCCAGGTATTAGACCAGGAAAGCCAACATCAGATTATCTTACAGCTATTCTTAAGCATGTAATATTTATCGGTGCAATCGGTCTTTCAATCGTAGCATTACTTCCAGTAGTCTTTAGTGGTTTACTTGGCGCAAAGGTTTCATTCGGTGGAACATCAATCATCATCGTTGTTGGTGTTATCGTTGAGACATTGAAGCAGGTTGAATCACAGATGATGGTTCGTAATTACAAAGGATTTTTAAATGACTAATAGTCATTAAGATACCGAGGGAGATACGTGGGTTTCTGCGTATCTCTTGAGGTGTTTTTTAGAGTTATTTTGATTTTTATCTATGCAGGAGGTTTTTATATAATGAAGATTATTATGTTAGGTGCACCTGGTGCAGGCAAAGGAACACAGGCAAAGCAGATTGCCGATAAGTATTCAATACCTCACATTTCTACAGGTGATATATTCCGAGCTAATATTAAGAATGGTACAGAGCTTGGTAAAAAAGCAAAGGAATACATGGACCAAGGTTTGCTTGTTCCAGATGAACTTACATGTGATCTTGTAATGGACCGTATTGCGATGGATGACGCAAAAAATGGATTTGTACTAGATGGTTTCCCAAGAACAATTCCGCAGGCAGAGGCGCTTGATGCAGCCCTTTCAAAGATTGGTCAGGCTATGGATTATGCAATCGATGTAGATGTTCCAGATGAAAACATCATCAACAGAATGTCAGGTCGTAGAGCTTGCCTTAATTGTGGTGCTACATATCACATCAAATCAATTCCTCCAAAGAAGGAAGGTGTTTGTGATTCATGCGGCAGCAATCTTGTCCTCAGAGAGGATGATAAGCCAGAGACTGTAAAGAAAAGACTTGATGTTTATCACGAGCAGACTCAGCCACTTATCGAATATTATAGGGGCAAGAATATTCTTAAGTCTGTAAACGGCGTGCAGCCAATGGAAAAGGTTTTTGAGGATATCACAGCTATTTTAGGAGCTTAAGATGTCAGACGCTATTACTATTAAAACTGAAGAGGAAATTCAACTAATGCGCGAGGCAGGCAAGATTCTTGCTCAGGTTCATGAAACTCTTGCAAAAGAGATTCACGAAGGTATGTCTACATTAGATATAGATAGACTTGGGGAAGAGGTCATCAGAAGCTTTGGCTGTGAACCAAACTTCAAAGGTCTTTACGGCTATCCTGCAAGCGTATGTGTTTCTGTAAATGATGAGGTTGTCCACGGTATTCCAACCGACGACCGAATCCTTGTAAATGGAGATATCGTCAGTTTAGATACAGGAGTTTTGTATAAGGGTTATCACTCAGATGCAGCAAGAACTGTTGGCGTCGGAGAGATTTCAGAGGAAGCAAAGCTTCTTATAGAAAGAACAAGACAATCATTTTTCCAGGGAATGAAATATGCTACAGCCGGCAAACATCTTTATGATATATCAGGAGCAATCGGTGATTATGCAGAAAGCTTTGGATATGGAGTTGTTAGAGATTTGGTTGGACACGGAATTGGTAAGTCGCTTCACGAGGCGCCAGAGATTCCAAACTTCAAAAGAAAGTTCAGACGTGGTCCTAAGTTGCTCAAGGGAATGACTTTGGCAGTGGAGCCAATGATTAACGCAGGTGGATACGATGTGGCATGGATGGATGATGAGTGGACAGTTGTTACCATGGATGAGTCACTTTCAGCTCACTATGAAAATACAATTGTTATCACAGATGGTGCTCCAGAGATCCTGACATTGACACCTAGTGAGCTAGCTAATCCGGAGGGAAATACATGGATTTAATTCTTGCAAAATCAAAAGCTGGTCATGACCGCAATCAGGTATATGTAATAATCAAGCAAGAGGATGATTATTATATATTGGCTAATGGCAAAACAAAGACCATAGCAAAGCCTAAGAAAAAGAAGAAAATTCATTTGCAGCTAATAAAGAAAATTCCATCAGAAGTACTTAATGAGATTTCTGGCAAAGAAGTACTAGATGATGTTTTAATTAAAAGAATTCTTAAAGTTTATAATAGGAGGAACGAAGATGTCTAAGGCAGATGTTATTGAAGTAGAGGGAGTTGTTGTAGAAAAGCTTCCAAATGCAATGTTTAAGGTAGAGCTTGAAAATGGTCACCAGATTCTTGCTCATATCAGTGGTAAGCTCAGACAGAATTACATCAGAATCTTACCAGGAGATAAAGTAACAATCGAAATGAGTCCATACGATCTTTCTAAGGGAAGAATCATTTGGAGAGACAAGTAAAAAAGTTGTTGACATACTTGCAAACGCCCGCTATACTATTAAACGGACGTTTTTAGGAATGTTCAAATATAAGTTGACCACAACCTTTGAAAAAAGGGCATGGAAAGGAGGAAAA
>DBWZ01000032.1 GCA_002309345.1 Pseudobutyrivibrio sp. UBA1225
CAGATCCCGCCTCACGACGGACACCCTTGCCTTCGGCAGTATCCTTCCCACTACCGGGCGGATTCGGGACTTTAACCCGTTAGAAACGTGCGCCGCTAGGCGCACCTTAAAAAGACCAGAGCCACCATAATAGGTGGCTCCGGTCTTTTTAAGGATTTGATTGAAGAAAAGAAATGTTACTTGTTGCGTCTAGCTTTTACTAATGCAAAGATTGACTGAAGGATGATAAATACGCAGAGCAATGCTGCAGTTGCAATGTTTGCCCAGCTCGATAGGAGCTTTCCGTTTGTATTTACCAAGACTGTTATGGTACCGTTGATAAGTACACCAAACAGTGAGCCTATTACATTTCCTACACCACCTGTGAGGAGTGTTCCACCGATTACAGCTGATGCAATGGCATCCATTTCCAGTCCCTTTGCCTGATTTACTGAACCAGACATTGTATTTAAGCAATACAATATACCGCCGATGGAACAAAGGAAGGATGAAAGGATGTATGATAACATCTTTGTCTTTTTAACATTAAGTCCCATCATGGTTGCTGATGTCTGGTTGCCGCCTACAGCGTACATACTTCTACCGAATTTTGTGTACTTAAGCATCAAGAAGATGAGTACAAGTACAACTAGTGCGATTACAACTGTAGGTCTCATAAAAGGAACAATCACTTTACCGTGCTTGTTCACCTTTCCTAAAAACTCTGGTAGGTTAATCTTTGTGTTGGCCCATTTATAAAACTTTGCGTTATCGGCTTCTGTGATTGAAATCTGACCAGAGCAGATAACCGCTGTCATACCACGGGCAAAGAACATTCCTGCCATGGTAACAATGAATGGCTGTATCTCTAGGTAACCAACTAAGAATCCTTGAACAAGTCCAAAGACAAGACCAATTACAAGTACAAGAACAACCATTGTCATAGCGCTCTTCTTCCACTCGGTCATACCGTATACCAAAAGCATACAGTCCATGGCGATAACGGATCCAACGGAAATATCAATTCCACCAGTGAGCATTACACATGTCATACCGCAGGTAACACAAATCAAACCTGCATTGTTGATTAGAACATTTAAAAACGTCTGAAAATTTCCAAAACCTTTATTCTGGTACATCACACAGCCTACTGCATACATGAAGAAGAATAGGGCAATTGTGATGAAAACCAACACTGTATTTGAATCTAATTTCTTTATTGACTTCATTATGCCGCCTCCTTTACATGTGCACTCTGAGCCTTTCTGGCTGCCAAGTATGCTTTAAATGCAGGAGCCTGCACAACTACTATGATTACTACTATGATAGCCTTATAAACTGGAGCTGTATCTGTTGTAACACCCATAGCAAGAAGAGTTGTTGTAATTGCTTGGATTGTATACGCACCGATGATTGAACCAGCTAAATTGAACTTACCACCACCGAGAGAGTTGCCGCCAAGTGCTACTGCAAGGATGGCATCAAGCTCGAAGTTAAGGCCGATGTTATTTGAATCTGCTGAGTAGATTCTTGATGATGCCACGATACCTGCAATACCTGCGCAAACGCCGCAGATTAAATAACATGCAAAGCAGATGACATCTGAATTAATACCTGAGATTCTAGCAGCTCTACTGTTGATACCAACAGACTGGATATAAAGACCAAGAGCTGTTTTCTTGAGGAGCAAAGCCACAACTAAAATGACTACTCCGGCTACAAATACAGGTGTAGGAATAGGGCATCCTGGGATAAAGTTACCTAAGTATTTGTATTTATCATATCGTATATACGTAATCTGGTTGTTGCAAAGAAGTAAGCCAATTGCTCTTGCCGCTGTGAATAAAATCAAGGTTGCAACCATTGGCTGAATCTTTAGTTTTGCAACTAAAGCACCGTTGAATGCTCCACAAGCGCCACCCATAAGTACACCAAAGAGCATACCTACTACCATTGGCACTGCAAGTGTTGTAACAGAATTGTTTCCGTATCCTGCTAGTAACATACAACAGCTACATGCTGAAAGTGACATTACTGAACCAACAGAGATATCTGTTCCAGCTGATACTGCAACTACCAAGGTCTGACCAACTGCCAAGATAGCAATTTCAGAACCACGATTTAGAATATCAATTAATCTACCATATAAAACACCGTTGTTAATACTGATTGCGAAGAAAGAACGTGATCTAATCAAGTTAATCAGCAATACCAATATCATACAGATTATTGGCAAGAACAGTGGCTTTTTTGTTATTTCTTTTATCTTTTCCATTATTCTCCACCTCCTGCAATGGCTGCCATAACTGATTCTTGAGTCATTTCCCCAGATATCTCCCCTACCTGGGCGCCATCACGCATTACGTACATACGTGTACATGTACGAAGCATCTCTTCTATTTCAGAAGAAATGAATATAATACTCATTCCTTCTTCCTCAGCAAACTTAAGGGCGAGCTTCTGGAATTCTGTTTTAGTACCGATATCGATACCTCTTGTAGGCTCATCCAAGATTAAGAAATCTGGATGTGTGCATAACCATCTTGCGAGGATAACCTTTTGCTGGTTACCACCAGACAACTGATTGATTGGTGTCTCGCGAGATGCTGTCTTTATTTGAAGCATTTCGATGAATTTGTCTGCAAGCTCATTCTGCTTTGAAACAGGAATCTTTTTGAACATTCCGTTTCTTGCCTGAAGCGCGAGGATGATGTTTTCTCTAACTGACAAATCGCCGATACATCCGTCTGCTTTTCTATCATCAGGAAGGTATCCCATACCTGCCTTGATGGCATCAAGTGGCTCTTTGATGTTTAGGTCTTTGCCGTTCATCTTAAGTGTTCCTGTCTGGGCCTTGTCTGCACCATAGATGCAACGAACCATTTCAGAACGTCCAGAACCAAGCAAGCCTGTAACACCAACTACTTCGCCTTTACGAATTACAAAATCGAAAGGCTTAATCTTTCCTTTGTGGCTTAGGCCTTTAGCTTCTACCACAACTTCATCTGATACTGCTGCTTCACCCTCTTTTTTGATAGAAGCAAGATCATCGAAGTCCTTGCCAAGCATTGCCGCTACTAGCTTGACACGAGGCATTTCCTCAACTGAATATTCGCCTGCGAACTCACCGTTTCGAAGAACTGTGATTGTGTCGCAAACTGCATATACCTGCTCGAGGAAATGAGTTACAAAAATTATTCCAACTCCCTTAGCTTTCAAGTCCTTCATAACCTTGAATAGCTTTTCAACTTCGTTGTCATCCAAAGATGATGTAGGCTCATCGAGGATGAGAACTTTACAATCCATATCTACAGCTCTTGCAATAGCTATCATCTGCTGAATTGCAAGAGAATAATTTTCAAGCGCAATAGTTACATCAATGTGAAGATCGAGACCATCCATTATATCCTTGGCGCGTTTGTTCATTTTTCGCCAGTCGATGGTACCGATTGCTGTTTTTGGCTCACGGCCGATAAATAAATTTTCTGCAACTGTAAGATTAGGACATAGATTTACTTCCTGATAAACAGTTGCTATACCTTTTTCCTGTGCTTCCAATGTTGAATGGTTTACCACAGGTCCATCAATTCCTGCTACATGTATTTCTCCTGCATCAAGAGAATATACACCTGTCAACACTTTGATAAGTGTAGACTTACCTGCACCGTTTTCTCCCATTAGCGCATGAATCTCTCCCTTTCTAAGAGTAAACTGTGCATGATTTAATGCTTTTACACCTGGGAAGGATTTGGATATGTCTCGCATTGTAATTAACAAATTTTCATCCATAATCTTTTCTCCGTTTTTTAAAAATTTAGGGGGAGGTTAGGGGCCTCCCCCCGTATGAATAGTTCTAGGTTTTCCTCCTCATCATTCTCCCGTATAGGAGTCTATTTTATGAGGTTCTCACAGTCTTTCATCAAGAGAAAGAATAGTTATTAGTAAGATGCCTGTGAAGCCGCATCTGTTACTTGAACTAGTTCTTCTGTCACTTCTTCGCCTGCATTATTTGTGTAAGTGATATCCTTAAGAATATCTTCTGCAACATACCATGGCTCCTGCATGAATGTCTGCTTGTCAACTTCTTCACCCTTCTCGAGCTGATCAATTATCTTTGCACAATACTCGCCCTGAAGTGGATAGCACATGAAATCTGCATTGATATCGCCAGACTGTACATACTCAAGACCTGCCTTGCAAGCATCGAATGAGATAAGGATTACATCCTTGTCAACACCATAGCTAACACCAGCTGCCTTCATAGCATCCATAGCACCAAATGCTTCGTTATCATTCTGGCAAACAACTACGTTAAACTTACCTGCATAAGACTTGCAGTAAGATTCCATAACCTTCTGTCCACCGTCCTGTGTGAAGTCACCATCCTGAGAATCAAGGATTGTCCATCCTTCTTCATCAGCATACTTCTTGAATCCATCTGTACGTCCAATCTGAGCTGAAGATCCGTTTGAACCTTCGATAACAAGGATGTTAAGATCTTTGATGCCTTTTGCCTCAGCATAAGCCTTTAACCAAGCACCAGAAGCAAGTCCTTCGTTCATGAACTCTGAACCTACCCAAGAAATATACTTCTTAGAATCTTCGATTGTTCTATCGATAACAATTACTGGTATTCCAGCGTCATCACACTCTGTAAGAACTGTATCCCAACCTGTTGAAACGATAGGATCGATTACGATGTAATCAACATCATCTTGGATGAACTGTCTAACTGCCTCAATCTGCTTTGCAGAATCATTATCGCAGTCTACGAACTGAAGGTCATATCCTTTGTCCTTTGAGAATGCATCCTTAACAGAATTTGTAGAAGCATTTCTCCAATCTGACTCATGACCAACCTGAGCAAAACCAACAACGATAGCTTCACCACTATCTTTGCCATCTGCTCCGCCTGATGAATCATCACCACCTGCTGCAGGAGCACTTCCTGAGCCTCCACAAGCTACTAATGAAGCAGCCATTATCGCTGTTAATAATCCAGCAAAAATTCGTTTTTTCATAAGGTATTTCTCCTTCCTTCTCCTCGCCGGCCCCTTTAAAAATCCGGCACTAATATTATCTACATCCAATTTATCATTGCTCCACTCTATCAACAATTGAATTGGTACATTTTTTTCTGCTTCTAATTTTTGGATAATACCAATTTTATTTTTTCACATTTTATCCATACCAATTTTGTCTTTTTATAAAAACCTCACCCATAAAGGTCAAATATTTTACAAAAAAGGGTAGATATTTTAAATTGGTATGTTTTCTATTTCTACAATTTTCATACCAATTTTGTGTCCAATGTGTTAATATTTAATTAGCAAACTGAAAAGTCTTTGAATTTCGGGGGATTTTTTATGATACCTAAGTACATCACACTGAAGGAAAAACTTAACGAAGAGATTTTAGTAGGAAATTTTCCACTTGGTTCAAAATTACCTACCGAAAATGAATTGGCAAAGCTTTATAATGTCAGTCGCTCAACCATCAGACAGGCACTTGAGCTTCTAGAGGCCGATGGGATCATATCTAAAAGATGGGGTAGCGGAAATACCGTAATCTCTAAAAGCGACAATTCAAAAAAGAAAACTGTCCTTGTTGTGGTACCCGATCTAAAACGCGAGCCAATATGCAACTATATAGAAGATATATCATCTGTGCTTTTAAAAAATGGCTATCAGGTTGAATTCCACGAGACTTTAAATCAATTCTCTAAGGAGAGGCAGATTCTATCTCAAATGCTAAACGAGGTTTACGGCGGACTTTTTATCATCCCTACCCAGTCGGCTTTTCCTTCTATTAACAAAGATATTATTCAAACCTTACTAAAGCGACAGACTCCTATCATCTTTATAAACACTTTGATGAACGGAATAGGCAGCGCCCCTTTAATTCAACTAGACAACTATTCCAAAGGCTACCAAATGGCGCGCCAGCTCATCAACTCTGGCCACAAGAAAATAGGCGGAGTGTTTATATATGACGACCTTGCTTCTGTATCATCCTATTCAGGATTTGTAGATGCCCTTCGTGATGCCAATCTAGAAATTTATGACGATTGCTTCCTGTGGTGTAGCAGCAAAGAAAGTGTTGGCAGCCTCAACCGTTTTTTCAAACACGCCGGCTCTATAGTTACCGCTGTGTACCTAGACGATGACTTTATCGCCACCGACGGCACTTACCCTGTGTACTACTGCACTCTCTCCCACGGCAAATCTCTCGGGAAAGAAATCACACACTGCTTTTTATCATTAAAAAAGAATGGCAGCTGCAGATCAGTTACCATCCCTTTTAAATAAGCTTGTGTTTAATGTATTTTTAGTACTTGCGTTTTTCAATAAATTCCGGCGTCAAATCATCCTTGGTGAACTCGCCCTCATCTATATAAGTATGCTTTGGCGCAGACTCCCCTCTCTCAAGAAGTTTTACCATATCAACCAAATATGGACCTTGAAGGGGATTGCACTCCACTTCAAAATTGATATCACCGTTCAAACAAAACTCAAGAGCCTTTCTTGTGGCATCAAAGGAAATAATCGTCATTCCCGTGCCTTCCCCGTGTGGGATTCCCGCATCGTCTAATGCCGCAATCACTCCCGCTGCCTCATCATCATTCTCACAGTAAATAACATCTATATCAGAGCTTCTGACCTCTCTGAGAACCTGTTTCATAATTTCTTTCGCCTTGGCCTTGGTGAACTCGCCACAATCCTCAGCAACCACGTTCCAGTTTTCATGTTTTTCCAACGCAAGCTCTAAAGCCTTGGATCTTCCGATTTGAGCAGATGAACCTAAGGTTCCTTGAATATGTACAATGTTGACCTCCGGTTCATTCCCCTCGCTGTCTGGTGGAAATTCTTTTTCCAAGTAATCAACCGCCTTTTTTCCTTCCTCGGAAAAGTCGGAACCAACGAAGGTAGTGTATAGCTTTTCGTTGGATACCACCACATTACGGTCGCAGATAATCACTGGGATATTAGCCTCCTCGGCTTCCTCTAAAACCGTATCCCAGCCGGTCTCCACAATTGGGCTTAGAATGATGTAATCCACACCCTGCTGGATAAAGGTTCGAATATCTCGAATCTGGTTGTCCTGCTTGGATTGACCATCCTTATAAATCAGCTTGAAGCCAGCATCCTCGGTGAATGCCTCCTTCACAGAATCAGTTAGTGCCACTCGCCAAGCGGATTCAGCACCTGGCTGGGAGAACCCAACCACAATCAGACTTGTGTCCTCATCCACATCATCCACCTGCACCTCCTGACTGTTGCAGGCACACAAAGCAGCAATCACTATCAATGCCATCAATAAACAAAAGGTATTTCTCAACTTAAACATTTAATAACCCCTCTTGGTCCCTTTCAATCTTTGGTATCACAGCCGTGATGGTTGTTCCTACTCCTTCAGCGCTAGAAATAGTCAAACCATATTCTTCGCCAAACAACAGTTGCATTCTCTCATGAACTGTTCTAAGTCCAAAGCCTATCTTCTCCCCGGTCTTGATTGCTTTTCTAAGCTCCTCCAACCTTTCGGCTGTCATCCCTGCGCCGTTATCCTTAACAGTCAGCTCAATTTTATCTCCAACCTCTACTGCATCTACGCGAATAGAACCCTTTTCACGCTGAAGCTTGATACCATGGTAAATACTGTTTTCCACCAATGGCTGCAATGTCAGCTTTGGAACAGAATATTTATATAAGCTCTCAGGTATATTAACCTTGTAATCCATTCTATCCTGATAGCGAATCTTTTGAATAGAAAGATAGCTGAGCACGTGTTTTTGTTCTTCTTCTAAGGATATTACATCTTGACCACGGCTTAGACCAAATCTAAAGAAATCCGAAAGTGCACTAACCATCTTGATGCTCTCAGCCTTTTGATCTGCCTCAACTAGCCAGATGATAGTATCCAAGGTGTTGTACAAGAAATGAGGGTTGACCTGAGCCTGTATAAGTTCAAGCTCTGCATGACGCTTTCTTCGCTCAGCCTTTTTGTTTTCCTGAATCAAAGAATTAAGCATGCCAACCATCTCTTCAAATCCATCTGACAAGGTTTGGATTTCTAGTTCTGATGCCCTTACCGGTTCGTGAACTGAAAAATCTCCGCTCTTAATATCCTCAACTCGCTTGGTAAGACTGGTAAGTGGACCTGATATTCCATGGGCCATCCTAGATGCATAAACGCCGATGGTGACAATCAAAACAATCATGGCAAAGACTGTTGCCACAATAAGTATCCTCACCTGTGAAGTGATTACATCCTGAAGCTGTGACAGATGAACTGATTCATAGTAGAGATAATCATACATATACGTCTGAATCAAATCTGTCAGAATGTAGATATTACTCTCTAGCTGAGTCATGCGCTCGTCGTAGGATTTGGCATCATCTATCTCATCCATTCTCATTTCGAGGGTGACACACAAATCACGAACTGACCCTACAGCTTCGATACTCTTTTTTTCTGTTGTTTGATCAAGTAGCTCCTCCGCAAGCTTGCGGGCGTTTTCAACCTCGTCCATTGGCTTGCCATCTGCGTAAGCACTATCACTAACATAGTAAAACATCTTTAAATCTACTTCGCTTTTGAAATCCTGGTTGAAGGCGGATGCTGCAGTTACGTTGTGAAGAATAGTGCGATATTGTAAAGAATACCATGCCAAAATACCTATGAGTATTGCAATCACAACAACCATAGGTACTAATATTACTGCTATGAGCCTTTTGAGCTTGGCGCTCATAGTTCTCTTTTTAAGTTTCGCTATTAAATTTTTCATAAATCTTGTCCCTTTGCCCTAAACTCTTTAGGGCTTATGCCATATGTCTTTTTAAAGATATAGCTGAAGTAATGGGAATCCTTGTACCCCACCTTGTCAGCAATATCCTGCGTTTTGTCTCCTGTATTGCGAAGCATCGCCTTGGCAGCTTCCATCCTCTTTGCTGTCATGTACTCAACAAAAGTCGTTTTGTTTTCACGGGAGAACATGGCACTAAGATAGCTAGGAGAAATATTGACCTCCTTTGCCACCTGATTGAGTGTGAGGTTGGAATCTGAATAATGCTCGTCCACATATTTCATCGCAGCCGATAGCTGTGAACGAGACTGCTTGCCCACTTCGTTTTTACGTTTTGAAATGGCCACTGCAAGCATCTCTCTGACGAGCGGAATAACCGACTCGCTATCTACTTTTTCTATTTGATTACGAACGTCGGACGAAAGAACCGCATCCGGCTCGTATGAAAGTCGCTTTAGGAAATCGCACACACACATGTACATTGTCATGGCAAAATATTTGCAAAAGAGCATGGACTGAAGTGCGCTCTTGGTTTGGTTGCTCACTAGATTGCTAAGGAAATTGTCGATTTCTGAATCTTCGGCACTCTCCAAGAACAGCGATACTAATCGCTGATCCACTGAGGCTGAGTTGCTATCATCCTCTCTATTCTCGATTGCCTCGATATCTTCGTCTGTGAAAATGTGTCCCTTTGGATTGATATATCTGCAGCTAAGACGCTTATTTGCCAGCTGGCATGCCTTTGGAAATTCGGAAAATCTGGTAATAACTCCACTTTCGGCCAAGTACCAATTAAGCTCATCCTCGAAAACTACGCATCTGCGCTCAATGTTTTCAAATAAAGTTTTGGTGTTGACCTCTATTGATGATTCATCACCCTTTACTATGATTGCATAGGTATCCATGTTCCAATGGAAGACGATGTACTCTGGACAACACTTTAGATACTGCATCAGCTGGTCTGATAATCTTGCCATGTATTTGGAATAGACTGGTGCTGAGCTATTACCTGAAATTGGTGTAAATGCCAAGAGCAATAGATTGTAATGAGTCGCATCAAGAGAAAGCCCCAACTCTTCAGACTTCTCATAAACATCTGAAACAGACATGGTGCCTCCAACCAACTGATTAAAGAACCTAACTCTTGCGAATTGCTCGTACTCTTGGCTCTCAGCCCTGAATTGCTCAAGGTATCTATCCTTTTCGTTTACCTTGTCTAGCTTTTCCTTGGCATCGGTCATTACCTCTGCAAGCTTTTCCTTGGTGATAGGCTTGAGCAAGTAATTGTCCACTCCAATACTGATTGCCTCCTGAGCGTAAGAAAAATCATCGAATCCACTAATGATAATGATTCTGGTATTAGGAAGTTCCTTTTTAATAATTTTAGACAAATCGATACCATCCATGAATGGCATTTTGATATCAGTAATTAAAACATCCGGCTTGGCCTGTCTGATAAGTGGCAAAGCCATCTCTCCATCTGCGGCGTCTCCCACATAAGAAAAACCATATTGCTCCCATGGGAAGGATGCCTTTAATCCGTCTCGGATAACTATTTCGTCCTCGACTAAAAAAACACTATACATTATTCCCCTTTAATCCTTCTAGAAACCATTTCAATTAACACCTTTATTTGCTATAGCTGTCCCTTTTCCTTTAGGAACTTTGATAGCATCTCATACAAAGCCTCTGCAGTTGCCTCTACTCCCATCAACGAGCTGTTGACACAGAAATCATAGCCTCTGCTGTCACCCCATTTCATCTTTGAGTAGTAGTTGTGATAAGCCTTACGCTTTTTGTCGTGACGAAACATCTTTGCCTTGGCCTCTAAATCGTTTAGCTTGTAAAGCCTGCTGACACGTTCTACCTTGGCTCCCTCGTCACCCCTAACGAAGATAGATATCAATGCTGGATTGTCCCGAAGAACGTTTTCAGCGCATCGACCAACCACCACAAAACTTTCGCCACTAGCCGCCTTATCTCTAATAAAATTGAATTGTAACTCAGCTATTGTGTCCTGGACGCTAGAAGAGTGTCCTCTAACAGTACGGACAAGCCCCCTATGTTTCATCTCTTCATGCTTGTGAAGATCCTCGGCATCTATGCCGTTTCTTTCAGCCATCTGGTCTAGCATATTTCTGTCATACATAGGTACGTTGAACTTTTCAGCCAAAATGGTGGCTATTTCGTGCCCACCACTTCCATATTCTCTACCTACTGAAATTATAAACTGTCCCATAAGCTGCCCCCTTTCAGTATTTCCTCCCCTAAATAAAAGTATGCCGGTTTTCGATTTTATTGGGAAAATCAGAACCCTATGACATTTAATTATCAATTTCCTATTTTTATTGTAATTCATTAGTAAAAAATAGTCGAGGGGTGAACCTCGACTATTTTATGAACATATAATGAATACGCTTTACAAGTAACGAACGTAGATTGAAATCATTGATACTATAAGAACGATTATCGTGCCTGGCACAAGCTCTTTACAGTATGTGGCCCAACTGATTGGATAACCTTCCTTACCGGCTGTGGATATACCAACTACATTGGCGCTAGCACCGATTGGAGTCATGCTTCCGCCGATGTCGGTACCGATAGCAAGTGTCCATGCCATTGTTGAAAGGTCAAGTCCTGTTGTTGCTGCAAGTGATTTGATAACTGGAATCATCGTTGCGGAGAAAGGAATGTTATCGATAAATGCTGATGCTATGGCACTTATCCAAAGAATGATTGCTAACATAACGTGAACATTGCCTCCGGAAACTTTGGCAATGAAGTTGGCGATAACAACCAAAACTCCTGTCTGCTCCAGACCACCAACAACGATAAACAAACCGATAAAGAACAAAAGTGTAAAGTAATCCACTCGCTTTAGTAGCTTGAGAGCCTTGCGACCTGATGCAATAAGTGTAACGGCCGCTATCGCCACTCCGATAAATGCAACCGTAAGTCCTGTCATCGCATGAGTAACCAAGAGTACTACAGCAAGGGCAAAAATAAATGTGCTAATTAAAAACTCACGTAAGTTATCTATCTTGATATCTACATCTATGGTGCTTGGGTCTACCTTGTCGTTAGGGTTCTGAAGCTTGCCACGCATTGTAAAATAGAAATAAACAATGATGATGACAAGTGATATGGCACCAATCACACCTGTGTTAACAACGAAGTCTGAGAATGAGTATCCAAGTGATGTACCGATGATGATGTTTGGTGGATCGCCGCACATAGTGGCACTTCCACCCAAGTTGGCGCAGAAAATCTCCGCCATAATAACTGGAATCGGATTGAATTTAAGTGTTCGTGCAAGGCGGATTGTAACTGCTGCAAGGAACAAAATAACAGTGATTGAATCGATAAACATAGACAATACGGCTGCAAGAACCATAAATGCCACAAAGATTCTAGTTGGCTCGTAGTGAGCAAGCTTGGCAATCTTTAAACAAAGCCAATCAAAGAATCCTGCATCTGCCATGCCCTCAACCATAACCATCATTCCCCAAAGGAAGATGATAGTAGCCCAGTTGACGCCAGATGTCTGCTCGGCAGACTCCCCTGCAGCATACCAAAAGCTAGGTTTGAAAATCCCCTGAACGGCAATTGTCTCAAGGAAAGCTTCAGAACTGCGCATACCTATACCAAAAACAAAAATGCTGGCTAAGGCACCGCATATAAGTGTAACGTAATGCTTAGGAAATCTATCCCAAACAATCATAATGAACATAGCCACGAAAATAACTATAGCCATAATTTCGGCGAACATAAAAAATCCCTCCGTATACAATATTCAAGTCTGATTAAGCCGATAGGTTGTAAAAACTATTTTTACAAAAGACTTACTATATTGTATACGAGGGAGGTTGTTTTGGGAATACGCATTTTTCACTAAATGTTTGCTTGCTTTAGTAATTTTTTCATCGCAGCAGAGTTCTTAAGCTCTGATAGCAAGTGAATAACCGCTTGTTGCAATTCACCAAGGGCAAAATATGACCCACGATTAATTCCTCTATATGTAATTGTTCTAGAACCATCTATCTGGGTTTCGATTTTGCAGCACCCTTCCTTTTGCTTTTCAAGGACGTTAGGGTTTAGTTCTACATCAGCAGCCACTCTAGTCACCACCAAATCCTTGCCCTTCTTATCTGGCAAGAATGAGCCCCAGTTTTCGAATCTTATCATCGGCGTACCGCAGAAGAAGGCTTCTTCAACTGTGGTGACATAGCCATCATCTCCAAAGATTGGCGGAATTTCCATCATGGCCTCAAGGATTTTGTCTGGGTCGTAGCCTGGCATAATCAAATCACAGCCTGCGTGCAAATCATATGCCTTTTCAGATTTTGAACCCCAATCCGTCATTACGAATCCATTAAATCCCCAATCATCTCGTATGACCTCAGTGAGTATTCCTCTTTGAGATGAAACATAATCTCCGTTGATTCTATTTCCTGAGCAAAGAATTCCTGCCGGCGCAGATGTATATTGACATGCAGAGAATGACCTGAGATAAAGCTCTGCAAAGGCACGCTTTGAAACGTTAATATTCATCTCGCGAATACCGTTCTCCTGATTGAAGGTTGGTAGATCCTTGAGAACAACATTGCGTCCTTCATACCGCTTTACCCCTGATACGAAGCCCGATGCCAAGATGCCTGCTAAAGCCGGGTCCTCTGAGTAGAACTCGTATCCGCTACTCTTCATTGGATTTCTATTGATATTGACTGCTGGCGCCAAACAATAATCTACATCAAAGTACTCCATCTCGCGACCGAAGGCCCTTCCCATGCGAACCATAGCGCTCATATCCCAAGTCTGTCCCATATTCATAGGCGATGGGAAGCAGGTACAGTATGTGTTTTTGATGTGCAAGCCCGATGGCCCATCAGCTATCGCCACCTCTGGAATTCCAAGAGTATTGGCAAACTGAGAAGTTGTTTTAGCTGTAACCACAAACTTGCTACGTTCCAGATTTATATCAAAGTTAAATCTATTCTCGTTTTCTATCTTAGACTCATTTATGTTACCACATACAATTCTCGCCAAAATCTCTGGCGACAGAGAAGAAACAAATGCCTCAATAGAAATGTTGCCTTTGATTACATCTACAAATGTTGTAGAGCCACAAGGCTTAATGTACTCAATTACTTCCTTTGCTCTATAAGGTATTTCGTATTTGTTGTTATTTACATAAGATGAGTAATTGCTCCCCTCAGTCACATAGGTTTTAAACTCACTCTTTGGCCTTACAATTCGATTTTCAGAGTTGAAATCTGCACTTGAAAGAGATGAAACCAAAACATCTCCCACCTCTTCCTTTGCACGAGGTGGTGGAATCAAAAAATCCAGCTTCTTAATTGATGGCATCACATTTGAAACCTTTTTGATCGTTGTAAGCTTGTCCAAATTCATCTTGCCACTCACAACTGTATCTCTAGAATTGTTTCCAACTCTAAAAAGATAGTCTCCCTTTTCCATTACCCATGAATTTACCTCATCATCAAATGAGCATAAAGATATGATTGGAATCTTTATTGTGATTTCCTCTGAATCTCCTGGCTTTAATTTGCCTGTCTTGGCAAATCCGCATAATGCCTGATAGGGCTTTTCTAATTTACCATTTGGGTGAGAACAATAAATCTGAACTACTTCACGACCTGCACAATCACCTGTGTTTGTCACTTTAATTCTGAAACTAAGTCCAATCCAAGTAGCTTCAAAATATTCTAGCTTGATATCAAAGCTGGTGTAACTCAATCCATAGCCAAATGGAAATAGCGGTGTAACATCAAAGGCATCAAAATAACGATATCCTACATAGATACCCTCTTTATAATCAATCTCTTTAACCGCTTTGTGTCTTGTGGAGCTATAACAAGTAGAATAATCCTTGTATTTCTTTGCCCAAGTATTGCCAAGTCGTCCGCTTGGATTAACTGCGCCAGCTAGAATATCAACAAGGGAATTTCCAGCTTCCATTCCTGGATAGCCCATTAGAATAATGCCTTTTACAGCCTTCATTCTAGCAACTGATGCAAGCTCTAGCATTCCACTATTCAATACAAGAATTATGTTTTTGAATGAACCAGAAATAAGCTTTAGATTCTCCTGCTCCTCCTCTGTGAGCTGGTACTCACTGGCTCCACCTGGCTCGTTAGATGGATGTCGACGAACAACATAGATACATGTATCTGTACCTAAAATTGCCTCGGCCATATCTGCAACTGAAATAGGAACCTCTGAGATTTGGATGCTATCTCCGAAAAAGATTTTTTCTTCTCTGGAAGATTTGTTGATCTTATCTAGACGCTTTGCCTCTTTTTCCATCTTTGCCAGCCAGCTGGTGGTGGTGAGAGTAAAGCCATTGTTTTCAAGACCTTCTTTAACATTTATATTGTGATCTGTGTAAACATAGTTGTAGAAGATACCGCAACAAACAGTATCCACCGCACCTGCTCCAAACAAAGCAACCTTACCCCTGTTAATCGGAAGAAGGTCGTTATTTTTAAGCAGTACCATGCTGTCTGCGCCTATCTGTCGTACTAGCTCTCTATGTTCTGGGAAGGGCATCTTCACTGCTTTAGAAAAGACTCCCCTTAATTGCTGCAAATTCATTTCAGTACTCCCTTTATCCCCTTAAACGTAGCTTTTTATTTTAGAAACCACACTTCGTGTTAGTGTATTGTTAATCATACTATTTTTTTCGTGTAAATATGTGAAATAGCTGTGAATATATGGGCTTTCTCACAAAATATTTGATTATTTTCATCATGTATAGGTGATTTATGGCTACAGAGTTGCTTTTGTGATAATATAGTCCATATGAATACGTTGACTTTTTGTGGGTCGAATATTAAATTCCCCTGCAAAATCTCTTAGATTCTTAAATGTTTGGAGAAACAATATGGACGGCAAAAAAATCGAACAAGAAATCTTAGAAATAACTGAAGAGCTTATCAAAGACTACAAGTCCGATAGGGCAATCGACAAGATGGACACCTTTCATCAACCTAACAAGGATGCCATTATCGACATCACTAAGAAGCTTCTTAGGATTGTTTATCCTGGCTACTATCGCGACCACGTATACAAGGTTTACAACGTAGAAACCAACTTGAACACACTTATGGAAGATGTAGTCTACAATCTCAACAAGCAAATATCTCTTATCCTTTGCTACAGCGCGGAATACTGCAGCTGCGGTGACGATGTGTGCAGCGCAAAGGCAGAAGAGCTTTCACTTGCTTTTCTAAAGACTATACCTAGCGTTCGCGCTCTTTTGGATACAGATTTAGCTGCAGCCTACGATGGTGATCCAGCTGCCACTAGCATCGATGAAATCATCTTTGCATACCCTGGCATCATGGCAATCACAATCTATCGCTTGGCTCACGAGCTTCATCTTCTTGGAGTACCTATCATCCCAAGAATAATGACAGAGTATGCTCACTCAAAGACAGGTATCGATATTCACCCAGGCGCAACAATCGGAGAATACTTCTTCATCGACCACGGCACCGGTATTGTAATTGGTGAAACCACTATCATAGGTGACAATGTCAAAATTTATCAGGGTGTTACTTTAGGTGCTCTATCAACTCGCGGAGGACAAAACCTTCGTGGCACACGACGCCACCCTACAATCGAAGACAACGTCACTATTTACGCCAACGCTTCTGTCCTTGGAGGCGACACTGTCATCGGACACGACTCAATCATTGGAGGCTCAACCTTCATAACGGATTCTGTTCCACCAGATTCAACAATCTACTATGACGTGCCACAGTAGAAATTAAATAAATTGTTTTTAATTCTAAGGTTTAGGATTTCTTGTGAGCTTTTTAAGCAGCTAGCAAGAAATCCTTACTTTTTGTTCGGCAAACACTGAAAACTCCTACAAAAATCTACCTGCTTCAGTTGCTCTTTCTTTGTTATATTATTCGTCTATATATACTTTATAAAAAGCATCATCTAGGTCTTTCTTTGATGAAACTATCTCGCATTCTTCATAGTTAATATTTTGAATAGTATTCCCTTCTGTATCTTCATTTTCGTAGTAATTATAATTATCCTTTGAATCCACTTGAACTCCCATATAGGTATAGTTGAATAAATATTTTTTCCTGTCTAAATATACTTCGTTTCGCATTGTACTATATTTCAATTTTCCATCTTTTCCAAAGGAACGATAAAAAGATATGAAGACATGCACCTATAAAATTAAGAAGTATATAGGCATATGCTACTAGAACACATTTGTTATTCTTTTTAAAAATACTATTCATTTTATTCTCCCTAAAATTGTCATTTCCGCTGTACTAATTTGAATTTATTCAACTATATTAAAGCACCTATTAAGTAGTATGTAAATACTTAATATGTACTTTTTGTTATGAATTCCGCTTTGTATTCTATATATTTTTTATATTTCTTATGTTTGATATACTCATTTGCTCTATGTTGTTTATTTTGTTTAGATTCTTATTTTTCATCAGAAAAATAAGATTCCAGCCTGGGACGACTTATTGTGAGCGCTTAAGAAAAAGTATTACTTTCATCAATTTTGCAATAAAGTAATACTTTTTCCTTCATATTTCCGTCTAAATGTGAAAACCAAGTATTAGTCACCTGCATAATCAGGGCATACTAATACTTTTCAGTTAATAATTCATCCAATTTCAGGAGTTTTTACTCACCTCAAGTATTACTGACCATACAAAATCAGTAAAAGTAATACTTCCAATAATCTTTCTATCGCCTAGACACATCTTTCAAACGAAGTGTGTTTTTTCTTTAAAGGAAATTGTATAGCAATTTACTATAAAGAAAAATAAGGTTGTACTTTATATCTCACAAAAAGTACAACCTTAAAAAACACAATATGAAATTCAAAAATATTATCCTAAGCTAAACCTAGCTTTAGTATATTCTCCAAGACTTAGCTTCAAAAAGCCTTTTATTCCCCAACACTTCGGAGAAATCTAGTATCGGTAATAATTACAACTTCAAATATTCCATGCCCTGCTTTACTTCTTCAGGTACTTCGCCACCGTTTTTTTCTACCTTGTCGACGACAGTTTTAAGGTGGTTAAGCACTTGGGCTGTTTTGATTTCATGCCTAGATAAAGCTTGCTCAAACATAGGATGGCTAGCCACTCTAGAACGATATGCCTTTGAGAAGGTGCAATACTTGTTTAGGATGTTTCTCTCGGCTTTGTTGAGACGAATGCTTCCCTGTGCTTCGAAGTTGATCCAGATGGTGTATTGCTTTGTAAATGCCTCACGCATGCTGTTGCGAGACGACTTGAGCAAAGTCTTAACCTTTTCTTTGTTCTCTGGTGACAGCTCTTTGTTCTTGCGATAGAAAGTAAAGTAGTCGTAAAAAGCGGATGTCAAACTCTCGCTTGCGATATCGTTCCATCTAGCACCCTGCTCCTTGCGGCAGATTTCCCATCTGAATGCTCCACAACAATACATCATCAGCTTGTCTATGTCATCTAAAGTGAACATCGGAAATACGAATCTGCCAGGACTATCTGTCTTGATTCCACCGCATTCCTGCCACATCATAGCCCTCATTCCACAGTTTGGAAGAAGAATGATGTCCGGCTCAACTCGCTTTAAATAAGCCTCGCTCTTAACGTTGGCTTCCATGTCGGTGTAGTATCCCTCTCTAAGGAATATACCATAGTCCACATCTTCTATCTTGCCCATGGCCTCGGTAAGCTTAGCCTGAGTAAGAAGCATACGCATTGGCTCAGCAAGAAAATCTTCTTTGGTGAGAACCGGGCAAAACGCTGTCATCTTACCAGATGTAGTTCTATTTGACGATTTGAAGAAATTATTTATCTCGAAGATAATCTTTTGCTCTTGGTCATTCATCCACTTCTGCATGTCAGCCTCTGGGATGTTGCCTGATTTGCGCTCTTCAAGGATGAAGCCTCTATAATCCAAATCTAGTTCATTCTTGCTAGGCTCGCGCTCCCCAGCATAAATTGCTCTCAACCACTTGTATATAGTGTAGAAGTGCTCGCTTGAACACAGTGAATCTAATCTATCAGCCAAGTCAGCCAGCTCGTTGGTAAGTTCCTCGCCAACAGCCTCATAATCTATGTAACCAAAGTTCAGAAACATGCAGATGATAGTATCTAACTCGCCGCCCATTGACTCGAATTCCAAGGCTCTAAAGAAAGTCTTTTGATAAATCTCGTAGAATAAATCAATAGCCTTCTTTCTAGCTCGGCGCTCGTTGTCTTCTTTGCCTTCACGATCTGACAAAGCAAGATAATCATCCAATTCCTTGCGATACTGTGCCTGCTTGTCCTCATCGATTTCAGCAAACTCACAGATATGCTCGAAGGTCTGTGTAAACTCAGCCTGCTTTTGCATCTTTGCCTCGTCAAAGGCTGCCGCTGTAGCTGCAAAATCGTGACTGTCGTACTCTTCCCAACGTTCTTTTATTAAATTCTTGTCATAGAGACCACACTGAGAAAGATACTTGTACAGCATCTTCATAAGTTTAACAATATTGTCTTGATTGGCGCCTCGCTCAGCCGCGTATATTCTAAGATTGAAGATCAGCTCAAACATATCTCCTCTTTCAGGAGACAGCAGAATTGGAGAAAACTCTTCGAGATAAAAGCCCATTGTCTCAGCGCACTCTATCGCACGCTTCATGTAGCCACAACTGATACCGATAACACCATCAACTATCTCGGTTTTCTTACCATATATGTTTTCTATTTCTGCGTTATCAACGGAATTGAGCGACGTAATGTAGTCGTGCTCCCACTTAAGAATTTCACCTTTTAACTGAATTGGCTCCATCTCTTCAAGCATAGGAATCTCGCCAGGAGTAGCTCCCACAGCTCGACAAATCTTACGATATTCTGAATTGATGCCTCGGCAATAATCAGAAAAATCATCCACGCTTTTTTTGTATTTATCATAAATTGCAAATACATCTCGGCACTGTCTAAACGCGCCCTTGGCAAAGCCAAATATATAAACAGGCTGCGCCTTAAATATTGCGTCAAAATCTGCCATTGTCTTATAAGGACACTTGATAACCGCTGAATCCTCCGCAGCAACATATGATGCTTCATATTCATGATTCAACGCATCTGAAAGCCCTGCAACAGTACCTGGCCCAAGGGATATATGCTGACCTTTCCACTCCTGATCAATACTTCCCTTGATAACAACATACAAGCAATCTACTGGATCACCCTCATTAATTAAATTTTTGCCTTTAGCGATAGTAATTGGCTCCACGTAACTCTCCTTGATGGGCACAATACCCATATTTTATCTATATTCTAATTATAAAATTGCGTAAATACAGTGTCAAATAATACACAACAATATTCACAAAAATTTAGCAAACCGCGCCCTCCACCACCTTACATCCCGAGCCCCTGGCTCGCCATACCACCGGGTGCACACTGCCAGCCCCCAGCACCACTCACCCCGGCTCCACCCCCGCCAGCCTCAGAGTGACCTGCTGACATAGCATAAGATTATGATTTTCTAAATGCCAAGTGTCGCTTCTTC
>DBWZ01000066.1:0-2919 GCA_002309345.1 Pseudobutyrivibrio sp. UBA1225
TCGTATATACGATAATCTAATCTTATTATTCTCATTATTGATTTTCCTTTGTCTCAAAGCGGCCTGCTGTCTCCTCGCAAACCTCCTGCTCATAATCGATAAGTTCTGTAATTGTAGGATGGCTACCGCACACTGGACATTTGCTTGTGTCAGAAGGAAGCTTCACCTTTCTAAACTCCTGATTTACAGCATCATAAGTAAGAAGATGACCTGTGAGAAGCTTTCCAACTCCTACAATATATTTAACTGCCTCCATTGCCTGGAGTGAACCGATAACACCACCCATGGCACCGATTACACCTGCCTGCTTACATGTTGGCACTGCATCCTTTGGTGGCGGATTCTTAAATACACATCTGTAGCATGGTCCCTCTCCTGGCACGTATGTCATTAGCTGACCCTTGAATCTGATAATACCCGCATGTGAAAATGGCTTCTTTTCCATTACACAAGCATCATTGATCAAAAACTTTGCTGGGAAATTATCAGTTCCATCAATTACAAAATCGTATTCACGAATTAACTCTCTAATATTTGTTGAATCTACAAACATGTGATAAGTCTTAACTTCCACATCTGGATTCATTGCATTCATAGTTTCCTTTGCTGATTTTACCTTTGGCTTTCCAATATCAGCTGTGCTATGAATAATCTGACGCTGAAGATTTGATAAATCAACCTCATCAGCATCAACGATACCTATTGTCCCTACACCTGCCGCAGCTAAATACATTGCTGCTGGAGCTCCAAGTCCGCCGGCTCCAATAATAAGAACCTTGGCATTTAAAAGCTTCTTTTGGCCCTTTGCTCCAACTTCCTTAAGGATAATGTGGCGGCTGTAGCGTTCTATCTGCTGATCTGTCATTGCCATTACTGTCCGCCTCCCATGAAATAAAGGAATTCTACTGAGTCGCCTTCCTTGAGAACAGTTTTATCTTTGTTCTCTGTCTCAATGAATTCGTCGTTGATAGAAACTGTTACATACTGTGGTGTCTCAACATTTTCAAGTTCAATAAGCTCTGGAAGTGTTAAGCCATCTTTGTATTCTTTCTTTTCTCCTGCAACTGTTATTGTCATTTTCTAATCCTCCCTGTTAAATATTTGAATCAATCCAATCGGATAAATCATCGTAATCCTTGGCGCCAATTTGCTTATCAATATCCTTACCACCCTTGAATAGCACAAGTGTAGGATTTGAAAGTATGTTAAACTCTTTGGCCAAATCACCCTCATAGTTAGTGTTTACTTTATAAATGTTTAGCTTGCCTTCATAATCTTCTTCAAGCTCACACAACACTGGCGCAAGCTTTTTGCAAGCTACACAAGAATCAGAATAGAAATCTACCAATACCGGGATTTCGCTATCCAAAACTTTTGACTTGAAATCATCTGCATAAATTCTAGCGGCCATATTACTCCTCCACTTTTCTTACATACAATGTGTATGTTCCATCTCCATTGTCATCTAACTTAAGCACCTGATGACCATCCTCTTTAAATGAGCGAGGAACATTTTGCACTGGCTCACCATCATTTAGGCGAATAGCAAGAACCTGTCCGTCATCAAGCTCCTCGATTGCCACCTTTGCAGTAACAAAGGTCAAAGGGCAAACCTTATCAGTAATATCAATACTCTCATCAAACTCTAAAATCTCTGCCATATTAATCCTCCTCTCGCTGATTACGGTTACAAGCCTTAAACTCTCCCAGACTCAGCATAAAAAGCTTCCCTTGGGAGAGCTAAGAGCTTGTTACCTATCAGCTATCTTTAATTATTATTGTAAACCTTATTTAGAACCGCCTTTAAGCCCTATCCCTGATATGCCTGTTCAAGTCTCTTACGTAGGTCATCCACTCCCAGGCGAGTAAGTGTTGCTCTAAAACGCTCGCTTGGATTAGCATTTTCTTCAAAGTAATCAATAGCTGCATCAGTAACTCTAAAAAGTGTCTCCTTATCACGAAGGATTGGAAGATACTCCTCAGCCTTATAAATCTTATTTCCAAAGGTTCCACCAAAGGATACGATATATCCTGGTGTGCCTTCCCAAGCATCTGTAGGACAGCTCTTTACACATCTAGCACAGTTGTTGCACTTCGCATTGTCGATAAACACCTTGCCATTCTCCATCTTAAGAGCATTTTCTCGACAGGCCTTTACGCATACACCACATGAAATACATGCATCTTCCTTGTATTCAACTGTCATGCCACCTTTGATTCCTACATCATTTTCTTCTGCCTTAAGACAGTTGTTCTGACATCCAGTAACGCCAAACTTAAACTTGTGTGGAAGCTCTCTACCAAAATATCTGTCATTTAATTCCTTTGCCAAAGTATATGTATCTATACATCCTGAAGGACATATTTCAGAGCCTTGACATGCTGTGATTGTTCTAACTCTAGGACCGCAGACACCAGTGTAAACACCGCCTTCTTCAAGCTCCTTTTTTACTTGCTCCAAGTCATTGACATGTATAAATGGAATCTCAATACCTTGACGAGATGTCATATGGATATATCCATGTCCATATTTCTCTGCAACCTCAGCCACAACCTTAATCTGATTTGCATCAAGATTGCCACCTACTACAGCAAGTCTAAGTGAACCATAGCCTTTCTGTACCTGACTCATAAATCCACCAGCTTTAAGAGCCTTGTAATCAATTTTTTCTGCCATCTTAAACTCCTTTACATTGCTGGTTAAACCAGCTGAATAAAAAATTAATTTATTGCCTGCTTGAAATCAGCAATCAAATCTTCTATATCCTCAATACCTACAGAAATACGTATCAAGTCATCGTATACACCGGAATCTTCAAGCTCTTTTTCAGTGCTATGAAGAGAAATGGTTGATGATGGATGTACCACCAGAGTCTTTGTATCTCCAATATTCGAAAGAATATATGGTATTTGAAGCTT
>DBWZ01000066.1:2983-3244 GCA_002309345.1 Pseudobutyrivibrio sp. UBA1225
ATCCATTTTTCAAAACCCTTTTTGCTACATCATGCCAATCACTTGATTCAAGTCCAGGATAATTGACTTTAATATCCTTATAGTTCTCTTCAAACCATTTAGCCAATCGATATGCATTGTCAAATTGTCTATCCATTCGAAGCCCTAAGGTCTCAAGACCTATAATGTTTAAATATGCATTAAGCGGCGATAGACAAACACCTACATTTCTGTACAAACCATTTCTAAGCTTACTTACAAAGGCAAACTTTCCAAACTTAA
>DBWZ01000020.1:0-1740 GCA_002309345.1 Pseudobutyrivibrio sp. UBA1225
CGTGATATTTGCTTCTCGCTTATAACAGCAGCATATTGGTTTATCTGGACGGCGTATGTATTAATTGATATTTATCCGATGCCGAAATTCGCAGAAAAATTTTCCGATACAATGAGTAACTATCATAGGGTATATTTGGGACACACCAGCTTTTGGGTTGGTATGTACAATATAGATGTATCCTATGATATTTTTAATTCACATTTTGAGGAGGAACCTAGCGGTGAATTCAATTGTTTATTTTATGCGTGCGAGCCCATTGGACGATACTATATTACCGCATACAATCATCTTGAGACAGGCGGTAAAATAACAGCTAGCGGTACGACATGTCATGAAGGTACAATAAGTACATGTGCTGCCGATCCAAGGTATCATAAGTTTGGTGATATTTTGGAAGTTGATGGACGGTTATACGTGGTAGAGGATACCGGTAGTGCTGTTAAAAAGAAGCATATAGACTTATATTTTGCATCATATAAGGATATGGCAAGATACGGGTCTAACTATCAAACAATTTACAAAGTAACATTTCCTTTTGGGAGGCCAAAATATGATTAATAATTACGGAGTCAGAAGAACTGAAAAGAATAAGCCAGGAAGGGGTAAATACAATGGGCAAAGTAGATAAGAAGCTTAATGCTGCTAAAGAGAATGACAGAGCCGGTAAAATCTATAACCGAGTAATGTCCAATAGCTTCCATGTAGCTATTCAGAAGGGTAGAATCATGGGGCGTATGGAGGCAGCTGGCAAAACTATAGAAGAGATTGCTGAAGCAGTAAGTGTACCGGTAGAATCTGTTAAGAAAATGATAGAAGAAGATCCTAATCAGTATATTAGAAAGTGGCATGAGGAGGTATCGAACAATGGAGAAGAAGACAGTAAGTCGTAATGAGAAGGAGAAATCAGTGAAGACTACTGGTAGAGAAATTCATCCAATTCCGAAAGATAAGGTTGGTGAAATTATTGACGAATTCATGAAAGATGAATTAGATCCAAAGACAGTTTCTGTAGAGGATATGAATTTACCAACGAGGATATTCTTAAGCCTCTGGAGAAATCATACTCGGACACTTGATCAACTTCTTAGAATGAGTCCTAGCGAAATTATTAAGATACGTAATATTGGTCTTAAGTCTTATGAGGAGATTAAGTCTAAGGTAGAAGAGTATGGATATATCTATCCAAATATGTCCACTCCTGCTATTGTTGTAATGGATGATGGTATAGAATACATCAATAAGAAGATGGAGGTTGATAGCTCAATGGCTGCTTTTCTTGATAATTTGAAAGCTCCAAACGCAATTGCCAAGAAGATATCTGATCTTGAAGAAGAAAACGAAGATCTTAAAAAGAAAAATTCTGAGCTTGAACGTAAATACAAAGACGATCTTAATAGAATATATAGTGCTAGAGCTCTTACTGCTGAAGATTGCAATATTGGTTATCTAATTAATGTGATTCTTAGAAAGATGGATGAAAATCATCAGCCATTTTTGGTCACTATCATTGGCGATATGATTATTGATATTCATTCTAAAGAGTTTGAACCTAAGAAGCCAGTTAGAGATTATGGATCATATGTAGCATTAGAACAAAGGAGAGTATTGCATAATGGAATGGATCAAAATTGACAATGCAGCGCTACTTGATATTCCTAGAAACGAGCGATATTTTGTAGCAATTGAGAGTTGGAATGGACAGGAAAATGATTGGTATTATTTGACTGCTAACTTCTA
>DBWZ01000020.1:1801-10511 GCA_002309345.1 Pseudobutyrivibrio sp. UBA1225
ATGACTGGATTCTATTACTTTATTGATGTTGGCCCTGAGCAGTTTAAGAGAGTATACCATATTAACCATGTTCATTACTATACTCCGATTGATAAACCAGAGAAAACACCTGATGATATTTTGACAATCATCTAAAATTCGCAAAGTAAACATAGCCTATAATAGAGAACGTGATTAATGTTCTTATTATTTTTTCTTGAAAGGAGCATGGCTAAAATGAAATTAACAGAGAAACAGAAAGACAAACTCGAGCTGGTTGGCGAAATGGTTCTTACAATTGGAACTGCTTGCATGGTCGAGTATCTTGTAGGAGGCGGAACTGTACTAGTCATCAACAAGTTATTTGAAAGCACGTCGATGACTAAAGCACAATCCAGGTTACTTTCCGCAATGGTTTTGACTGGAACATTTGGAGTTGGTGTGCTTACAGCTTACGAAACAGCACCAAAGTTCGCTTCAATGATGAGGGAAGCATTAAGTGTTATCCCTACCAAGGAAGAGAAGGAGGAGAAAGATGGCTGAAGGTGTTATAATTAAAGGAGCTAAAGCATTATGGGACTTTTGTAATAGACACTCCAACTTGATATTTGGTGCTCTTGGTGTTGTAGGAGTTGCAGGTACGGCTGTTTGTACTGCTGTAGCTACTAAAAACGCTATGGATATTCTCAGAGAGCATGAAGATGAACAACTCAGTACAAAAGAGAAGATTAAGCTTGTATGGCCGGAGTATATTTGGGCTGGTTTAGTTGCTGCAGGCACTGGCGGATCTATTGTAGCTTCAAATATTATGTCTGCAAGGAAGGCAGCATCTCTTACAGCGGCTTTAGTTATTGCAAAAGAGCAGTTGAACACAACAAGAGCTGTATTTGACGATTATCGACAGGAGACTCTGAAATATTTGCCTCAAGATCCTGAGGAACAGAAGAAAATTCAGAAGATAATTGATCGTCGACCTAAGCTTGAAGAGGGTGAAAAGCCGAAGTATATACGTGATCGTCTTGGTGATATTCTGCATATTCATGAACTAGACACTGGTTTGGAATATGATTGTAGATTAGTAGACCTTGATGCAGGTGTGAATGCGGCAAATGCTATTATTAATGAGCAAGGATTCTGTCCTTTAAATTCATTTCATGAGTTAATCCCAAATGCTGATATTAAGTATCCAGAAATTGGTTGGGATATTGGTTGGGATGGTCAGTATCAAGGCTTAATTGGATATACGCATGATGAGCATTTAGAGCAAGGACCTAATGGCGAGGGAATTATTATTGTTGATATTTTCTTTAATAAGGCACCTGAACCTAAGGCTAGATAACGTTCGCAAAAAAATAATACACTATAATGGTCGAAAGACACAATATTAAAGGAGGCCAAAAGTATGGCAGAAGTAGAAAAGATTGAAGCAACACAGGCAGTTGAAGCAGTAGAAGCAGCTGACAAGAAGCTTGCTGATCTGAAGGCAGAAAAGACTGCCAAGAAAGCTGAGAGACAGAGCAAGAGGGCTAACTGGAAGGGTCCGCTTAAGTATGTCGGAAGATTTATCAACGTTGTTGAGGATCATCCGGTAGCTACGGGCGTATCCGTGTTGGCTGGTGTTCCTCTCGGCATCGGGGCAGTTTATCTGTATGATAAGTACGGTAAGAAGAATTCAGATGACGACACTGTGGATGTCGATGTTGAAGTAGAGGTTGAAACGGAAACAGAACAGGCACCGTTTGATACGGAAGCTTGAGACCACAATATGGGGTGACTTAATAAGTTGCCCTATATTTTTTTCGTAAAGTAATCTGATGCAACTTGAAAGGAGCATGAGTAAATGACAGAAAAGACATTAAATGCAATTGAGTTAGGTTTTACAACAGTATTGTCGATTGGTGTTGATTATGCTGTAGACAAGACAATCAAAAAATTAGTCAATCCACAGTCAGTTCCTGAAAAAATATTAACAGGTATAGGCTCTTTAGGTGTAAGTTGTGCAGCAAATTATGGTATTTATAATGTTGTACATGGCGCTTTGCATCCTAATGAAGGGCAGCGATACGAAGCCTTAGTCAAAGAGATGGAAGAAGTTGTTAAAGTAGACACTGAAGTTGCTGCAACACTAGCTCAGATTGACTGTCGTGTCGAAAACAAAGTAGACGAAGTATATAAGAAGATTATGGAGGGACGTGTAAATGGCTGAAGTTCCAATGCCAAGCTCGAGTAGTGGTTCCGAAAAAGGGCTGACTGTATACAACAACTCGTATGCAGCAAAGTCATCACTCCAGCAACAGCCTGTTGAGGAAAAGCCTAAGCTCGGAGGTTCAATCCAGGGTGGAGTTTCTTTAAAGCGGAAGACACCTGGACAGAGATTCACAGAGACATTCCTAAATAATGGTGATGTTAAGACAGTTGGACAGACAATCCTTTTAGATGTAATTGTGCCGGCTCTTAAGGAAATGATATTTAGTGCTGGACGTGACGCACTTTCTATGTTTCTTTGGGGAGACACTAGAGCATCTAATAAAGGTGGTTTAAAAGTAGGAGGAGGTATTGTACGTGATTACACTAGCTATTCTAGTAGTCTTGTTTCTCGTAGCAGCAATCGTGATAGGCCTAGTATATCTCGACTTGAAGATAGCCCACGCTATAATAACCTGGTGTTTGAAGTCAGGGGGGACGCTGAAAATATTCTTTGGAATATGCGTGAGTATATTAATACTTATGATTCTATTCAGATAGTCCGATTATATGAATTGATACGAGAGCAAACCGGTGTTGATATTCCCATGACAGCACAGGATGCTAAATATGGTTGGTCAAATTTGACACAGGCGTATGTACGACAAGTACGTGGTGGATATTTGCTTGACTTACCTAGTCCGATTATGTTGGATGATTAATATGATGATGTTTTTAGCTGTATGCATCATAGTCAACATTCTATGTGCTTTTATGGGAATAGGCACATTGATATATGAATGGATACTAATAAGCAAATTTAAGAAGGAGTATAGTGATGAACATAATCACAACGATAAAGACGCTAACCAGGACAGCGTATAATTGGAGTATTGAACATAGTCCTGAATTGTTACTTGGTACTAGCATTGTTGCAGGTGTCGGTGCTACAGTAACTGGTTGTATTGCAACTAAAAAAATGGAAGAGATCAATGCAAAGCATAAGGAAATCCTTGATATTCTCCATCAAAAGGCAAATGAAGGTGTCATTGAGGACGGTGTTATCAAGTCCGGTAAGGAATCATCTGAGTATAAGAAGGAATTGACAAAGGAGTATGGACGTTATTGGCTCGAGGTTGGTAAGACGTGGGCTCCTTGTGTTGGTTTGACACTTTTAAGCTGTACATGTGCTTACGGTTCATTTAAGGTAGTGCACGGACGACTTATTAAGGCTGAGATGGCATTTGCAGGTATTGCTAAGGCATTTGAGCAGTACAGAGATAATGTTATTGAGGACCAGGGCATTGAAAAGGATGCTTACTATGCCAATAATGGTGCTTTAAAGAAGAAGCAAGAGCTTATTAAGGCAGGCAAGTATAAGGAAAAGGCTCTTCCTGGTGAACCTACTATACAGTTGATTGAGCCTGACCAGATATTTCGTTACATCTTTAGTGAAGATACAGTAAAGTGGGGTTATTATTCACATCGTCCATGGTATAACTTCAATATGCTCACACAGGCTCAGACAATGTTTGACCATCAGCTGAGACAGAATGGCGTTTTACTGCTTGATGATGTTTATACGTATCTTGGCTTAGACCTTTCTAATCTGTATGCAGAGAGGGCACAGGGTCGTACGTACGGTTGGACTCTTGATTGTTATGCTGAAAATGGTATGCCTAATGATCAGCATGTATTATTTGGCATCTATGAAAACAATGACACAGCACATAGATTATTTAGAGCTGGTGATATTACAGATGTAACACTTGAATTTAATGCAAGACTATTTACAAAAGAAACATGTGAATTATTAGCTAAGGGGTGACATTGATGAATAAATTAGTCATTATAGCAGGACTTTGCGGATTAGCAATCGGAGGAGTAGGTGGATATTTAACCTGCCATTTTGTTGATAAGAAAAATAATGATGCACAAATCTCAAAAGGTATCCAGGATGCTTTGGACGAGATAAGGAAAAATCAGAAGCAGAAAGCTATGGAAAATGATGCAAAGAAGTCAGAAATGATCAAAACAACTGGCAAGAATATTAATGCAATTCCTCACTTTAATGCAGTTGATGTTGTGGGTGAGATTGCTAAAGAGAATGGATATTTGCCTAAGGATGCAAAGGTAGAAAAGCCTTCTATGAAGCGTCCTGATGAAGATGAAGACGAACCTGACAGTGACCTACCGTTCGTAGAAGGTAAAGAGGTAGAGCATAGCATTTGGGATGATGAAGATCCTAATCCGAATGAATTAACACAGGAGGATTATGATGCTTTACAGGAGCCGGATATTAGTGATTTTGCTAGGGGATTAGATCCTTCTAAACCTCCATACACAATCACGAAAGACCAGTATAATGAGGAGCTTCAACCGGAGACTGAACAGGGTTTCTGGGATAAGCTCACATTGATATTCTTCACTGATAATGTTTTTGCCGAAAGGGTTAGACACAATGAGTATCAGATGATGAAGGCTGAACAGATTGAGAAGGCAATTGGTAAGTCTAATATGACTAGATTTATTGATGACAGAGACTTAGAGAGGTTGTATGTACGCAATAATAAGATTCATATTGACTATGAGATTGTCAGGTCTTCGCGCTCTTACACATCTGCTATGCACGAATTAGAAGATGAGGAGTAATTATGTTGTATGGAGGACTATTATGAGCTTGCCTTAAGCGATAGATATTTCAGGTGGTTACTTGGAATATTGGGCTTTAAGGAACCTATGTCTTGTAGGTATATCTCGTTATTGTCCTATTTATATTTAACACCATTTAGGTTAAGTGACCCAGTTGTTGGCAATGATGATAACCGTCTGAATGATGGATTCGACTTACGAGTTGACTATTCTGATAACTTTACAAAGGATAATCAGCCGGAGATATTTAATGAACCGGTTAGTGTTTTGGAAGTGTTGGTTGCGTTTGCTCGGAGGATTGACGATGATATTATGTACGACGGAAGTCTTCATGCCAGCAGGTGGTTCTTTATTATGATAGACAATTTGGGCTTAACAGAATGCACGGATGACTCTATAGATGACTATTGGAGCGTCGATGAAGTGGCTCGAATTCTTGATATTTGGATGTCTAGAGACTATGGAACCGATGGAAAAGGAAGTATTTTTCCGTTACGGACTACCACTTTTGATCAAAGAAAATTGGAAATGTGGTATCAAATGCAGGAGTGGTTTAGGGAAAATTACTAGAAAAATGGTAATTTTTACCACTTTTCACCGTTTTTATTTTTAGTGGTAAAAAAGCCTAAAACCCGCGTGGTTGACGCATTTTTGGGGATTTTTTAGGTTAATTTTACCACTTTACCACTTTTATTAATTATTTATATATAGAAAATGTTAATTTCTATAAATAAAATGAAAACCATGTGGTAAAACGGTAAAACGGTAAGAATCATTGGAAGGAGCATTTTAATGTGGATTTTTGTGAAATAAAAGTTAAAACATTAAAAAACGGTACTCTTGAAGTATACCCTGCATTTAAAGTCATGAAGTCGAAGGACCTTATAGTTAAAGGTGGACGATTCTATGGAATATGGAATGAAGAAACTGGACTATGGTCAACTGATATTTTAGATGTCCAAAGACTAATTGATAAAGAGATATACCGTAAAAGAGACGAAATGGGAACCGATGTTCCGGTGTTTATTAAAACTATGGGAGAATTTGAGTCACTTAAATGGACAGAGTTTTGTACATATTTAACTAAGATGCCGGATTCAGAAGGTTCATTAAATCAGAAGATTGTATTTGCAGATACACCAGTAAGAAAAGAAGATTATGCAAGTGTGCGTTTAAACTACTGTTGTAAAGAAGGACCAATTGATAATTATTTAGAGTTGGTCTCAATATTGTACGACGATGAAGAACGACAGAAGTTTGAATGGGCTATTGGTAGTATTCTTGCTGGAGATAGTGTTGATATTCAAAAGTTTGAGGTATTCTTTGGTCCACCTGGTTGTGGTAAAGGTACTATACTTAAAATCATTGATACTTTGTTTAAGGACTATATCGCTTATATGGATATTGGTGCACTTGCAAGTAAGAGTGATTTGTTTAGTACAGAGCAATTTGCTAAAGGCCCATTAGTTGCAATTCAGACTGATGGAGATTTAAGTAGGATTGAAGACAACACTAAGATTAACGCAATCACATCTCATGAAGTAATAACAATTAATGAGAAACATAAGAATAAGTATACATTAAAATGCAATGCATTCTTATTCATGGCTACAAACAAACCTGTAATGATAACTGATGCATTCAGTGGTATAACCAGAAGATTGATTGATATTCGTCCAACAGGTAATAAAGTTCCTGCAAAGAAGTATCATGATTTGATGGATGCTATTCAGTTTGAGATAGGAGCAATTGCCTATCATTGTCTTGATGTTTACAAAACACTCGGCAAGTATTATTATGAGGAATACGTTCCTATTGATATGATGTTCCGTACAGACTATTTCTTTAACTTTGTTGAAGATAATTTTAATCTGTTTAGCAAAGAGGCTTTTGTTACATTAAAGCAAGCTTATGAGCTATATATACAATTTTGTGAAGAATCATCATTAAAAACAAGAATGCCGAAGTTTAAGTTTAGAGATGAACTTAAGAATTATTTTGAAGAGTATAAAGATCAAGTTATTCTCGGAACAGAACATTACAGGAATTGTTATTTTGGTTTTAAAATTAATAAATTTAGGATGGCTGCTCAAGTAGCAGATAGAATAGAGGAAGAAAAAAATAAGGCACTGATATTTGACAAAACAGAATCACTATTTGACAAGGAGTTTGCAGATTGTCCTGCACAGTATGCTGTAAATAGAAATGGACAAAAAGAAGTTCCTAACTATAAATGGGAAAATGTAACAACATCGTTAAAAGATATTGATACAAGTAAAGTCCATTATGTTAAAGTTCCTAAAGATATTATCTTTATTGATTTTGATTTGAAAGATGAAAAAGGCAATAAAGATAGAAAAAGGAATTTAGAAGCAGCTGCAAAGTTCCCTCCAACTTACGGAGAGTATTCTAAAGGTGGAGAAGGAGTTCATCTTGTTTATAGATATTCTGGCGATGTATCAAAACTGAGTATGTTATATTCTGAAGGAATTGAAATTAAAGTATGTAATGGCGATGCTTCTATGAGAAGACGACTATCATATTGCAATAATATTCCAATCAGAACAATTAACTCTGGTCTTCCTCTAAAAGAGGAGAAGAAATCTATGATGACTGATAAAGCTATCAAGACAGAGATTAATCTCAGAAAGATGATACAAAGGTGTCTAAAGAAAGAATTTGGAAGCACAACACAAAACATTAATTTCATTTATGATATTCTTCAGGAATGCTATGACTCTGGTATGAGTTATGATGTGTCCGATTTGTATTATGATATTTACAACTTTGCAATTAATAGTACTAATCAATCGTATAATTGTTGTAAAAAAGTAGATGAAATGAAATTTAAGTCGGAAGAACAAGAAGTAAAACAATTAGATACTCCTATATGTTTCTTCGACGTGGAAGTCTTTCCGAATTTATTTGTAGTAGTTTATAAAGAGCTTGGTAAAAAGAAGATAACTTTGATTAATCCTACACCACTTGATATTCAAAACATGTTAACTTATAACTTAGTTGGATATAATTGTAGGCGTTATGATAATCACATTGTGTATGCAGCATTGCTTGGATATTCTACTGAGGAATTGTTCCAGTTATCTCAACAAATAATTAATGCAGCTAAAGGAAGTAAAAATAATGCGTTCTTTGGTGAAGCATATAATTTGAGTTATACTGATATTTATGACTACTGCTCGACAAAGCAATCACTTAAGAAGTGGGAGATTGACTTAGGTATACACCATCAAGAATTAGGATTGCCTTGGGATAAACCAGTTCCTGAAGAGCTGTGGCTTAAGGTTGCCGAATATTGTGGTAATGATGTAGATGCAACAGAAGCAGTTTGGAATGCTACACAAGGTGACTTCGTTGCTAGACAAATCCTTGCTGATATTGCTGGAATGACTGTTAATGACACAACTAACAGTTTAACAACAAGAATAATCTTTGGCAAGGAAAAGAACCCTCAAAGTCAGTTCTTCTATAGAAATCTTGCAGAAAATGGTGGAGATGGATATTTCTGCTATAGAGATTTTCTTGCAGGAAAGGATTGTAGAGGTAAAAAGCCATACTTCCCTGGATATGTGTTTGATCATGGTAAGTCAACTTATCGTGGTGAAGAGATTGGAGAAGGCGGAAGAGTATATGCAGAACCTGGTATGTATTGGAATGTTCCAGTATTGGACGTTGCTTCAATGCATCCTAGTTCAATAGAAGATGAAATGCTCTTTGGTAAGTATACAGAAAACTTTATTGCATTAAAACAAACAAGAGTTGATATTAAGCATGGTGACTTTGATAAAGCAAAGAAGTTGTTTGATGGTAAACTTGAGAAATGGTTGACTAATAAAGAGATGGCAAAAGCATTGTCTCAGGCATTGAAGATTGCTAT
>DBWZ01000010.1 GCA_002309345.1 Pseudobutyrivibrio sp. UBA1225
ATTGTACTAAGTCTAGTTTGTGGAACATTTTTGTTAACCTAAGAATGTCCGTCAGGGACATCACATCCTCTTCGAATTGTAAAATCGATGAACGTACACCCACAAATGGTGGCATTTTGGCATTAAGAAAATCTATAATCTTAGCTCAATTGTCCGCAGGGCACCTGGTGGCTGGCAGGGCGCAGGGGACAGAGCTGCATTAACCATAATTGGCGGCAAGAGGGGTGGGACATGGGGGTGCAAGAGTGATAGAATAGAAGGCGACGGGAGGATGTGGGCGCATGAGCGACAGATTGATTTTTCATATAGATGTGAATAGTGCGTTTGTTTCATGGTCGGCGGTTGAGCAGTTGCGAAACGGTGGGCCAGATTTACGAGAGGTGCCCTCCGTGGTTGGTGGGGACCCGAAGTCTAGGACGGGTGTCGTGTGCGCTAAGTCTATACCGGCTAAGAGGTACGGGATTGTGACGGGGGAGCCAGTGAGCATGGCTGTCAGGAAGTGTCCGGATTTGGTGATTGCACATTCAAATTTTGATTGGTACGTTAAGTGCTCCCGGGCGTTTAAGGCTATTTGTCAGGAGTATACCCCTACGATGGAGTCGTTTTCCATAGATGAGGTATTCCTTGATATGTCGGGGATGAATCTTATTTATCCGGATCCTATTGCTACGGCTTATGAGATTAAGGATCGTATTTATGACGAATTGGGGTTTACGGTTAATGTTGGAGTGAGCTGTAATAAGCTTCTTGCAAAGATGGCTAGTGATTTTGAAAAGCCGAATAAGGTGCACACTTTATTCATGGATGAAATTGAAGATAAGATGTGGCCGCTTCCGGTGGGGGACTTGTTTACCTGTGGTAAATCCTCGGCCCTTAGATTAAAGAGCTTGAATATTTCTACTATTGGCCAGTTGGCAAATACCCCTATAGAACAGCTTAAGCTGATATTCAGCGAGCGGGGTGCGCTTCATTTCCATAACTATGCAAACGGAATAGATGATTCTCCAGTAGTTGATGAGCCGGAGGATGCAAAGGGTTATTCGGCAGAGACGACGGTGGAGGAAGATTTAGTCGAGCTAGAGGATATCAATAAGGTCTTGTTGGCTCAGGCAGATATTGTATCAGCCAGAATGCGAGCGGATGGCGGTAAATGCTCCTGTATAGGCGTTACCTTTAGGAATCTTGATTTTGTAAATAAGTCTCATCAAAGAAAGCTGAGCGATCCAACGGATGTTACGGATGTGATTTATAATACTGCCAAGCAGCTTATCAAAGAAAGCTGGCATGGGGAGCCCCTTAGATTGATAGGAATTTCTCTGACAGATGTTGATAGAGACGGATTTGAGCAGATCTCTTTATTCGAGGATGAAAATAAAGAAAAGCGTAAGGCGCTTGATTCTACGTTGGATTCTATTAGGGACAGGTTTGGCAATGGTGCAGTTCAGCGGGCTAGTACCATAGACAACGCTGGTAGGATTAATCGTAGATTTAGAGCGGAGCAAGAGAATAACCGTGACAAATAGAATTTAATTGACAATAAATGCCTTTTGGTATAACATTTAATTAAGAATTCATCATTTGGACACAATTGGGAGAATAAATATATGATAACAGTGCGCACACGCAGAAAATTAGGAACAACTCAACAACAGCTTGGCGGTAACAAGGAATCAGTGTTCATCGTTTCATTGGGCCAAAATTTTTTAGATTTCATAGATAAGTATGCTCCATCAGAGGACTACGAGTCATCGCTACTTTATTCAAGGGTAGAGCAGCTGGTTGAAGACAAGGATTACAAGGGATTGGAGCAGATTTTCATCAAGCTCAAAGTCTTTGGAACCTACGACAAGATCACAACCCGCATCACCAAGTACAAGAATATATCTACAGCTGTTGGTTTGACTTACAATGGCACTGTTTTTGAAGGGCTTTCTGACGAAAAGGCCGAGCTCGAAAAGATTGTTGCCAAAACTTGCAGCTTGTGCGGTCCAGAAGGAGACGAATTTTTTGAAAAAAATTTAGCATAGGATAGTTATTGAGACAAAATATCAAAAACATTGAAAAATCAAGGATTCTAGCCATTCGTTAGAGTCCTTTTTTGATGTTGAGATAGATTTTTTTTTGACAAACTCACAAAAAAACTGAATAGTCGTGAAAAAGACACAGAATTTTCTGAAATGTCTGCTATAGTACTTTTAATGATTGAATTCATTTACTGGGAGTTGGAGGGGGTTTATGAAGCGGTAAGCTGTTACTGAAATCGGTGATGCGATGGGTTCTCTTAGCGGCTCTATAGACGAAATCGCTCGACGAATCACATCCGTTAACGATGCATCAGTTGAGAACACAGAGGGCGTTACAAATATTCTTGGAAAGAATACACAAGCTTCAGATGTTTCAGTTAATATCGAAAAGCTGGCTGAATCAAGTAAGGTTAACGCTGAAAGCCTTAAGGGTGCTATTAATCAGTTCAAGCTTGACGAATAATCAAGGCAGGAGGAGTATATGAAAACAAAAAAACTATCCACTAGAATCACTGTATTTGTTGTTGTGGCAACAATCATAGGTGTAGCCGTACTAAGCTTTTTATCTGCATACAAGATATTTAGCGTTATGAAAGAAGAGGCTGTAAATCAATTAGCAGGAACTGTTAATTCAAATGTTGAGCAGTTGAATCGCTTTATGGAAAAAGAGTTTGCATATGTAGATGGATATATGGCAACTGACCAGTTCCATAATATGTTAACCTCGGAGGAAGATCCAGAGGTTATAGAGGCAGCTCAGATTTGGACGGAAAAGTATTCTAAGGTAGTTCCAAACTTGCTTAGTCTTTTTTATGCAAATGATGATGGACTTGTGCTTGTAGATTCAATCAAAGAGCTTGTGGGTTTTCAGAATGAGCAGGAAACAGTTGATTTCTTGAAGGAATTGTACAATAGTTCTGGTGGTGAACCTATGTATGGTCTTATAACTGTAGTATCACCAGCAACTAACGATATTACAATTATTGCAACATGTAGCTCATATGTTAATGGAGATTTTGTTGGTTATTCAAGTGTTGAGTTAGATAAAACAGATTTTTATCAAATCCTTCAGCAAATTAACGTTGCAGAAAACCAAGAGGTAGTATTAACTAGTGCTAATTCAAATCAGGTTTTCTATTCGACAAATCCTGACGAGGTTACGCTTGCAAGTGAGAACCCTGCCATTGTAGAAATAGTGACTAAGTTGACAAATGGTGAATATGGAGACGCTACAGAAGGAACTATTAATTATAAGCAGGCGGATACCGGCAAGAGTATGTTAGGTTACTTTAAGTATTTACCACAACAGGATTGGTTGTTATTTGTGGGCGCTGAAGAGGATGAATTATATGCATCCGCTTCAGATGCTTCTAATCTAATTATGTTAATGGCAGTTATCGTAATTATTGCTATAGCTGTAATTCTATCAATTATAATTAGGACATTGATTAAGCCAATTACAAAGGTTAAAACAGCGATTTCAAGAGTTGCGGAGCATGATATTACTGCAAATAAAGATTTGAGCGATTTATCAAAACGTAAAGACGAAATCGGAGAGCTGGCTAGAGGTACGCAAGAGGTTATTGATACCTTGAATGAAGCTGTTGGCTTATTTAAGAATTGTAGTGGATCTTTGAGTGAAAGCTCTAAGGATTTAAATAAAGCATCTAGCTTATTAGGTGAGGTTACAACTGAAAACAGAGATATTGCTGACAATCTTTCTGTAAAGATTAATGAGACAAACGATTCTATCGAATCTATCCATGAAGAGATAAACAATATCGTAAATCTTGTTACTAGGGTTACTGAAAAGGTTGAAGCAGGTGAAAGTGATTCTCAAAAGCTTATTGATTCAGCCGGCGAGATAAATGAAAAAATCGATACAGAAATCGAGAATAACACAGCCACCTTGCAGGAGACTATGGTCAACATGCAGGAGGCGCTTGAAAGCTTGAAGGCTGTTGAACAAATCAATGCATTGGCTGAGGATATTATGTCAATCACATCTCAGACAAACCTTCTTTCTCTTAATGCTTCTATCGAGGCTGCAAGAGCCGGTGAGGCAGGTAAGGGCTTTGCAGTAGTAGCTGGTGAGATTGGACAGCTTGCTGATCAGTCTAAAGAAACAGCTATGAACATCACAGAAATTGTTGCAGCAAGTAATAAATCTGTATCTAATGTACGTGATCAGGTTACAAAGCTGATTGAGTACATTAAGAGTGATGTTATGTCTAGTTTCCAAACCTTTGCAGATCAGAGTAAATACTACGATGAAGGTATTATAGAAATAAAGAAGGCTGTAACAGAAATTGGTGAGGCTATGGAATCTCTTTCTGATTCTATTAATGAAATTGCTAGAGGTATCACAGCTGTAAACAATGCCTCTGCTGAAAATACAGAAGGTGTTACAAGCATACTTGGAAAGAATACGCAGGCATCTGATGTTTCAGTTAATATCGAAAGATTGGCTGAATCTAGCAAGGCTAACGCAGAAAGCCTTAAGGGAGCTATCAACCAGTTTAAGATTGACTAGATATAAACTAAAATATATAACGCAAAATTTGCTTGCGCACAATCTTTGTTTTTAAATTTACTTGTGATATTTTTATTACCATGATTAAAGTATGTATAGTTGAAGATGAAATGGAGCAGGCTCAGCGCCTAAAGAATTACATAAACAAATATGGTAATAGTCATAAGGATCAGTTTTCTATTACCCATGTTTTGGATGGAATAGATATAGTCGATGACTATAAAAGTCAGTATGATATTGTACTTTTAGATATCCAGATGAAACATTTGGACGGCATGGCTGCGGCAAAAAAAATCCGTAAGTTGGATTCGGATGTTATTATCATTTTTATAACATCAACAGTCCAGTATGCCGTTCAAGGGTATGCTGTTGATGCTTTGGGTTATGTCCTAAAGCCGGTTCCCTTCACTCAGTTTGAGCAGCTTTTCGACAAGGCAATCGCTAGGGTAAAGGCGAAACAGCAGCATGTTTACATAAAGGTTTCGGTGGAAGATAAGCAAATAAAGCTTGATTGTGATTCAATCTTTTTTATAGAGAGCCAAAGGAATAATGTAATCATTCATTGTGATGATGCAGATTACACAACCTTAGGCCCTCTAAAAAAGTTTGAGGAAATGCTTGCAGAGCATGGATTTAGCAAATGCCATAATGCTTATCTGATAAATCTTTCTTTTGTGGAAGCGGTGCAGAAGGAATACGTTATCTTGTCACACAAGATTTCTCTTCCAATCAGCCGTGCTCGCAAAAAGGAATTTATGTCAGCCCTGACTGAGGATATTTTATAAAAGGGGATATTATGAATTTATCATCGTTTCTAGATCCAGTAAAACTCCAGGATACTCCAAGACTATTTACCGCTATAGCTGAATGGCTGGCGGTTTTTGTTTATTTTAATATCTATAAAAGACGAAGTAATAATCGTGACTATGTTATTCAGTGCATAGTTACTTTTTTAGTGCAGACAGCCTTTCAATTTGTGGCAGGACTACTCCCAATCGGATTTTGGATTCCAAGTATGATTACAGCGGTGGCGTTGATGTATGCGTCACTTTATGTTGTGCTTGATATCAAGCCAAAGGATTGTGGGGTAATAACAACTCATGCTTTCGTTTTGGCAGAGTTTGCCGCCAGTTTATACAAGCAGATGTACGTGTGGTATGTGCATCTGGTTGACCGAGAGGGCATAGTTGATTCCGTGATAATCATGGTAGTAGTCTATCTTCTTACTTATATCACTTATTATCGAATCGAACGTGGTAACATTTCGCCAACTAGAAATCTCAATGTAAATAATAAGGAACTTCTAAGCGTGCTTGCCACAGGTATTGGTGCCTTTATTATGTCGAATATCAGCTTTATCAATACGCGTACGCCGTTTTCTGCTACTGAGAACATGCTCTATGTCAGAACCTTAGTAGACTTTGGTGGAATGCTCATGCTGATGACCGAAATGGGTAGACGAAATGAGTTGGCTGCAAAGAATGAAAACGATGCTATCAACCAATTATTCCAAAAGCAGTATGAGCAGTACAAGCTTGCCGTGGACAACTCTGAGGCTCTCAGGAAAGAAATGCATGACATGAAGCACTACGTTATGGCTTTAAAAAATGAGGATGATCCTAAGCGTCGTGCTGAGGTTCTAGAGGACATGGAACAGGCTATAGCTATTCAGGAATCCTTCATGAACACTGGAAACAGAGTAATGGATGTCATCCTTACCACAAAGAGTCTTCAGTGCCAGAAAAAAGGAATCACGCTGAACGCAATGGTGGATGGCGACTTGCTATCAGACATCCACGTTAAGGATATATGTTCCCTATTTGGTAATCTATTAGACAACGCCATTGAAGCGACCCAACAGGTCGAGGACCAAGAAAAACGTCTAATCACATTTTCGGTTAGACCACGCAACCAATTTATCATCGTAGAATGTGAGAACTATTCTGAAGGAACCAACGTACGCCTAAAAAAGAATCAGCACCGTCGCTTCTTCAAAGGCAGCAACCTGCCAAAGACCACCAAGGAAGACAATGTCAAACACGGCTTCGGGCTCAAATCCATCTCCCAAGTTGCCGAAAAGTACGGTGGCGCCATGAAAGTCTCCTACGACGACGGCTGGTTCAAGGTCAAAGTACTTTTATCATCCAACAACTAGCCAGTGACTCCCAGGGGCAACCTGCCTAGACTTTTCGCCCTTGCCCCACGGCAGCTAAGGCTCCATGCCCTGCTCCGAGGACAATTGAGCTAAAATTATAGTTTTTCTTAGTTCGATGAGTGGAGCTTCTATCGGGTGTCCGTTCGTCGATTTTACAATTCGGAGGGAATGTATTGTCCCTGACGGACATAATTAGATTTTCAAAAAT
>DBWZ01000025.1:0-5215 GCA_002309345.1 Pseudobutyrivibrio sp. UBA1225
GCGATATCCTCGTTGCACTGATGTGTTGCGCCGTCCTCACCTACGGAGATACCTGCGTGTGTTGCGCCGATCTTTACGTTGAGGTGTGGGTAGCCGATAGAGTTTCTTACTATCTCAAATGCTCTGCCTGCTGCAAACATAGCAAATGATGAACAGAAAGGAACCTTTCCTGTTGCTGCGATACCAGCTGCGATACCAACCATGTTTGACTCTGCAATACCACAGTCAATGTGACGCTCTGGGAAAGCCTTTCTAAAGATACCTGTCTTTGTAGCCTCTGCAAGGTCAGCGTCTAAAACTACAAGATTGTCATATTTCTCACCTAAAGCAACGAGAGCATTACCGTAGCTCTCACGAGTTGCGATTTTTTTAACGTCTGCCATTACTCTTCACCTGCTTTCTTTAATTCTTCCATAGCAATTGCGTACTCCTCGTCGTTAGGAGCCTTACCATGCCATCCTACCTGGTTCTCCATGAATGAGATGCCCTTACCCTTTACAGTCTTTACAATGATTGCAGAAGGTGCACCCTTTGTTTCGCGAGCCTCCTTAAATGCTGCACGAAGCTGCTCAAAATCGTTTCCATCAGCTACTTCAATAACATGGAAGTTGAAAGCCTTGAACTTGTCTGGAATTGGATATGGAGTATTAACTACATCAACTGGTCCATCAATCTGAAGACCGTTGTTATCTACGATTACACAAAGGTTATCAAGCTTCTTTGCTCCTGCGAACATAGCAGCTTCCCAAACCTGACCCTCTTGGATTTCACCATCCCCAAGAAGTGTGTATACCCTATAGCTTTCGTTAGAAAGCTTTGCTGAAAGAGCCATACCAGTTGCAACAGATATACCCTGTCCAAGAGAACCTGATGATGCATCAATACCTGGTGTATGCTGCACACAAGGATGTCCCTGAAGATGTGAGCCAATGCTACGAAGTCCCTTTAAATCTTCAACTGGGAAGAAGCCCCTCTGTGCCAGTGCAGAGTAAAGACCTGGTGCTGTGTGACCCTTAGAAAGAACAAAGCGATCTCTGTCGGCTTTTTTAGGGTTCTTTGGGTCAATGTTCATTTCCTCAAAGTAAAGGTATGTAAATACCTCTGTTGCAGAAAGAGATCCGCCTGGATGTCCAGCTTTTGCAGCATGAACACCTTCGATGATGCCCTTGCGAACCTCAATCGCTGTTTTCTTTAGCTCTTGATTAGTCATTTTTCTCCTCCTAAAAAATATAAATAGTAACCAACCACCAAGCCTGCAAACCGCTGTTTTGCACTATTGGCTTAAGTAGTTATATTATCGCATTTCATCTAAAGTAATTAACATAATGTTTTTAATTGCTGATGAAATGGTAATAGCATTTTCATGGAAGCCTGCATTTGCAAACACAAGATAAAATGCATCTCCCTGTCGGTGAAGCTGCTTTGTCTTTTCGATTAAAGACTTAAGCTGAGCAACTTCGATTGGCTCGTTGTTATAGTAGCACTGAGCAAATATAGTAGCTGATTTGCCTTCGCATTTGCCAAGTGAAACTAAATCAAAGCCATCTGTTGTTCCTGCTTCATCGTCATTAACCCACCAATTTCCGATTTCCTCGACTGTAAATGGAAGCTGATTCTTGTCGCTTCTATCCTCAAGATACTGACCACAAATCTTGATGAATACATCTTCCATGTAGTCCTTTAGGCCTTCTTTGACTTTGACCCACAAGGCATCAGTCTGACCAGAATTATATAAATCAAAATATGGAACCACCAATTTGTACCAAAATAGAGTGCTGGTATTAACGATGGAATATCTAGTTTTCTTTCTGTTGGTGACCTCTGTGATTGCAGTATCCTTGGTGCAAACCCCTATCGACATAAGGGAATTCAAATATGGAACAACCACATCCTTTGGTTTTTCAACCTCGGCAGATATCTGATTGACTCTGTTTAAGCCCTTTGCCAAGGTAGTGAGCATGTAATTGTAATATGCCAATTCGCGAAGCTCTGTAGCCATGACAGCCTCTGGATTCAGTCCAACTCTAGAGTTCTTATCCAAGAAAAGTCTGATAGCTATCTCTTTAATCTTGTCGTCTCCCTTTATTGGGGCAAGGCCGTATTCATCATAGCCTTCTACTCCAAGAAGACATGCTACTCTAGACAGATTATATGGTATACCACCTGTTATTCCGTAGAGGAATGTAGCTTCTCTAGGGCTTGCATCCCCGAAAAACTCGCAAGAATCGTAGAACCCAAATGGCTCCACAACCATATCTAAAGTGATATCCTTTTTCCATATAGCCTTTTTGCCCTTAAGATACTTGTCTACAAGCATAAAGGCATCCGAGCACAATATTAACTTGATTGGTAAATCCTTCCACTCACCGGTAGCATATTCATGAAGGGTCTTATCGAATTCAGGATCCGCCTTTACAACATTTGGATATTGATCAATGATAACAAGCTGTTTTTGTTTGCTTGCTCGCTTGGAGATTTCTTTGCAAAAGCCTGCAACATCAAGCGTACTCTTAACTCCCAAAAGCTGGCTTAATTGCTCCAGCTGATGTTTGCCAGTAGTCTCGTATGCTTCGAAAAAGATTGTCTCTTTGTCCTTTGCAAACTCCTGTAATAGAGCAGTTTTTCCTACGCCAATCTGACCAGAAATAACTGCAATAGAATCTTTTTCCCCCTCGTAAAAACCGTTAAGTCTTTCGATCTCGCTTTTTCGTCCTCTGAACATAACACCTCTCCTCCGACGGCCATTTGGCACGTGCAAATCTATGGTATCACGTTTCAACTAGGACTTCAATATCCTTGCCATAATTGTTTGACAATTTGCTTGCTCAAAACACTCCTCAAGCCCCTCTAATCAAGCATTATCCTATATTTCGATTTTTTTCACCTTCTCTTTTTTTACCTTTTTACGGCATATACTATTCACGGTTAGTTACTGTCAAATCGTATTATGCTATAATTTTCTTAAGATAATCTTATTCATCTAAATAGAGGGACGCTTATGCCAGGATTTATTACTCATTTAACATTTGGAGAACAATCTCTTTCTTTTATTGATTCGAAGGAAACTATATCTTTATTAGAAACTCATAAGACTGCTTTTGCATTAGGTCTTCAGGGGCCGGATTTATTCTTTTATCATATTCCATCTTATATTTGCTATAAGCACAATATCGGGAATATTATTCATCGAAACCGTGTTATGCATTTTTTTAACAGCCTTTTTGATGTTAGAAACTCATTTGATGACAACAAAGCCAGACACATCTGTGATGCCTACATTCTAGGCTTTATCGGTCATTATTCCTTAGATGTAACCTGCCACCCATATATCTATTTCAAAAGTGAGCACCTCAAGAATTTAGTGCGTGGAAATCTATATGATTTTGGCAAGCATGTATCACTAGAAACAGATATTGATCATCTAGTTCTTGAGCACTATAGACAGCTTAAACCTAGCCAGTTCGATTATGCGGCTGCAGTCTGCCCTCCAGAGGATGAGCAGCTGGTCATTGCCCGTCTACTATACCTTGCTATAGATAGAACTTTTCCTGAGCATAAAATTAGATTTAGCTCTGCAAAAGGCGCTATCAAATCATTTATACGCCTTAACAGATGGATGCATGATCCTTCAGGCAAGAAAAAAAGACGCATTCGCAAAATAGAACAACTATTTTTCAAATACGCCGCTATATCATCTATGATTCCTAGTGATACAATCATCAAATATTCTGATCCTTGTAACACCTTCCATAACACCTGGCATAACCCTTGGAATCCATCTATACCTATGACAGATAGTATTTACGATTTAATAAATAAAACTATGCCAACTTTCATTGAAAGAATAGAGTTATATATGAAATCATCAGATTCATCAGCATTCTTAGATTCAAATATGGACTCTATCAGTGAAACAAATCAATATTTACACTATCGCAATAAGCTTCTACAGCATTTAAGCGATTTAAGTTATCTAAGTGGTCTTCCTTTAGAATGAGATTATTTCTCCAAAAACTCTTTTATTTGACCACAAATAATATCCATAAGCCTTCTACGAGCTTCTACAGCCGCCCATGCAATGTGCGGCGTAATAATAAGCTTGTTGCTGTCTTTAATCTCTCTAAGAGGATTATTGGCAGCCATAGGCTCCATATCAAGAACATCTAGACCAGCTCCTGCTATTTTTCCACTCTCCAAAGCTTCAGCAAGATCCTTTTCCACAATTATAGGTCCCCTACCAACGTTTATCAAAAAGGCTGATGATTTCATTTGTTTTAAAGCATTTGCATCTATCAAATGAAGGGTATTGTCATCTAGCGGAGCGTGGATAGATATAATATCTGATGTGGATAACAATGTCTTAAAATCAACTTCTTTGTAGATATCACTATGATTCTTTCCGCTAGTCGAATAGTAGATTACATTAGCACCCAAGCATGTTGCAATCTCAGCAACACGACTACCAATTGCCCCAAGACCTATTATTCCCCATGTTTTTCCTGCTATTTCATTAAAGTGCATCTCAAAATGTGTAAACATAGTATCGTTGACATATTTATCGCTTTTAACATAGCTGTCATAGTAATTCATATGCTCAAATAAATACATTACAAGCGCTAATGTATGCTGAGCAACAGCGTCTGTAGAGTAACCAGCCACATTTCTCCATGCGATGCCTCTTTTATCTAGATATTCTTTATCAAGATTGTTTGTACCTGTTGCAGTAACACAAACAAGTCTAAGATTCTTGGCGTTTCCGATAGTATTTTCATTGATAGGAACTTTATTAAGGATAATTATATCAGCATCCTCAGTCCTAGTTGCAGCTTGTTCTGGCGTTGAATAATCATAGATTACCACCTCACCAAATCGCTCAAAGCTTGTTAAATCAATATCTTCTCCAATTGTCTTTCTATCAAGAAATACTATTTTCATGTTCTTCCCTTTCCTTTTTGGAACATTTCTAGTCATTTTTTTACAATATTCATTATATAAATAAAGATAAAACCCTTCAAGAATAGTCTTGAAGGGTAAAAAAATAGTGCCCAGAGTCGGAATCGAACCAACGACACGAGGATTTTCAGTCCTCTGCTCTACCAACTGAGCTATCTGGGCACAAAATCTAGAACAGCGAAAAACCATTATTAACTAGGAAAATCACCGAGTTGCGGGAGATGGATTTGAACCATCGACCTCCGGGTTATGAGCCCGGCGA
>DBWZ01000025.1:5316-5480 GCA_002309345.1 Pseudobutyrivibrio sp. UBA1225
CCCCTTTGGCCACTCGGGAAACCGCCCATATTATTAACAAATATTTATTCAATTAAATGGGACCTACAGGGCTCGAACCTGTGACCCTCTGCTTGTAAGGCAGATGCTCTCCCAGCTGAGCTAAGATCCCATAAAAAAGCAATCGGAAAATTGGTGCGGGTAAC
>DBWZ01000023.1:0-8201 GCA_002309345.1 Pseudobutyrivibrio sp. UBA1225
TCAGTATAAAACTGACTTGTTTACTATAAAGGTTTCGTTTCAAAATCACACTCTTTACAAAGTAAAGATTGTGTATGTAACAAGCTTGCTTGTTACCATTAGAAACTTAAATGAATTTCAAGGATACATAAATGTATTAATTCAAGGTTTGTTTCACTGTTCAGTTATCAATCTGCGCTTTGTTGTTGCCCTTTGCAGCAACTCGTTTATATTATCATGAGCAATCTGCTATGTCAACAACTTTTTATTTATTTTTCGAACTTTTTTGGAAATTAAAATTGTTTATACAATTCTATCAATTCCTTGCCGTTCTCAGCACCTCTCTCTCGCTCAGTGCTCGATTATAATAGCACCAAGAACAAGGCATGTCAACAGATTTTCTGTGATTTTTTAAAGTTAATCTATTTAGCCAAACCGCCCAAAATTGTGTGAATTGTACTAATTATTTTTACAATTGTTATATATGCCGCAATATATAGTAAAAACTGCCATTAAACTCAACGAGATATAGCATCTACGGCTTCTTTTATATTAGCCACTCCCACTATATTAATACCTTTAATGTTAGAAACACTGCTTAAATTGGATGATGGAATGATCGCCTTTTTAAAGCCTAGTTTCTTCGCCTCATTGACTCTTTGCTCGGCCATTGATACTGAACGAACCTCTCCCGATAGACCAATCTCACCAAATACTATAGTTCCTGCATCGACTGGGATATCCTTTTCGCTACTGTAGATTGCAAGAGCAGTTGCCAAATCTATAGCTGGTTCGTTTATACGAATTCCACCAGCTATGTTTACATATATATCTGAACGCCCCAGGAAGATTCCGCAAGATCTATTTGCCTTGGCGTCTCGCATCCGCTCCAAAACCGCGACCAAAAGATTCACTCTGTTGTAGTCACACCCTGTAGCCATTCTCCTTGGAATTTCAAAAGCGGTTTTGCTGACAAGAGATTGAATCTCCACAAGAATTGGGCGAGTTCCTTCCATAGAACAAGTAACAATGGAACCAGTAGCATTTTCTGGCCGTCCATCAAGCATAACTGCAGATGGATTCTTAACCTCTGCCAAGCCTGCATCACGCATTTCAAACACGCCAATTTCATTTGTAGATCCAAATCTATTCTTGACACCACGAAGTATTCTATAGGAAGCATGTCGATCGCCCTCGAAATACAACACTGTATCTACCATGTGTTCAAGCACTCTTGGCCCTGCAACTGTTCCCTCTTTCGTGACATGCCCAACTATAAACACTGCTATGCCTTGCACCTTAGCGATTTCCATCAACACGCTTGTTGATTCTCGCACTTGAGAAACGGAGCCAGGCGCTGAGCCAACAGCTTCATTATACATAGTTTGAATTGAATCGATTATAAGTATATTTGGCTTTTCTCGCTCCACTACAGCTTTGATTGTATCTAAATTGGTCTCGCATAATAAATCAAGCTTGTCGTTGAATTGACCGATGCGATCAGCTCTTATTTTAATTTGTTGTAATGATTCCTCGCCAGAAACATACATTACCTCAACATTAGATTGGCAAAGCTTTTGGCATGTCTGCAAAAGTAAAGTTGATTTGCCAATACCTGGGTCTCCGCCCACCAATATCATTGAGCCAGGAACTATGCCGCCACCAAGAACTCTGTCAAATTCTTCTATGGAAGTAGACACACGATGCTCATTAGATGCTTCGACGTTGATGAGTTTGGTCGGTTTGACATCCGCCACCTTGGCACGAGTCTTAACTGTGGACTTATCTACCACTTCCTCCACCAAGGAATTCCACGCCCCACAAGCCGGACACTTGCCTGCCCACTTTGAAGTTTCATTACCACATTCCTGACAATAAAATACAGATACACTTTTCTTTGCCATAAAAAAACCTTTCCATCTTATATTATGAAGTATCTTTCAAATGAAGTGTGTTTTTTTACCTTATAGGAGATTGCAAAGCAATTTTCTATAGAGCAAGAAAGAGTTTTGCTACGCAAAACTCCAGCAGTGCGAGGCGACATTTGCTGTAAGCAAATAAATTCTTCTGTCGCCGAGACACATATTTCACACGAAGTGTGTTTTTTACCTTATAGGAGATTGCAAAGCAATTTCCTATAAGGTAAAAAAATCTTCCCATGTATAATGGGAAGATTGAAATTCTAAGGCAGTATTATACTCTTTTGATGATAACCTCAACTGCTGCGCCAGCATCAAGTTCAACTGATATATTAAGCTTGCCTCCAAGATTAGTCTTCATCTGGCCAGCCGACTTGCCGCCAACTGTGATGTCGTAATCTGTTTCAGGTTCAAGCTCTAATGTAATCATTGCATCTTCCTTGCCCTCTACTGTGAATGAAATCGCATCAGAAGAGCAATTGAAGTTCTCTACTGCTGTGCCAGGTACAGATTCATAAACAAACATTCCGTTTTTCTCTAGCTTGGTGATGTCTGAAAATGTCTTTACCTTGTATAGGTCCCCATCATGCTTGTAATTATCAAGCTTTTTCTTATCAGCTAGTGTGTAATCTCCAAAGCTGATAGTTCCATCTGCTTCACTGCGAATTAACTCGCTAATAACAGCCATCTCTATTCCTCCTGTTCACTGCTTTAATGCAGATTGTCTTAGTCCGATTATAACAAAGGTAAGGATTTTTAACAACAAGACTTGGGAATAAAAATTAGCATTTTTCAAAAATTACTTCGTCTTTTTTAACCTTGGCTTTTACTGAATCAGATGACTTGATTTTGCCTACCAATATATCCTCTGCCATAACATCTTCAAGTGCAGTTTGAATCTTACGACGAATTGGTCTTGCGCCGTACTTAGGATCGAATGCCTTTTCAACAATCCAAGTTTTGACAGATGCAGGTATTGAAACCTTAATATCCATCTGCTCTTTGCAACGGGCGATAAATTGATTGACCTGAAGGGCTGCAATCTCTTTCATGTCGTCCTTGGTAAGAGCTCTGAACACAATTGTCTCGTCAATACGATTAAGAAACTCTGGCTTGAAGATTCGTTTAACCTCTTCCATTACTCCATTTTTCATGAACTCGTAATCCTTTTTCGAATCCTCTTTGGACGCGAAACCAAGCTTTTTAGGCTCTATGATAGCCTGTGCTCCAGCATTACTTGTCATGATAATGATTGTATTTTTGAAATCGACCTTACGTCCTTGAGAGTCGGTAACATGACCGTCATCAAGAATCTGTAAAAGTACGTTGAACACATCTGGATGTGCTTTTTCTATTTCGTCAAACAGGATAACAGAATATGGGTTGCGTCTAACCTTTTCAGAAAGCTGACCTCCCTCGTCATATCCAACATATCCCGGAGGAGAACCTATCATCTTGGAAACAGAATGCTTTTCCATGTACTCACTCATATCCACTCGAATCATTGAGCTTTCATTTCCGAAGACAGCTTCCGCCAATGCCTTGGAGATTTCTGTTTTACCAACACCGGTTGGACCTAAGAATAGGAATGAACCGATAGGTCTACCCTTTTCCTTGAGACCTACACGGCCTCTTCTAACGGCGCGAGCAACAGCAGAAACCGCCTCCTCTTGGCCGATAACTCGTTTGTGTAGAATGCTTTCGATTTTTCTGAGGCGTACGGACTCTTGCTCGGTAAGCTTAGCTACTGGGATTTTGGTCCAAAGAGCCACAACAGCAGCAACGTCATTTTCTGTCATGACTACCTTTTTAGCTTTAGTACGTCTGTTGCGTTTTTTCTCAGCGGCATCACGCTTTTCAACAAGTTCATCCTTTTCCTTTTTGATTTGGCTAGCAAGGGCTATATCGCCATCTATGATGGCCTCTTCCATCCTTTGTGCCAAATCGTAGATTTCGTCATCAAGGCTATCATCTCTAGATATCTTTTTAACAACATTTAGCTTGATAGATGCTGCCGCCTCGTCCATCAAATCGATTGCCTTATCTGGCAAGAATCTATCTGCTATGTATCGTTCTGAAAGATGAACGCAAGCTTCAACTGCTTCATCTGGGATTGTGATACCGTGATGATCCTCGTATAGGTAACGAACTCCCTTAAGGATTTCGATTGTCTCTTCGGTTGTAGGCTCCTCAACCATAACTGGTTGGAAACGTCTTTCTAAAGCGGCATCCTTTTCTACGTATTTACGATATTCAGTAATTGTTGTAGCACCGAGGATTTGTATTTCACCTCGAGCCATAGCTGGCTTTAAGATGTTAGATGCATCGATGGCACCCTCAGCACCACCGGCGCCAATAAGTGTATGAATTTCGTCTATGAATAGAAGAATGTTGCCCTCTTCAATAACTTCAGCAATAACCCTCTTGATACGCTCTTCGAACTCGCCACGATATTTTGAGCCAGCAACCATACCTGACAAATCAAGCGAAAGAACTCTGAGATCACGAACTGAATCTGGAACATTGCCATCAACAATTCGCTCTGCTAATCCTTCCACTATTGCAGTCTTGCCCACGCCTGGCTCACCAATAAGACATGGATTGTTTTTACCACGTCTAGAAAGAATCTGAATAACTCGTTGTATTTCTAAATCACGACCGACTATTGGATCTAGCTCGCCGTCTTCTGCCATGGCAGTTAAATCTCTAGAGAACTGGTCGAGATATGATACGTCATTGCGCTGCTTGCGGCCACTGTTAATAGCCTGCATTTCTTCTTTGTATACAGCTCCCTCAGCGCCCATACCTGCCACAAGTTCGGAAAAGAGCTTATGGGGATTGACATCTAAGGAATTAAGAAGTCTTGCGCCTGAACAATCCTGCATTCTAATCATTGCAAGCAAAAGGTGCTCTGTGCCGATTGTTCTAGAGCCACATTTGTCAGCTTCATCGGCTGCGTGATCTAAAAGTTGCTCCATCTTTGGAGTATAGCCGTCTCGCTCCTGAACAGCCAACTCTCCTCCTGGAGAAATAAGCTCTTCAACAAGCTTGAGAAGACCTTCTTTATCTACGCCATTTGAAGTCAAGACCTTTGCGGCAAGCGAGTTTTGCTGCTCAATAATGGCAATGAGCAAATGCTCGGTGCCCACATAGCTATGTTGCAAAGATTTTGATAGCTTTGATGCGCCTGTAATAGCGCGTTTTGCTTGTTTTGAGTATTCCATATTTGCTCCTTTGAAATGACTTTATAAGTCGTTGAGGTCCATCATATGAAGACTAGAATCGCGTCTAGCTTCGTAAGAATCATTTTCTATAGCAGATTTAGAGGTATCTCGATAATCATCCTTGTAGTCGTCTTCAAAATCCTGCTCATCATCATCGTCGAAATCTTCTTCGTCGAACACGTCCCCATCATCTTCATCGTCGTCGTTGTTAGACTTGTCCTCAAACTTGCTACCAAATACAATTGAACGCGGATGCTTGCCGGTTGATTTGGTTGGAGCTTTCGCAAAAATATCTCCATCAAAATCATCGCCGCGTCCCTTGACAGTCACATTGATAACAATGAATAAAAGGATGACGCTAAGAGCGATTAATCCCATAATAATCTTACGATAAAGATTGAGCTTGCTAGCGTATTTTTCTGATCCGTCCTTTTTAGGCTCTCCACTGTCAGTGATTTCGCCATCAGCAACACCGCCTAGGGTACTCTGATCAACTCGTGAAATTGTGCCATAAGTTTTGTCGTAAACAAACCAACCCTGCGCTCCATCCTGATTGGTACCATTTACATAGAAGAACTCTGAACCATCAACAGTGTATGCTGGGGCTGTACCACCAGTAACATCAAGCGTTGTGTCCACAAAGCCCGTTCCTGGTGCGTCAGTGGATGCAGAAATGATGACATATTTGTCTGCATTACCAAGCATAAGGAATGGTGAAACTGTACCTGATGCTTGATCGAATATGTAGAACACACCTGCACCAGATGTATTAGCCTCTGGCTTAAGATAAACAAGTGTGATTGTGCCATTTGATAGTTCGTTGTATGAGCTGGCGCCGATTTTGATTGCCTGTTTGTTAAAACCTGAAGGAATCTCGTCCGCCTTATATCGCTCTGATGCAACATAGACAGCGCCACCAATATCGAACTTTCCATCTTCTCTGAGTGTGCCTGCTGCTCCAGAAGTATCTGCTGGTAGAGTTGTCTGAGCTGCTGGCTCCGCTGCAGGCTCTGGCTCTGCCGCTGGTTCCTCGGCAGGTGCTGCCGCCTCTTCCTTAGGTGGCTCTTGTGGCTTTGGTTCCTCCGCAGGAGCTGCTGCCTGACCAACTGTAAGAGTCGCACTGCTGCCTGCATTATTAGTAGACGAGACTATGATTGAAGCTGTGCCATTAGCGGATGCTTCGAATACAACATCCCCCTCTTTGCCTGAGAACGAAACTGTATTGCCTGATGCAGTTGCGCCGCTGACGCTGCAGCTAGAATACTTTAACAGACTAGATGTATATTTGACTGTGACTGTGCCAGACTCGGTAGCTTTGACTGTGACTGTAATTGAATCGCCAACAGCAGGAGTCTTTTTGGAAATATCAATTGTGGTAGTGCCCTCGGCGAACGCCACAATATTCATTGCAAAAAGCATCATAACAACAGCAATAATATTTAATGTTCGTTTAAACAATCTAATCATAACCAATTACCTTCCACTTTCTATGACATTACCAACACTAGAAATAGCAGTGTCACCCCTAATGACATACTATATATAGATAATTTAATTATAGATAATGGTCTAAACTTAGTCAACAATTTCTACAGAGCAAAACGAGCCACATAAAGCTAGAAAGCCCTGAATATGAGCTAATTATACTGAATATGTTTTCTGCAATATTAATATTAAAAATAAATAGAATAAAAAAAACGATTCCGATAGAAAATAATAACGATAACATGAATAACGAAATGATTAACCCTTTATCTAATCTCTTTTTCATTTGTAAGTACCTCCACTTGCTTTGATAATTAGAATTTTAGCAAAATGGTGTGTACTTATTTGAGGACACAAAAAGAGAGCAACCGCAAGGGTTGCTCTCTTTAAAATAAAAATCAAGCCCTTAAAATAACTCATTAATTACATTCACTTCGATTTCAGCATAGTAACTAGTTCCTTCAACTGTACAAGTAACTATTGCTGGTTGAGGGGTTGAATCAACAGCTTCAATTGTTATATCATTTGTTCCATTTTCTATAAGCTTAATACGATTGCTATCACAAGTCCAGTTTACCTTGCTGCCCGCTGGTAATCCATACAATTCCGGATGAAAAGTTCGCTTATCGTTGTCTCCATAAATAACATAGCGAGACAATCTTACGCTTTCAGGATATATGATTCCATCTATTGATTTATATCCTATTTTAACACCTTTTACCAATATTGGATATTCGCCATAGATACTTTCATCACCTTTAGACATTGCTCGGATAGTCGTTCGTCCCGGACCCACGCCCTTAATATATTGTTGACCGGTTACTTCATCTTTTATCAAAACTGCAACATCATTGTCATCAATTTGCCATACCAACTTACCCGATGCTCCTTTTGGTGTAACTTCAGCTGAACAAGGAGAATTGTATATCTCACCTATATTCGAAATCTCTATAGGATAACTACGTTCATTTTCTTTAATTTCTGGAAAAAGTGTTACTGAATCTGGAACTATGTTGCTATCAACCTCAGTTGAACCGCAGACTATATCTAGTGAACAATCACTAGCGTCCGCTTTTTCAGACTTTAGCTTAATTTTTACTCCTTCAAGCCCATCTATTTCATAATAATTTGCTTCTGTTATCTTCCAATCATTATAGTTTAATCCATCTAATTGATTAATCGCATTCTGCACTATATCCTTGATTGCATCATTCGAAGCTCCAAACGGTATCGATATATTAAAACTCAGATTACTTTCTATCTGCGACTTATCGCCATCAATCTTACCCTGTTTATTATCTTCGTTTTGAGATATATCGCTGCTTGTTTCGTACACACCAAGCAATATGTCTAGTGAACAATCACTAATGTCCGCTTTTTCAGACTTTAGCTTAATTTTTACTCCCTTTTCCTCATCCGTTTCATAATATTTTGCTTCTGTTACCTTCCAATCATTATAGTTTAATCCATCTAATTGATTAATCGCATTCTGCACTATATCCTTGATTGCATCATTCGAAGCTTCTGACGGTATCGATAAATTAAATCTCAGATTACTTTCTATCTGTGACTTATCGCCATCAATCTTACCCTG
>DBWZ01000023.1:8298-8699 GCA_002309345.1 Pseudobutyrivibrio sp. UBA1225
GCTTTTTCAGACTTTAGCTTAATTTTCACTCCATCTTTCTCATCCGTTTCATAATATTTTGCTTCTGTTACCTTCCAATCATTATAGTTTAATCCATCTAAATGATTAATCGCATTCTGCACTATATCCTTGATTGCATCATTCGAAGCTTCTGACGGTATCGATATATTAAAACTCAGATTACTTTCTATCTGCGACTTATCTCCATCAATCTTACCCTGTTTATTATCTTCGTTTTGAGATATGTTATCATTAGAACCTGTTGATGCCGCAGCTATATCTACATGCACAAATTCTATCTCGTATTCGACATTTCCAGATTTAAGGACTACACGAATATCTTCATCTGAAGCCTCATCTGAATAAACTGGCTCAAAATTTATCTCGCTAACTGTCCACTC
>DBWZ01000018.1:0-228 GCA_002309345.1 Pseudobutyrivibrio sp. UBA1225
AAGAAGGGCGGGCCGGGGCTGGTGTAGTAGTGAGTGGGGATGGGCTGGTGCCTTTTAATTAATTTTATAAACTGTGAATAGTAATTAGGCGTTAGTTTTACTTGTAATTTGGAAATAATACGGTATACTATTTTAGGAGCCGAGATTTTTTGCTTTGCAAATACGGTTTAGGTAATAATTTAATATCGACGGGAGCTTGTAGACAGGCTGAGAGGAAGGTGTGACCTT
>DBWZ01000018.1:239-6821 GCA_002309345.1 Pseudobutyrivibrio sp. UBA1225
TGGATAATGCCAACGTAGGGATGCCTATTACAAGTAGGAATATGTGAACGATTGCGCAGAGAGTACCCAAATTGGGTACTCTCTTTTTTGATATTAGGAAATTTGTTTTTGCTAGTAAGTGAAGACGATGTGTTAGGAGAAAACTATGGAATTTGATACAACACTTTATTTTATTACGGATAGTACAGGCTTTGATGAGGAAGAGTTTCTGCGACGAGTAGACAAAGCGTTGCAGGGTGGCGTAACCATTATGCAGCTGCGTGAGAAAAACAGAACAACTAGAGAGTATATCGACCTTGCTATAAAGGTGCATGAAATCGCTCAAAAGTATAACGTACCTTTAATCATCGATGATCGAGTTGATGTGATGTTGGCATCGGGAGCCGAGGGCGTGCATGTAGGGGCCGAGGATATGCCAGTGGCGACGGCGCGAAAGCTTATTGGTGATGATAGGATTCTTGGTGCTACCGCTAAAACAGTTCCTGTGGCGACGGCAGCCTATGAGGCAGGCGCAGATTATTTGGGCGTGGGAGCGATTTATCCTACAACGACAAAAGTTAAGACAGTGCTAACTTCTACTGAGACTTTGAAAGATATTTGTAATGCTGTACCAATCAAGGTTAATGCAATAGGCGGGCTTAATCCTTCAAATATGGATGTGCTTGCAGGAATTCCAATAGATGGAGTATGTGCAGTATCTGCAATCATGAAGGCAGATGACCCAACGGCTGCAGCATCAGCCATAAAGGAAAAGTTCCTGGATATTAGATGATTTGTTATGGATTGATTTTAAAAATATAGTCAATGAGTTAGAGATTATTAGTAAAACAGGAGAAAAATATGAAAGTAGTTTTATCTATTGCGGGGAGTGACTCAAGCGGAGGTGCAGGCATACAAGCAGATTTAAAGACTATGTGCGCTCACGGTGTTTTTGGAATGACAGCCATCACGGCGTTGACAGCTCAAAACACAACTGGGGTTACGGGCATAGTTGAATCAGCTCCAGAATTTTTGGATGCACAAATCAAGGCTTGCCTTTCGGATATTCCTGCGGATGCAGTCAAAATTGGCATGCTGCCATCCGCTGAGCAGGTGCAAGTGGTCGCTGAAAATATAAAAGAGTTTGGAATCAACAATTTGGTGGTGGATCCAGTGATGGTTGCAACCAGTGGAAGTAAATTGATACAAGATTCAACAAGCAAAACGATGGCTGAGTTGCTATTTCCAATTAGCAAAGTAATCACCCCAAATATTCCAGAGTCCGAGGCGTTAACAGGAGTTAAAATTTCATCGAAGAAAGACATGGAAAAGGCGGCGCAAACACTTGGTGATAAGTATGGCTGCGCAGTTTTAGTAAAGGGTGGCCACAACGTAATGGATGCTTGCGATGTGCTTTATCAAGACGGAAAAATCACTTGGTTTGAGGGACAACGGATTGATAATCCTAATACTCATGGTACCGGTTGTACTTTGTCTAGTGCAATTGCAAGTAATCTTGCATTGGGACACGATTTGCAAGACGCAATTGCAAGAGCAAAAGACTATATAACAAAAGCAATAGCCTATGGACTTAATTTGGGACAGGGTTCGGGACCTTTGTGCCACTTAGTGAGTTAACAAATGAATAAAATATAAAACTTCCTCTTGGGGGATGAAAGGAGTGCTATGGTTTTTATCAGCGGAAAAGAACACGAATACGTAAATGCGAATTTATCTGATGTTCTAAAGGAACTAAATTATAACAAAGACACTATCGCAGTAGAGATAAACGAAGAAATAGTTCCAAAAGCAACCTACGACGAAACCGTCATAAAGGATGGTGATGTTGTAGAGGTTGTAAGCTTTGTAGGTGGAGGTTGAAAATGATTCCTTCTAAACAAGAGTTTTACGATGCCCTAGCGGCGCGCCATGGAGCAGATAATCAAAAAAAGCTTGATGGTGCTACAGTGGCAATATGTGGTCTCGGGGGATTGGGGTCCAACATAGCTATCTGCTTGGCACGAGCAGGTGTAGGTCGACTCATTCTAATAGATTTCGATCAGGTGGATGTGACAAACCTCCACAGGCAGCAGTACAAGATAAACCAGGTTGGGATGAACAAGACAGATGCTTTAGCAGAAAATCTTAGGGAAATAAATCCTTACATATTAATAGAAACTCATCAGGTGATGATTACAGAAGGCAATGCTTTAGAGTTAACCAAGGATGCGGATATCGTCTGCGAAGCCTTTGACAAGGCTGAGAGTAAAGCAATGCTTGTGAATACCATCCTTGAAAAGGCACCTGATAGGTACATTTTATCCAGCTCTGGCATGGCTGGATTTTCAGATGCAAACCTTATTACGACTAAACGAATTTCCGAAAAGTTTTATTTATCAGGGGATTCAGTTAGCGACGTCAACGACGGAATAGGCTTGATATCATCTAGGGTTATGGTGTGTGCAGGTCACGAGGCCCACAAAGTTTTACAGATAATTATAAGCTCTTAGTAGAAATAATAGCTTCCCCATAGAGGGGAGGACTGATTAGGAGCAGAGAAAGGAGTTCTAATGAACGACGACAAATTAGTAATTGCAGGACATGAATTTAACTCGCGCTTCATATTAGGTTCAGGCAAGTATTCAATGAATCTAATAGAGGCTGCGGTAAAGGATGCAGGTGCAGAGATAATCACTTTGGCTGTGCGAAGAACAAACACCAAGGACGAGGAAAACATCCTGGATTTTATTCCAAAGAATGTAACCTTACTTCCTAATACTAGCGGTGCAAGAGATGCAAAAGAGGCTGTCAGAATAGCCAGACTGGCAAGGGAGTTAGGCTGTGGTGATTTTGTAAAAATAGAAATCATGAGAGATACCAAGTATCTTCTTCCAGATAACTACGAGACGATAAAGGCAACAGAAATCCTTGCTAAAGAGGGCTTTGTGGTAATGCCTTATATGTATCCAGATCTGAATGTGGCAAGAGAGCTTGCAAATGTTGGGGCGGCATCTATCATGCCTTTGGCATCACCAATAGGTTCAAACAAAGGCTTGGCCACCAAGGAATTCATTCAGATTTTGATAGATGAAATTGATTTACCAATAATAGTTGATGCGGGAATAGGCAAGCCATCCCAGGCCTGTGAGGCGATGGAGATGGGAGCAGCAGCAATCATGGCAAACACAGCTTTGGCTACTGCAGGAGATTTGACCATGATGGCCTCCGCATTCAAAGATGCAATCGAAGCAGGTAGAAAGGCTTACCTTGCAGGGCTTGGAAGAGTTTTGACTCGCGGAGCTCAAGCCTCAGATCCTCTAACAGGATTTTTGCGTTAGGAGGCAGTTATGGAAAACAACTTTTTAATAGACTCAGACCAACTGACAGAAACAGGCTTGAAACGCAAACATCAGCTTGAGACTGATCCATCCGCAAGGATTAATCATATGGAATACCTACCTGGGATGGACGTCATAGATTCAGATATTCGTAAATGCGTTATGGAGCAATTTGATTCATACGACTACAGCAAATATACAGCCGCAGATGTTCGAAGGGCATTGGCCAAGGATAAATGCTCAGTCGAGGATTTTAAAGCACTTTTATCACCGGCGGCGGAGCCTTTCCTAGAGCAGATGGCGGAGAAAGCCCAAAGAGAAACAAGCAAGCACTTCGGAAATACGGTATATCTTTTTACACCGATTTACATTGCAAACTATTGTGAAAATTACTGCGTATACTGCGGATTCAATTGCTATAACAAAATAAAGAGATTGAAGCTTAGTTACGAGCAGATTGAGCACGAAATGAAAATCATTGCAGAAAGCGGAATGGAAGAAATTCTTATCTTGACTGGCGAAAGTCCAGCTAAATCAGATGTTAAATACATTGGCGAAGCCTGCAAGATTGCTCGTAAGTATTTTCGAATGGTAGGTATTGAGATTTATCCAGTCAACGTTGAGGATTACAAATATCTCCACGAATGTGGGGTTGACTATGTAACAGTCTTTCAGGAGACGTATGACAGCGATAAATACGAAACTCTACATTTGATGGGCAACAAGCGAATTTGGCCATACCGATTCGATGCCCAGGAGCGTGCGCTTATGGGAGGCATGAGAGGAGTTGCGTTTTCAGCACTTCTTGGACTTTCTGATTTTCGAAAAGATGCTTTGGCCTCTGCGTTACATGTGTACTATCTGCAGCGCAAATATCCATATGCGGAGATGTCATTGTCGTGTCCAAGGCTTCGACCAATCATCAATAACGACACGATTAATCCCTTGGATGTTGGCGAAAAGCAGCTGTGCCAGATACTATGCGCCTATAGAATCTTTCTGCCGTTTTGCGGAATCACTGTTTCATCAAGAGAGACCGCGCAGTTTAGAAATGGAATAGTAAAAATTGCGGCAACCAAGGTATCGGCGGGAGTCTCAACTGGAATAGGCGACCACGAAGAAAAATATACTGGGGAGCAATCTAATGATCCATCCGGAGATGAGCAATTTGAAATTTCTGATGGCAGAAGCTTAGGCAAGATGTATGTAGATATTTCGGATGAAGGTCTGCAACCAGTTTTTAATGATTATATATATGTATAGAAGGAGATTAGAATGAAAAAATATACTACACAAATGGACGCTGCAAGACAGGGCATCATCACACCGGAGATGGAGATTGTTGCAAAGAAGGAGTACCGCACACCAGAGGAAATCAGAGATTTAGTTGCTGATGGGCAGGTGGCTATTCCTGCAAACAAGAATCACAAGTGTATTAATCCAGAGGGTGTGGGAAGCATGCTTCGCACCAAAATCAACGTCAACCTGGGGGTATCTCGCGACTGCAAGGATTATGATATTGAGATGCAAAAGGTGATGGCCGCTGTCGACATGGGCGCTGAGGCAATCATGGATTTATCTAGCCACGGCGACACAATTCCATTTCGCCGCAAGCTCATATCGGAGTGTCCTGCTATGATTGGAACTGTTCCAATCTACGACAGTGTCATCCATTATCAGCGCGACTTGGCAACACTTACAGCTAAGGATTTCATCGATGTTGTAAGACTTCATGCTGAAGATGGAGTTGATTTTGTGACACTTCACTGTGGAATCACAAGAAAGACTATCGATCAGATTAAGAAGCACAAACGAAAAATGAACATCGTCAGCCGCGGTGGTTCACTTATCTTTGCATGGATGACAATGACAGGTGAGGAGAATCCATTCTACGAATACTATGATGAGATTCTTGAGATTTGTCGCGAACATGATGTGACAATCTCTCTTGGAGATGCTTGCCGTCCTGGTTGTTTGGCAGATGCATCTGACGTATGTCAGATAGAGGAGCTCGTTCGTCTTGGTGAGCTTACAAAGCGGGCATGGGCTAGAGATGTTCAGGTGATGGTTGAAGGTCCAGGGCACATGCCTATGGATGAAATCGCAGCCAACATGAAGATACAACAGAAGATTTGTATGGGTGCGCCTTTCTATGTTCTTGGACCTCTTGTTACAGATATAGCTCCTGGCTATGACCACATCACATCTGCAATCGGAGGTGCTATCGCAGCTCAAAACGGAGCAGCATTCCTTTGTTATGTGACTCCAGCAGAGCACCTGGCCCTTCCAAATGTTGATGATGTAAAGCAGGGAATTATCGCTTCAAAAATCGCGGCTCACGCAGCGGATATTGCAAAGAAAATTCCACATGCAATGGATCGTGACAATGCAATGGCAGATGCAAGACAGTGCTTCGATTGGGATAAGCAATGGGAGTGCGCCATTGACCCAGAGACAGCCAAGGCTATCCGCGACGATCGCTCACCGGAGTTCGATGACACATGCTCTATGTGCGGAAAATTCTGCGCAGTTCGTAGCATGAACAAGGCCCTTAGCGGGGAATATATTGATATAATTGGTTAATAGAAATAGTGGCTAAGATTAAAGAGTTCATAATGGAGAGCTTTCATTATGAGCTCTTTGCTAATTGAGAAAAATAATTGATATTAAGGTTGACAAAGAAGATTTTGTCACCTATTATCCTTGAAGGGTAGTTAGTTTCAACTACACCGCGTGGGATATAGGAGATTATAGCCTATAAATCAAGTTTATTTATCAAATACGATAGGAATAGAGCAATGAAAACAACACGTATGGCCAACAGAATACTTGCTTTAGTAGCAATTTTTGCTGCTGTTTTTGTGTTGCTTTCTTCTAATCATTATCTAACTAGTCATGCTGCGCATCACTGCGACGACAGTGACCACTGTCCGGTATGTTCAATGATGCTTCAGTGCGAGTGTGCTGTTAGAACAATCAGTTCAGGTCTAATAACAGTAGCTGTAGTTGCCCTTTTTGTAAAGGCAGCTATGGTTGTTGTTTCATTTTATAATTATCAGTCTGTTCAGACTACATTAGTTTCCCAAAAGGTTCGACTAGATAATTAAAGTAGTAAATATCCTTCTCTTTGGGCCGAGGGGCTCGGACGAGGGGGAAGCTCTATAATATTTATCTACGAAAGGAAATTAAAATGAACAAAAATTTAATATCAAAAATCTTCACAAGAAGATTGCTTAATAAAAGCCGTAGAGTTATGGCTGTTATT
>DBWZ01000018.1:6833-16522 GCA_002309345.1 Pseudobutyrivibrio sp. UBA1225
ATCCATATTTATGGTATGTGCACTTGCAGGTTGTGGCTCTCAAGCGGCAGCCAATTCATCTGAAGGTGGAAAAGCAGATGCTAAAGATGGCTCAGATAAAAAGATTTCAGTTGTAACTACAATTTTCCCTGAGTATGACTGGGTGAAGGAAGTCGTTGGTGACAACGAAAATGTTGAGCTTACAATGCTTCTTGACAACGGCGTTGATTTGCACAGCTATCAGCCAACAGCCGAAGACATAATGAAAATCGGTACATGTGATTTGTTCATCTATGTTGGTGGCGAGTCAGATGAGTGGGTTGAGGATGCTTTAAAGGAAGCTGTAAATAAAGATATGAAAGTAATCAATCTTCTTGATACACTTGGCTCTTCTGTAAAAGAGGAAGAAGTTAAAGAGGGTATGCAGGCCGAAGATGAGCATGATCACGAAGATGGCGACGAAGAGCATGAGGATGCAGATGAAAAAGATCATGAAGATGCTGATGAAGATGAACATGACAATCATGACGAGGATGCTGAGGCGGAAGAGCATGACGAGCATGGACATGACCACGAAGAGGGAGAGGTAGAATACGACGAGCACGTATGGCTTTCTCTAAAGAACAGCCAGGTTCTTGTCAGCGCTATCGCAGATTCACTTGCAGAAATTGATACCGCAAATGCGGATACATACAAGAACAACGCAGAGGCATACAACAAAAAGCTTGCAGATTTAGATGCTAAATACGAGGATGTGGTAGCTAACGCCAAAAACAAAACATTATTGTTCGGCGACAGATTCCCTTTCAGATATTTGGTAGACGACTATGGTTTGGATTATTATGCGGCATTTGTTGGTTGCTCAGCAGAGACAGAGGCAAGCTTTGAGACAGTATCCTTCCTCGTTGACAAGGTGGACGAGCTTGGACTTAAAGCAGTTCTTACAATAGAAAACTCAGACCAAAAGATTGCCAAGACAATCATTGATAATTCAAAAGACAAGGATGCAGTTGTGCTCATCATGGACTCTATGCAGTCTACCACAAGTGATGATGTTGCAGCCGGGGAGACATATTTAACAATTATGGAAAACAACCTAAAAGTTCTTGAGGATGCATTAAATTAAAAGCACCCCTCATCCGCCCCTACGGGGAAGGCACAAAGTATTAGCAAAGCAGATGAATTAATAAAGGCTTCCTTCTTGGGGGGAAGGTGGGCCCGCAGGGCTCGGATGAGGGGCTGGAGGTAAATATGTCACTATTAGCAGCGAAAAATTTAACTGTAGGCTATGATGGCCATGGAGTATTATCTGACATCAATTTTGAAATCAACCAAGGAGACTACTTCTGTATTGTGGGCGAGAATGGCTCAGGAAAAACCACATTGATGAAAACGATTTTAGGTTTGCAGTCGCCTATCGAAGGGAAGATTGAGTATGGCGATGGTTTTTCAAAAAATGAGATAGGATATCTGCCACAGCAGACAGAGGTGCAGCGAGATTTTCCAGCCTCGGTATTTGAGATAGTGTTATCGGGCTGCCAAAATAGTTTGGGGCGAAGATTCTTTTACTCCGATGAGCAAAAAAAGTTAGCGTACAAAAACATTAAAAAGATGGGCATCGCTGATTTGAAAAATAGATGCTACCGTGAGTTGTCTGGAGGTCAGCAGCAGCGAGTGCTTCTCGCTCGGGCACTGTGTGCTACCAAGAGAGCACTACTTTTAGATGAGCCTGTTGCAGGATTAGATCCTAATGTTACATCTGAGATGTACCAGCTTATAAAAGAATTAAACGATGAGGGGCTGACAATAATTATGATTAGCCACGACATTCAAAACATACAAAACTATGCGAGTCATATATATGATGTGAACAGGGGGAAGGAGGCGCCTTCATGTTAGATAAATTATTTATGTACCTGGAATTCCCCTACGTCCGCTATGCAATTATAGTTGGTGTACTCATCGCCTTGTGCTCATCTCTACTTGGAGTCACATTAGTTTTGAAAAGATATTCATTCATTGGTGATGGCTTGTCACATGTTGCCTTTGGAGCACTAGCAATTGCCACAGTTTTAAATTTTACAAACAGAATGCTAATCGTGTTGCCTTTAACAATAGTAAGCGCAATCTTGCTTCTTAGAAAGGGTCAGAATGCAAAAGTAAAGGGGGATGCTGCTATAGCCATGATTTCGGTTGGAGCGTTGGCCTTTGGCTATCTGTTGATGAACGTGTTCCCATCATCTTCAAATGTGTCTGGAGATGTGTGCTCAACCTTGTTTGGTTCTCAGTCTATATTGACCCTGACCCAGACGGAGGTTTTGGTCAGTGGAATATTGGCAGTGATTGTTGTTGGAATTTTTATCATTTTTTACAACAGGATTTTTGCGATAACCTTTGATGAGAACTTCGCAAATGCGGTAGGAACCAATGTGGGATTTTACAATCTTTTGATTGCAACCGTTATCGCAATTATTATAGTTTTGGCAATGAATTTAGTAGGATCATTGCTGATATCAGCCCTTGTGATTTTTCCGGCTCTTTCTGCTATGCGTATTTTAAAAAGCTTTAGGGCGGTGATAGTTTTTTCAGCGATATCATCGGTGACATGTGCCTTGGCAGGTTTACTGATATCAATTCTGGCAGGCACGCCGGTAGGTTCTACTATTGTGGCGGTGGATGTGTTATTATTCTTTACGTGTACTATTGTTGGAAGAATAAAGGCTTGATTTTTGTTAGCAATGTTTTGCCAACAGAAGAACGATATAGAATGCAAGATTTTCATATAATATGCAAGAGGTTAAAATGAAAAAGAAATTATTAGTGTTGTTGTGCTGCATATGCTCACTTAGTTTTATGGCATGTGGCGGTGACAAAAAAGAAAAAGATAATGGAACAAAACCAGTTACAGTGCAATCTTCTGAAGTGGAAGTTGAGGTTCCCGACGAAGAGGAAGCGGAATATGATTACGACAGTTCTGACCCTACTCCAGATGGAGAAGGTGGCTCTACCAGTGGAGTGGATTTGGATTTGACATCTTTCTCAGCAACTATGGTTTATTCAGAAGTGTTCAATATGATTGTGACGCCAGAGGAATACGAGGGAAAGACAATCAAAATGGAAGGTACATGTAATCTTTATACTGAGCCATCATCTGGTAAAACTTATTACTCTTGTATAGTTCAGGATGCCACTCAATGTTGTCAGCAGGGGTTAGAGTTTTCTCTTGATGTCGACAAGTATTCCAAAGATGACTATCCGCCAGTAGGGGAAGAAATTACAATTACAGGTGTGTTTACTACATATATGGATAACGGTCATCAATATATTTCAATCAACGATTCTGTGTTGGATTAATCTAAGTAAAAGAACCTCAAAATGATATATACCCTCTTTACTGGACAATGAAAAGTTCAGTAAAGAGGGTTCATTTTTGCGGGAAAACTCTTTTTATTATTACAAATATTTTACACAACTGTCGAATTTGTAAAAAATCCTTCATTTTTTCGACCAAATATGTTACAGTATATATTAATTAGCTAATTGAATAGAAATGCCTAGACATTATTGGACCTATTATCCTGGGATAAGAAGCAACAAGGGAAAGGTTTTTTATGAAGAACAGTAGAGTATTATCGGCGGGCGCATTAGCCGCTTGCTTCACCTTTAGTTTATTTAATTTTTATTTACCGGTTGAGGCAGAAAATAATTACGACTACGTGGTAAGTAACGGGGGCATGACTATAGACCAGGCTTTGGAAGAAGCTGAACCTGGTGATAGTATTTTGATAAAAAAGGGCGATTATTATAATGATGCCGCCCAGTTTTCAGTAGAGACAGAAGGCATCAAAATCATTGGTGAACCTGGAGCAGTATTGCACGGTGATGGCATCAAACCAAACGACGGAAGTCTTTCAATGATTACCGTTTATGAGAGCGATGTATCAATCAGTGGTCTTGAAATCACAGGTCTTACTTTAGATAAGCCTGATGATGAGGTTGCTGTAGTGGGTATTACTGTCGAAGGAAAAGTCAATAACGTTAGTATTTCGGACTGTAAGATTCATGACATGGGTGTCATATACAATAGAAAATCAGAGGAATACAATGGCCATGGTATTTTGGTAAGTGGCGAGGTTCGTGAGCCAATTTCTAATGTAACAATTAGTGGTTGTGAGCTTTACAACCTTACACTTGGTCAAAGTGAAACTGTGGCAATCAATGGCGATGTAGACACATTTACAGTATGCAACAACTACATCCACGACTGTGATAATATCGGTATTGATGCAATCGGTTATGAGAAGACTCACGGTAAGGATGGAGCTACTCAGGAAAAAGATCGTGCTAGAAACGGCAAGATTTATGGAAATACAGTTGAGAATATCGGATCAGGTAAAAACCCTACATATGATGATGAATGTGCAGGCGGTATTTATGTTGATGGCGGTAAGTCAATTGAAATCTACGACAACTATGTTGCAAACTGTGATATCGGTGTAGAAGTATCAGCAGAATATAAAGGCAAAACTGTCAGCGATATTAATGTTCACAACAATACGTTTGTAAACAACAATGCATTAGCTGGAATCAGCCTTGGTGGATGTGATCCATCTGAAAATGGTTCTGCAGAGAATTGCCAGATTACAAACAACACTGTATACAACACAGGTCATGCGTGCTTGAATTTGCAGTATGCATGTAGCCCAACAAACAAAATCACAAACAACATCTTTGTTGCAGAAGGAGATGCAGCAATCGTTAAGTCTTGGTATCCAGATGGTGCCAGCGCAGGTAACACTATTGAAAATAATGCTGTAAATAAATCTGCAAAAGAATTGGGTGAGGGTAATATAGAGTTTGAATGTAGTGATGTTTCAGTTAATGGCAAAACAGTTGAGATAACTTCTGGCGCACTTTCTAATGAATATGGTGCCAGCACAACAGTACTTAAGTAATATATATAAAATAGAAGAAGCAATTACACAAGTGGTAATTGCTTCTTCGTATTTACGGATTGATTATAAATCTACTGAACCAACACGGTCTCCATTGCCAACATAATAGATTTTTCTTTCTTCTGGCTTGATGTAGATTTTGAGATCTTTAAGCTCTACACCTCTGTAGTGCTTTCTGAATCCAGCTTTTGCTTTTTTAACGCAATCGTTCTCGCTGAATTCGAGACCCTGGAACTGAATAACCGATGTAGAAGCGATTGCTTTCTTACGGCTACGAGTTGCAGTAGTTTTTGTAGTTGCTTTTTTAGTTGTAGTTTTTTTAGTTGTACTAGTAGTTGCTGTTTTTGCCATTCTCATACACCCCCATCATTAAGTGAAATTATTACCTAACAAAAACATTATAGTACGTTGGGGCAAAAAAAGCTAGTCAAAGTGCGAAAATACTGCCTTTTCAATAATATTTTCCGACAAATATAGTTCCTAAATGAAACAAAAATTTAATAAAATAGTAATTTTTTTGAAAAAAGGGGTTGCGTTTTTTTAAATTCTGTGCTATAACTGTATTAACACAGATAACACAGTTACGGCAGGGGGGAATATTATGAAGAGCAAACTTGTAATCTGTGCTTTGGTGGCATCAATGGTGTTAGCCACTGGTTGTACAGATCAAAACAATGCAACACCAACTGAAGAAAACACTGAAAAAAAGTTTATAGGTAATAAAGATAGATTTATTTCTGACACTGAGGAGGTAGCTGGTCCAGAACAAATAAATAACAGTCATGAAGAGACAGAAGAAACAATTGCGGATAGTAAAATCGTAGTTGATGGAACAGAGATTGATTACACTTCAGATATTGATGAGGTAAAAGAAAAGCTTGGTAAACCTGAAACAGAAGAAATTGGAAATACTGTCGAGTTCTACACATATAAAAATGGAAAATTACTTATAGATGTTTACAACGACGGTTCAAATAGAAATATTACAGGTGTTGAAGTTTCAACAGATGAGATTGAAACAAACCGAGGAATCAAAGTTGGAGATACAAAGGAAGCTGTAATAGAAAAATACGGTGAGCCAGATGCAGTAGAACAATTAGATGACAATCATAGATATGAATATTACATTGGCAATACATTTGTATTATTCATTACAGATGCAGAAGACAAAAATGTGGAAAGCTTTTGTGTTTCAAATTTAGATAAGACGAAGGCTTCACAGAACATGTAATAATTAAGCTTACATCTTAAAAACTACTTCTCCTTTTCATATTTAGTTTTTAGTTTAGATAGTTACAGTAATCTGTAACAAATCCCCTAATCTTTGCCGTGGCACTCGGCTACGGCAAAGAAAATCCTTTTAGGATTTAGGTAAAGGTTGATTCAAGTGCAGAAAGTTATTTCTACATTTCAATCTGCTTTTAGCAGAGAGGGGCGTATAGCAAACGCTATACAAATTTTTTTAGATGTACGGAGGATAAATAATTATGAAAAGACGTTTTTTAATTGTGACTTTAGTCACAGCCCTAATGATTTCAGCCGTTGGCTGCGGTGGTAGTGGAAAGAATGATAACAAGGAAACCACAACAAGTCAGGCACAGCAAAAGGAGGATTCAGCTCAAGACAAGGATAAGAATGAGGGCAAGTCGGAGGCGCCTGGTAAAGCTCCTGGCAGAAAGTGTGTTCCGAATGGAACAGGTGTTAATCCAGGAACTGCTGTGGCACCACAAGGTGGGGCAAAGGTAGATGCTGCTGGGCATTTAGTTCCAATTGGTAATATTGTAATGTATAACAACGTTCCTTTGAATATACAGTCAGCCGCACAAGCTAATCAAGTGCTTGGAGGATATAGTGAAGGTGAATTAATAGATAGACCTTGTAATATGTTAGGTAATTGTGTGAAAGATAACGAGTATGATCTTATATATATCAACGGTGCATTTCGAACAATGTATATTTGGAGTCCAAAGGCTGTTGTTGCGGATGGCTTACAAATTGGAATGACTTTAGGACAGCTAAAAAGCACATATGGTCTTCCACCAGCAAATTGGGTTGCAAATTACGATGACCCGTTTGATGGAGTATCTATTTTTTATCAAGTGACCTATAGCGGAAAAGAATACATGATTCGACTTGATTTTAGTGATAATAATGGAGATTCACAGGTAGGTGATGATGCTACGTTATATGAAATTCAAGTATACGACAGCGATATAGAAGCAGCCTTCCCTGATAATGTGATTTGGGAATAATTTAGCCCCCTATTTTTTAATTATATATAACTTCCTTGCGGGAGTAGCATTGCAATCTCCCGCAAAATCTTTTTCATTTCTTTTCTATTAAAAATAGATTAAAATGCAGCAGCTTGCTACTGCATTTTGACCTGCTTTTAGTAGTGGGGATAACTTCTTTTGGAAGAGTGGTTTATAACTCGTGAACATTGTTTTGAGACAACGGAGGTTAAATATGAAGAAAAAAATTATTATTGGAACATTGGTTGCATCAATGATGATTGCTACAGGTTGTGGTGTTGGCGCAAAGGTCAATACAACTGAAGGTGAAGTGACTGAAACACAGGCTCAGTCAAAGGTCACCAAATCTAACCTAGTAAATATGGGAAACAAGACTAATGAATTGTTTCAGACTTTAGATAACCTATATTCAACAATGAATATAAAAGGAATTTTAAAACAATTTGGTAATCCAATGGCATTTACAGTACATGATGTTACTGATAGTTCAAATCTTTATTATTGCCAACTGCAATACAATGGATTTGAGATCAATGCATTTTTAGATCAGTCTGGTTATACAGAAGTGACAAGTATTAATATTTACACAGATATGACTGACTATGTCGGCGGATTCAAATTAGGAACAACTAGCAATGATTTGGTGGGAACTCTAAGAGGACAATATGGAGTTTTACCTAAATCTCAGAATGTCACAGTTGGTTGTGTGAATGCTAATAACGTTGATGTAACTTATGATTTGGGAATTTACGATATTCAGTATTCATTCTTAGGTGAGCCAAATAGTTATGGTAAACCGGTCACCAACACTGAAACGCTAAATGAAATAACTATCTACAAGCCAGGAGTGACTAAAGCTCATAGCATATCACCTCTGACAGAAGATATGGAATTGTATTGTTTCACTAGCAACTAAATTTGCCCCCCTATTTTTTTAATATATATACATCTTGCGGGAGTAGTTAATGCAATCTTCCGCAAGCATACATTTTTTCATCAAATTAAGTTACAAGTAATTGTAACGGAAACCCCTATTTTTTCGTCGCGGCGAAAGCTGCGGCGAAATATATGTTTACTTCATCGCAAATTTCAGAGCAATTTACTATGAAGTAAACATATATGCTATGCGAGCAAAACTCTTTCTTATTTTAGGAGGGAGCATATGAAAAATAAGATTATGTGTGCACTATTATTAACAGCCATGCTGATGGCAACAGGTTGTTCGAAAGAAAGCGATGCACAGATAAACAATGATAAATTTGAATATGAAAAAGTTGATTCAATGAGTGCAGAGAACGAGCCTAATCCAGATGTAGAAGGAATAGACACTGTCATCTACAATGGTGAAAGTATTTTGCTTACAGAAGATGCATCTTTTATAAGCGAGCTCGGGAAATCAACTAATAGTAATGATAATCAGGTTGATGGTCGTCCAGGCGTTTCAGTGCAAAAGAAATACTTTGAGGACAATAGTATTAGTGTTGCCACCATCACAGACAATGACAAAGTGTTTTTTGATGAAATATGCATAGACAGTCCGTCTGTAGAGCTAAGTAACGGAATCAAGATTGGAGCGACAGCAAAAGAAGTAAAAGATGTTTACAGTATAAATGATGATTCATTTAAATGTTTTACTTATACAGGATGTTTAAATGAAGACAGAATAACGACAACATATAATTTTGGAAATTACGAGGTGTTCTTTGATTTTGGTGGACCATCAGGTGCAAGTGATAAAAAAATAGATGGTGAAGAGAAGTTAGAACACATTCGAATAATATATAAACCGATTCAGCAAAAATATACTATGAGTGCAGATTAAAGTGCAACTTCAGTTGCATTTTGATCTGCGTTTAGCAGAGGATTTATTGTAACCATAAAAACTTTTTTGCAACGAGGAGGTATTTATGAAAAGAAAATTCGTAACTGGAACACTTATTGCAGCAATGGTTTTAGCAACCGGTTGTGGTTCAGGGACAAAGGCTGTCACTGAAGAGGGTGATGTGACAACAACTCAGGCAGCACCAGAGGAGGCTTCGGTTCAGGAGGTTAATCTTGACGAGGAAGAAGAATTTACACCTATCAGCCTGAGTGAAATTAAGCTTGGAGTAACAGTGGATGATGTACACGCGGCATACTATAAAGAAGGTTATTCTGCAAAATATTTCAGACCTCAAAGAGGAAAATGCAATGCAAACGAGGTTAAGATGATATATGATTTGGGCGACCAAAAGGTTGTATACTTATTTACTGATGCGCCAAATACTTACGATAAAGATAATCCAAACATTTCTGGTTCAGAGGTTCTATATAAAATCAGGACATACTAAGAAAGCACCTTTTTTTAGCATACGAGTAATCGTAGCATAACTCTTTTATCGTCGCGGCAAAATCATACCGCGGCGATTTATTTGCTTACAGCAAATGTCGCCTCGCACTGCTGGAGTTTTGCATAGCAAACTTTTTCTTACCTTAACAGGAAATTGCTTTGCAATCTCCTATA
>DBWZ01000018.1:16561-30071 GCA_002309345.1 Pseudobutyrivibrio sp. UBA1225
TTATTTGCTTACAGCAAATGTCGCCTCGCACTGCTGGAGTTTTGCATAGCAAAACTCTTTCTTACTTATGGAAAAAAAGTGATTATGGATTTATAATAAGGTTAAATAAGTTATGAAAATATATGTAATAAGGGGAGTATAATATTATGAGGAGAAATATATATGAGGAGAGTAATTTTAATCAGTGCCGTAGTTGCGATTATGGCTATGGCAGTGGGCTGCGGAGTAAGTGGCTCCAGCAAAATGGAGACGGAAGATGGCAAGGCCGTAAAAATCAAAATAGTAAAAAACGATAAGCCGGCGCAAATAAACGCGACGGCGACGGCTGTTGAAGAAGGATTAGAAAATATCACTTACAAGGGAAAGAAGATAAAAATATCAACTGACCCAGCGTTCATAGATGAATTTGGAGAGCCTGAATCAGTCGACGAAGGCCCAGTGGAATATTATGTTGGTGTAAACCTTAAATCCCGTACATACGACTGTGGAAGCATGACAATTACCACTGTGGAAGAAGAAGGAAAAAGTACCTTTAGCGATATTAATATAAATAATGACAATGTAGAATTAGTTAAGGGAATCAAAAGAGGCGCAACAATTGCAGATGTAGTCAAAGCTTATGGCGCAGAAAAAGGTAAATTCTTATGCCATGCATATGTTGGCTGTAGCGGTGAAGATAGAGCCGAGGTTACATATTTATTTGGCGATTTAGCGCTTATGCTTAACTTTGGCGGAGAAGACGGAACCTCTGATTGTTGCCTAGACGGTAGTGAGACTTTAGATCATATTTTGATTTATAATGTAGATACATATGATTGCTATACTATGTGTGTAGATTGTTCTCAACCTCAGCAGGTTCAAATGACCGAAGAGGTAGAAGCAGGATTACAGTTTGCATTCACATGCGAGGGTGTTGATTACTATTATTACTGTGGACACTACTATTTCTTCTGCGGTGGTGAGTGGTTCTACTATTGCCCTCCAGAAGATAATAATAATGGTGGCGCTCAAGCTGGTGATGACACATGGTACTGTTGTCCACCAACTTATGGTCCATGGTGTTGTTGCCCACCACCAAGTTGTAATTACATATGTAGCCCATGGTGGAGTTATTGCTGTGACGATGATACATCATCTCCATGTGCGCAAACCAATGATGATAACTCTTCGCCATGCGCACAAACCAATGATGATTCCAATTGCACTGATAATGGTGAGTGGTATTATTATTGTCCAAACTGTCCAAGCACTCCAAACAATGGCAGTAGCCCTTGTGCAGGCGGAGGGGATCAGTCTTCCTCTGATGGAGGAGCTGTATTCTGTCCTGAGACTGCTCAGCAGTATTATTGCCCAGAAACTTACTGTGAGATCACTACAAAGAGTATGCAAGGACTTGGCGGTGGTGGCTCAAATGGCAATTATGAGTCTCAACCACAGAATAATTCAAGAAGACAAGATTCAGAAGATGAAAGAAGAACTTTAGAACAAAATAATAGAGAAGGCGATAGATATTCTGAGAGAAATAGAGATTTTGAACATAACAGATAAGATTATTTCTCGTTTTTACTAGGAAATCAAAACCATAAAGCATTAAAAGAGCTTTTCCACAAATCTAGTTATTAGATTTAGGAAAAGCTCTTTATTCACTTCGCAGGAAATTGCTCTGTAATTCCCTATGAAGTAAAAAATATTCTAGCTATTAGCATATATGCAGTAATAGCTTCTATTTACTTGTGCTTAGAGTTTTAATGTTTCTAATACATCTTCCTTGCCATCTTTTTTGTTGATGTGCACGAAGCGAATTTGTTGGATGGAATAACCATCACGCCAACCGATGCTTTGCTCAGGATCGCTTACTGTATCAGCTACAATTAAGAACACATCATCGCCAAATGCAGCGCCTGAGTTCAAAAATTGATTATTAGAATCTGTGGTTGAAAAATATGAATCCTTTATCTGCACACTATGATCTGGCTTATCGTAGAATACTAATGAAGAATTATCGTCCGTAGAATATTCAGCGCCTACGGTACCAACCGTATTCATTGCTGTAGCGATGTTTTTACTGTCATCGAGATACATGCTTGGAACCATGTTACTATCGTCTAATACGCCCTCTTCTTCTGGGCTTGCTTCTTTATCTGGAATAGAAGCTTTAACAAGGGTCAAACTGTCGGCTTTTCCAATAGTGAGCTTATGAATCTCATATCCGGCATAATAGCCGCCGCTGCCTTGATAATATGTAAATAATAGATAAACATCATCACCGTCCTGGAGAACCTGACTAAGGCCAGAGGCTTGGGTCAAATACTCATCATCTGCGGCAAGTTGAACTTGACCATATTCAGTGCAGTTTCCATTTTCATCATAGGAATAAAGATAAGGTTTTTGAATATCATCCACTGTGTTGTAGTGCTCTTTTAAGGCAAATATGTTGTTGCCAGATGATTTAAAGGAATATCCCCAATCTTCTTCATCCGTTAATTTGGCTACTTCATTGCCATCAACATATAAATTGTTGTAGTTGCTTTCGCCATCAACATATTTTTGAGTTGCAATCATTCTTCCGTTATCAGAAACTGCAACAGGATGACCGTCTAGATAGCTTCTAGGTTCAGAGCCATCCATAGGGCATAGAAGTGTCTCTTGGTAGTTGATAGAAGATACAACAAGTCCTTCAGGGACAGCATATAATTCATCTACGCCTTGTACTGATGCAACGTTAGTTGCTTCTCCTGTCTTTAAATCATAGCTCATAATAGAAGATGACGCCTCACCAGCGGATTCGTCTAACCATCCACCTAAAGTCCCTTTTTGGACGTTTTCTGGAGCCATAACGCGGTAGTATACTTTGTCGCCGACGCGAACAAAGCTGCTGCCATTATTCTCAACCTGGCCATTTGCGAATGCCTCGCCGAATACACCGGCGGCTGCAGGCGATTGTTCAGTTGAAACGCTGTCGGTGTTTTCTGATGCAGCAGGGGCTTGAGTTTCCTCATCAGCCTTGTCTGTTTTTGAAGCAGATGCTGAACCACAACCGACAAGCAGAAGTGAGCTAAGTGCTGTAAGAGCAATAGTAGATTTCAATAGTTTTGTTTTAACCATGATTATTCTCTCTTTCTAGTGCTTTGTTTCTAGTAACTTATTCAAAACATTGTAACACTCATTAAAATATTGTCAAAGGTAGCCCAAAAAAACGATTCATTTTTAATACGAAAACGTTTAAAATCATCTCTGGGGAAAAAAAATTTTAAAAAAGTTGATTTTTTTTTGCAAAAATGGAAAAATTTCTCAAATTTTATTGAATTAAAAATAGAGGGCGAGATAATAAAATTCAATCTAGCATTTGATGAAGAAAAGGAGGATAATTTTCCATGGGTAATATGAATATGTTTGGAACAAAAAAAGAATATGAAAATGATCCGTTAACAATGCAAAATCAGAGCAATTTACGTAACCATAAAATTGCGCTTTCGAATATATATTCAACTGCAAATAGAGCGAAGCTAGCACTAATGGCTGACCGAATTGCAGTAGAAACTACTGATAGTGATGATGTTGATAGAAAGAATCAATTATTGGCAGGCATTGACCATGAAATCGAGAATATGACTGCGCTAATGAAGGATGTAGAAAAGAATCATTGGCAAAGCGGAAAAATATTGGATGAATTGGAAGAGAATTTGCATTCACCAGAAGCTCAGAAGTACATTGATGAGCTTAATGGTTATGCAGGTGATGCTTCTGTGCGCGAAGAAAAGTTCAAGGAGCAGTACAAGGATGCTTGGAACAATATCATCAACAAATTACAAACTCCAATCAAAAACTTTTTGAATAATGAGGAGCTTGTAAATCTTATTAACCAGATGAATGTCCTCCTTATGGACATTGAATTTGGTGTGGAAAAATTAGAAGTAAATGTTGAAGCGGTTTCTAAAGCTGAGTCTGATGAACCGGATTATCAGAAGGAACTTATTGGAGAATGCAACCAGGCAATTGCCAACCTCAACGAAATTGGCAAACTCATTTCGAATGAGATAACAATCTACAAAAACGCAATTAACAGCGATAATGATATAGATCTAGGTGAAGTACGTTACGCCGAGATACATGAGATTATACAGCAGGGCAAGCAAAAGAGAGATAATTTTGCCGAGACGATAAATCATGCATTTGAGCAGTTTAATACAGTCGACAGACATGTTAAAGTCTTCCAGGCTTCACCTGAAAAGAGGGAAGAAATCCTGGCTGAGAGTTTTCAGACATTCGCTGACCTCTACATGGACAGAAGAGACCAAGCTGATGAGATGATATCAGTATTGAGAGGTTACATCGAAGAGATAGAAAGCTTGCCAGATAAAGGAGAAGATACCAAGAATATTATTTCAGAATATTCTAGGATGATTAATGAGTTGGAGGACGAGAGAGATTGGTCAGAGAGTTATATTGATTATATTAAAGGAGAATTATAATGGATTTTTATGGAGATATGAATTCTGAGGTGCTTTTAAATAGTACTCCAGAACAGACAAATAGAGTTGATGGTCGTCCATTGACTGCGCGAAGAGTAAATGAGATGAACGATATGATGCTCGGTGATATTAGATTAGGAAGAATCGACATGGCGCGTTTAAGCGAAGTCATGTCGAAGGTCACTGAGAAGTATAAAGAGATAATTAAAAATGGACAAGAAGTAGGTTTAACTCAAGTAAATTATACGGATTTAGGAATAGGCGGTGGTCATTTCAATAAGGAATATAATAATAGAGGATTGAATAATTCAATGACGCCTGTAAGTCAGAGCAAAAACCTAGGACCTACTAATACCCAAGGACGTGGTCAGAAGTAGTCCATTCCATATATTAGGGCATTCAATCGAAGGATTGGATGTCCTATTTTGATATATATGCTTAACTCATAGTATAGGTGTGGGTGGTGGTTGTTGACTATAGGAAAAGGTAGTGATATACTACCATAAGAAAGCAACATATAATTGCCACTTAAAAGGGAGAAAAAATGAATAAAAGAGTTCAATGCGGGGCGGACTCGCCAAAGAAGGTTTTGTTACTTCTTGCTATCTTTAATTTTATTAATCTATTTTTACATATTTTCAGCTTCTATGTGCCTGTTGTCTTTGCGCAGCTAGATTATGCGTTATATGCAGCAAAAATTATCCTTTATTATTCCATTGCACGATTTTTAAAGAAGAATAATGGAAAATGCTTTAAGGTGGTTACTAAATGTTTAAAAGTGACAATTACACTAGATGTAATTGAAGCATTTATTTCTATATTAAACTATAGCACTAGTGGAACACCTTACATATTGCTGCTACTGATTTGCGGCAAGTTTATATTTGATAGTTTTATATGTTTTGACCTTTATTTTATGGCATCTCAAGAGGCGTATTCTAGTCATGATTTTGATTTAGAAAAAACATATCATGCAAAAGGTAAAAAATGGCTAGTGTTTAATGGATTTATTATTGTATGGGCCTTTGTTGTGATTTTTACAGAAATACCATTTTTCTTGTATGTTTTTTTCGGACTATTATTTAAAAGATTTATTGATGAAATAAAAATTATTAAGGAAGCGACACAATCAATAGGTGTATTTTGTGGGCCGATGCGTATTGTGGTGGACAATTCTTTTTGGGGGAAATATCATGGCGTAGAGCATCTAAGCTTATGGGATAGATGCAATAATGCTATTAAAATATGCCTGCTTTCTTTATCAGGGATTATTTTGCTGATTGGTGGCTATTTATTTTTATCTTATGATTATATCGACTACAATAAGTATGTAGGTGAAGAAGTAAATTTAGAAGATGGCTATGCTGCAAAGTTCTTTTATCCACCGTACAATCAAACATATATATATGAATATCGTATATACAATAAAATGCCTAAGTGGACTGGCCTAAAACGTTGTAAGTATGGATTCGTAAATACGAAGATAGGAAAAGATACTGGTCCTATTTACAAAGAATTAAATTTCGATAAAGCAGGTGTCTCGTGGGATGGCAAGGAAAACTTTATTGACGTCAATGGAGATGTAATTTCAAAGGCTAGTTTTGTGGCTAGAACTACAGTATCTCAAAGACAGCATCTTTTGCGGTTTGTTTGTAATCATAGTTATAATCAACGCCTTTTTTATCGACGTAAAAATGAGTTAAATGAGTATTCAGATTGGAATGCATTGACGGATGAGTGGACATATGATTTTTTAAAAAATAAAGATTTGGAGTGTTATTTTACTAATGGCGTTGTCAAGTTCTACAGTGATTTTACCGGTAGATATGGATTTATGAATGAAGATGGTAGTATTGCAGTCTATCCTAAATATGACGAACTAGAACCAAATCTATCCTATATCTTAGCCAGCGTATATATTCGAAACGATTTCATAGGGGTCATCAATTCAAAGGGGGAGTTGTTGTTTGAAGACAATGATGATTATACTAAGGTATGGACTACTGGCGGCATGGTTCGATATGAAATAGATTCAGACAATAGTGATCAATGTTACTTGATTGATCAGAATGGAAACAAATTAGAAGGAAAGTATTTTTGGGAGTACGGTACTTTTGATGATATTTTATTGGTTCGCAAGTATCAAGAAAACGATAATAGCTATGGGAAAAACTATACGATGTTAGTAATAGCTGAAGGAAAAATCATATATGAAACAGATAAAAAATATGAGAGAGTGAGAGGATATCGTGATGATGATGGAAAGCTTTGCAAGATTTTTTTAGAAAACGAAATAGAAGAAGATGTTGTACATATAGAATAAAGTAACCAATATTGATTTGTGCTATACTAAGAATAACGTTTACGAGAGGAGAAGAAGTTATTATGCAATTTGAAACATTACAAAAAGATATGGTCGCTGCTATGAAGGCAAGAGATAAGGCTAGAAAAGATGCCATCTCATCCTTGGTTTCAGATGTCAAAAAGGCAGCTATTGATGCCGGAACACGTGACAATATTGCTGATGAGTTGGTGGATCAAGTCATCCTCAAATCTCTCAAGACAGCTAAAGAGCAGCTTGACACTTGCCCTGCTGAAAGAACAGACCTCAAGGAAGAGTATCAGTTTAGATATGATGTTATTAAGGAGTATGCTCCTAAGTTGATGAGCGAAGACGAGATTCGTCAATTCCTTTCAGAAAATTTTGCGGAAGTCATTGCATCAAAGAACAAAGGTGCAATCATGAAGGAAGTTATGCCAGCGCTCAAAGGCAAAGCCGATGGCAAAGTAATCAATATGATTGTGGCAGAGATGTGTAAATAGTTTAAGAATAATGCTTGATTAGACAAAAGGAAGTTAGTTCGAAACTGACTTCCTTTTTTGCTGATATTGATAGACTATTATCAAAGGACAAGCGGAAACTTATTATAATAATTTTGATAAAAATACAATATAAATACAAAGGGCAATGCTTGGCGGAAATAGGGTGATAAGGACAATAATTATATTTGGACATAACATCTATAGCGTTGCATTTAGGTCGAAAGAATGACTATAATTCTTTATTACTCGAAAACAGCTTATATAAGGAGGACACAAAATGAAGAGAAAATTTGTGACAAGCTTATTGGCAACATCATTTGCATTTGCTGTATCTGCAGCTGTTGCACATGCTTCAGCTCTTGATGATGAAGTGGCTGTTGCTCAAGCAGAAACAGAAGTAACTGCTGATGAGGCAACTCCATGCGAGGAAGTTGCAACTGATGAAGCTACAACTGAAGAAGTCGCAAGTAAGGAAGTGGCAAGTGACGAAACCCCACGTCAAGAGGCTCCAGTTGAGGAAGTGGCAGAAGACGAAACCCCACGTCAAGAGGCTCCAGTTGAGGAAGTGGCAGAAGACGAAACCCCACGTCAAGAAACCACTGATGAGGAAGTGACAGATGACAAAACCTCAACTGAAGAAGTCACAAGTGAGGAAGTTGAAAATGAAGAATCTACAAATGATTATTCATCTTATGAAGAGGTTGATGAAGATAGTGAATTAGATGCAGAAATTGACCGAATTAATGAAATGTTGGACAAAGTGCGTCAAATTCACGAAATGCTAGTTATGGTTGACATAGATAACTATGAATTAAACGAACAGGGAATGGGTGTAAGACAGGTTAGATACGATGGAGAAAACATCGTTCAGGTACAGCCATATGATAGAAGCTGGTTTGAAATGAAAAATGCTTCAGACTCTTGGTCGTATGATTTAAAGAACCATCCAAACGTTAGCTACGATATGTATTATTATGGTGGTGGTGAAGACCCAATAGATTATGATGTGTATGTTGGCGTTTTTAAAGATATTATCCGAAATAAACTTGCATACTTATATGTATCATCTGATAAAGTAGAACTAGCCGGCGGCATAAAAATGGGTGCTTCAATTGATGATGTAAAGGCAGTTTTTGGTGAGCCTAACGAGGAGAATCCTGATGTATGGGGCTCTAGTTTAATATATGTCAATGGTGATAATAGATCAGAGTTTTATTTTAACGAAGAAGGATTGAACTTTGTTGAATTAATTAATAATAGTTTATTTGAGCAATATGATGATTCAATTGACCTCTTGGATGTATCAGAGGATATAATGTCACCATTATATGGAAAAGATTTAAATAATGGCGTCACACCTGATTCATATAAGAAGCAACTGAATGACATCCTTGCTAGAGTTCCTATTCCAGCAAACAGTATAGAAGCATGGGACGCTCGTCAAATTTCAAATGATGAAATATTTACAAAACTTAAATACAATGGTAATCCGATGGTAGTTCCAAGCGAAGCAGAAAATGCACGTTATGATTTTGTTAACTATGATGAAAGCCATTCGTGGGAGTACACTCTTGAGAATTATCCAGATGTTAAATATGAAGTGTTCTATTATACAGATGGACCTGGCATTGAAGGTGTAGATGTTACTGCAGGAATATTTAATGAAAATGGTGAAAGAAGGCTAGTATACCTTGATTTCAATACTGATGCAGTAGAGTTTCCAAATGGAAAAACATTAAATCTATCAACTGATTACGTTATTAGAAAATATGGAAATCCTAACGAGGTCGAAGCTATCGATAATGGCGGAGAACACTGGGTATACAACGTTGATAGCGGAAGAATTGAATTTGATATTCAAAATGGACTAGTTAAGTCTTCTAGACTTGTAAATGATGAGGATTTTGCAAAGTATGAAGATAAAAATGATCTTAAAGAGATTTCACAGGATCCTATAGCCCTTTATTATGGAAATAAGTTGTCAGTTGGCATAACTCCAAAACTATATAAAGAACTTGCAAAGATGGGTTGGTTTTAATTTTGCATTCTAGGAATAGTGTAAGTATTTTGTATTAAGACTATTGGGACTAAATAGGTACACCCCTCCATATTATTATAATCACAGTTAATTACAGTGGTTATTATGATATGGAGGTTTTTTTATGAAAGGATATTTAATCGACGAAGGGTACATGGGCTGGGTTGATGGCAGCTACGCGCTCTTTGCGACAGAGGATGAATACTACGAGTACATGGCAGCTTAAAGGAGCTGCCTTTACAAATCGACGCTTGAGACAGCAAATTGTTTTCTACCACGGACAAATGTCCGTCCTACAAAAAATAATTGTTGTATCTTCATATGTTTTATAGTATAGTATCAAAAGCAAAAACTTTAGTTTGGTAAAGTGGATTGTTACAATAAAACTAAATATAATGCTAAATTTAAGGAAGGTATCACATGGATCTATTTGATTACATGAGACAGGAAGCTAAGAAAAAGGAATCTCCTTTGGCGGCGCGCTTGCGACCAACTACCCTTGATGAGGTTGTGGGGCAGCAGCACATCATCGGCAAGGACAAGCTCCTTTATCGAGCAATCAAAGCTGACAAGCTTTCTTCTATTATATTTTACGGACCACCTGGCACAGGAAAGACTACCTTGGCTCAGGTGATTGCGCACACCACTTCGGCAGAATTCACATCTATCAATGCCACTACTTCTGGCAAAAAGGATATGGAAGCCGTGGTCGATACAGCCAAGCAAACGCTTGGCGCCTACGGCAAGAAAACAATCCTTTTTATAGATGAGATTCATAGATTCAACAAGGGGCAGCAGGATTATCTGCTTCCATTTGTTGAGGATGGCACAATTATTTTGATTGGTGCCACAACTGAAAACCCATACTTTGAGGTAAACGGAGCTCTTCTTTCAAGGTCTATCATTTTTGAACTCAAGCCTCTTGCGGCAGATGATATCAAGACTCTTATCAAGAGAGCCATAACAGACCAGGAAAAGGGCCTAGGAAGCTACGAGGCGGTCATAGACGATGATGCGCTAGATTTCCTTGCTGATATTGCCAACGGCGACGCTAGAGCAGCTCTCACGGCTATAGAGCTTGGTGTTCTCACCACCGACAGAGCGGAGGATGGCAAGATTCACATCACTATTGATGTGGCAAGCGAATGCATCCAACGTCGAGTTATTAAATACGACAAAGACGGTGACAATCATTACGACACCATATCGGCGTTCATCAAAAGTATGAGAGGCTCAGATCCAGATGCAGCAGTCTATTACTTGGCTCGCATGCTCTATGCAGGGGAGGATCCCAAATTCATCGCAAGGCGCATCTGCATATGTGCGTCAGAGGATGTTGGAAATGCCGACCCACAGGCACTGGTAGTTGCCACATCTGCTTTTCTTGCAGTTGAGCGAATTGGCATGCCAGAGTCTCGAATCATCCTTTCCCATGCAGCAACATACGTTGCCTGTGCGCCAAAGTCCAATTCAGCCTACGGAGCTATCGACTTGGCAATGGCGGAGGTTAAAAACAACACCACGCGACAAATCCCAACTCATTTGCAGGATGCTCACTACAAATCAGCGAGCAAGCTTGGCCACGGAGTTGGTTATGAATATGCTCACGATTTTCCAAATCATTTTTCACATCAGAGATATCTTCCAGATGGTTTGGAGAGGGGCGATTTTTATCAGCCTGGCAACTTAGGTTACGAGCAGGTTATCAATCAGTATTTAGATATGATAAGAAATAATTAATCTACAAGGTTAATTTCACAAGTTGATTTACACATCAACAACAAAATAGTAATACACATAGTAAAGGAAGGACTTGTAATGAAAAAGTACAGCGAAATGTCACTAGAAGAATTAGCATCAGAGAAGGAGCAGCTCACAGCTCAGTACAAGAGCTGGCAGGCAAAGGGCCTTAAGCTCGACATGAGCCGCGGTAAGCCATCAGTAGAGCAGCTCAATCTTTCTATGCCTTTATTTGATATTCTTGATGGCAAGTCATTGATGAAATGCATGAACGGTGTAGAGACACGCAACTATGGTCAGCTTGAAGGCATAGTTGAAGCACAGCACCTCATGGCAGAAATCATGGATTGTCAGCCTGAGCAGGTTATCGTTGGCGGCAACTCATCACTCAACCTTATGTTTGATGCAGTGGCTCGTGGCTATATGTTTGGTTTTGGCGGATGCACACCTTGGTGCAAGCTCGACAAGGTTAAATGGCTTTGTCCTGTGCCAGGTTACGACAGACACTTCGCTATTACACAGCACTTTGGTTTTGAGATGATCAACATCCCTATGAACGAGGATGGTCCAGATATGGATATGATAGAGGATTTAGTATCAAAGGATGAGAGCATCAAGGGTATCTGGTGCGTTCCTAAATACTCTAATCCACAGGGTATCGTATATTCGAATGATGTTGTTCGTCGTATGGCAAATCTTAAGCCAGCTGCAAAGGATTTCAGAGTATTCTGGGATAACGCATATGCGGTACATCATTTATATAAGGAAAAGTGCAAGATATTAAATATCCTTCACGAGTGCGAGGAAGCAGACAATCCAGATTTAGTATTCGAGTTTGCTTCTACATCAAAGATTACATTTGCTGGTGGCGGTATCGCTGCAATTGCTTGTAATCACAGAAATCGCGAAGAACTCAAAAAGACACTTACAGTTCAGACAATTGGATATGACAAAATCAACATGCTTCGTCATGCTAGATACTTCGCAGACGTTGAATCTGTTAGTAAGCACATGGAAAAGCATGCCAAGATTATTCGTCCAAAGTTTGAGCTTGTTATTAAGACATTTGAAAGAGATCTTGCAGAGGCAGGATGTGGTAGCTGGATTTCTCCAAAAGGTGGATACTTCATCACATTTGAAGCTCCAAGCGGCACAGCTACACGCATTGTAGACCTTGCCGGCGAGGCAGGAGTTAAGCTTACACCAGCAGGCGCTCCATTCCCATACCACATGGATCCTGAGGATTCAATCATCCGCTTTGCTCCAACACTTCCTTCTATAGAAGAGTTAGAGAAGGCAGCTGAGATCTTCACAGTATGCGCTCGTATTGCATACATTGAAAAGCTCATCCACGCAAAACAATAATATTGAGTTGATGATTGAATTATTATCTACCAAGATTCATAATATATATTAATTACTAGAGTATCAGTGATAGCACTGCTATCAGATTGGAGTTCATCATGAAAATTGGTTTTATCGGAACAGGCAACATGGGAAGTGCCATGATGGGTGGCATGATAAAATCAGGGATTGTAGATGCCACAAACGTTATGGCTAGCGACATCTTTCAAGCTGTCCTTGACAAAGTATCAGAAGAATTCGGAGTAGCCACTAGCACCAACAACGCAGACGTTGTTAATTTTGCAGACATTGTTTTCTTGGCTGTAAAGCCTCAGTACCTTCCAGGTGCCATAGAAGGAATCAAAGACTTAGATTTCACAGGCAAGGTGGTTGTCAGCATCGCAGCTGGACAATCCCTTGAGAAACTCACAGGCTTATTTGGCAAAGAGCTCAAGCTCATTCGAGTTATGCCAAACACACCAGCACTTGTTGGTGAAGGCATGAGCGCTCTCAGCCCAAATTCACTTGTCACAGACGACGAATGTGAAACAGTCCTCAAGCTTTTCGAATCCTTCGGCGAAGCCGAAATCGTGCCAGAAAAGCTTCAAGACGCCGTAGTAGGCATCAGTGGCTCATCGCCAGCCTACGTCTACATGTTCATCGAGGCTCTTGCTGATGGCGCCGTTGCAGAAGGCATGCCTCGCAACCAAGCCTACAAGTTTGCGGCTCAAGCTGTCCTTGGCTCTGCCAAGATGGTTCTTGAAACCGGAGAGCACCCAGGTGCCCTCAAAGACGCCGTATGCTCACCAGGTGGCACCACAATCGAAGCCGTTGCAGCCCTCGAAGCCCTCGGCTTCCGCAACGCGGTAATCGAAGCCGAACGCGTCTGCATCGAAAAATCCCGCGACCTATAACGCGAATCACCAGCCCAGGCATTAGCCCTGGGCTTTTTTCTTGCCCACCTTTAGTACGTATCACTTGCTCCCCTCCAGGCACCGAGGCTTTGCATCTGCTGTGTTACAATTTCGCGAAGATTATAGATTTCCTTAGCGCCAAAAGGGAGCATTTACATGTGTCTTTCTATAGCTTTTAC
>DBWZ01000061.1 GCA_002309345.1 Pseudobutyrivibrio sp. UBA1225
CAGAAGGTCTCGTTCTCTCCAAGAGTGCCAACTCCGGCAATCATAACTTCTCCATATTCAACTAAGCTTTCGATATTGACCCCTCGTTTACTGATATATTTCCCTTTTATTATAGTGTCAAATATGTCAGATTGATTTATAAGCATAATTCCTTTTCCCTCTTTTACTTCAATCCGGGGGAAAGAACCTGTTGAAAAGAAACTGTTATCGTCCAATGCTTCAGATAAAGAAATTGTCGGACATGTAATCTTATTTTTTAGCCTTGATATTCTTTCAGAATGATTAAATGCATTAATTGTGAGAGTTGAGATATCTTTCCTGTTACGTACAAATGTAGAGACTTCACGATTCTTCACTGGCAAACCATAAAAATCATAATCATCTGTTGTCAATTTATCCAATCCTGCCTTTGTATATAAAATATTTTGAGCTTTTTCGAGAAGTGATGTCGCCTCTTCTCTTAGTTTTGTAGAAGCATCTATCAATGTACTAATAGTTTGTCTTAGGGTATCGCTAAAGTTGGGTATAAGTGTTTTTTTGATTCCTGGAGCTTCTATATATCTAACAACAGAACCAGATGCGTTCTTATTAAGTTGAGAATATCCGAACTTTGATGATATAAAGGCATATACGAATCCACGCATAATTACGTCTTCAATTCTGATTCGACAAACATTATTAGCATAGCATGAGCCATCTTGATACTTAGATACAAGTTTTGTATTGCCTATAGTACCAAAACCAGTGACAAGAATATCGCCTTCTTTAACTAAAAGATTTAGTGATTCAGCTTGCCCTTTAAATACATTAACTCTACTATTTTCTTCTGCACATGGAACATCCGAACTTTGAAAATAAGGAACGGATCTTGGAGTTTTATTACAGAACTGGCGTTTAAATACAGGAGGATTGAAAACAACAGCATTATCCTCAAGAAACGAGCATTTTTCTTGATTCTTTTCTATCTGTATACTTAAATAAGAATTATCATTCAGATAGTACTTCCCTTCGAATCTCTTACCTTGGGAAAAAATATATTTGCTATTTACAAGAGATGTTCTCATTGCTTACCTTCTTTAAATTTTGCATATGCTTTTGCTACTTTAGGTAAATCATCGGCAAGATGCTTAATCCTTTCTTTGCGTTGCTTGATTATTTCTCGTCCATTATCTGTATAAGCAAGCCATTTTTTTATATTCTCAAATAGAATATCTGCTCCATCATCATCCTTTTCATAAATAGGTGCACCCCGTCGATCTTTTCCAACTTTCTCTACTATTGCCATAAAAATATCATAATCCTCGTCCTCAATAGGGGTAAGCATTTCATCGTCTGTCTTTTTTTGAAGGAATAGTAGAGAGGCTTGAACTCCCACTTGTGGAAGGAATGTTTCTACAGGTAGATCAACGCTTGCGAGAAGTTTAAAGTGACTCAAAATCCATGTGCGGACACTCTCTGTGTTGGGATTACCCAGAATTCCGTCTGGTAATACGATTGCCATCTTTCCGCCAGGTTTCAAAAAGTTGTAGCAAGCTTCAATGAAAAGAACTTCAGGGGCTTTGCTGTTGAGCTCATATCGCTCAGCAATTTCCTGATCGACTTCGACTTTGGTACCAAACGGAGGATTTGTGAATACCATATCGAACTTACCTTGTGCATTATTATCAGGCGTCTCAAAATGAAAGTCCTTGTCTGTGCTATGCTGAATACTTTTATTGACAGCTTCTGCAATAAGAGGTACATCAGGCTTGCTGCCGAATGGATATTCAAGTGAGTTGATATTATATATGTTAGAGTGACCATCACCCGACATTACCATATTCATGCGAGCAGCCTTCTTCAAGTCTGGGTCGAAGTCAAAACCGAAAATCATCTTTTCAGCATATTCACGTACTGCATCATCGACTTCTGGTGAGTTGTATTTAGCTTCAAGCCGAATATCATCAAGTTCCGGATAAAGATTTTTGGCAATCTTGCGACGAACATGATCAAGCACCATTACAAGAAAACCTCCAGAACCACAGGCTGGGTCAAGCACTCGGCAGTTCTGGTCGGGGTCAAGCATTTCGACCATGCACTTAATGATGTTACGTGGCGTAAAGAACTGACCAGCAGCTTGCTTCAAGGTATTGCTTACGATTGTCTCGTAGGCTGTTCCCTTAACATCTACTGTTGCATCAAGGAATGAGTATTTGGCAAGTTCTGCAGCAACAAAAGCAAGGCCACGGTTTGAAAGCATTATTTGTTCGTTGCCATCAAACACATCCTTAAATATATTGCTTTCCTTCAAGTCCTCAAAAAGTCCCTTGATGCGTTCTGCAACTGCTGCTTGTCCTTTTTCTGTGTTTTGTTCCTTAACGCCTACCCAGAAGCGACGACGATAACTGATACCCTGTTTGGCATCAGAGAATCTACGCTTTTCATCATAGAGCTTACAGAAAATAAGGTTGAGAAGTTCCCAGAAAGCGGTCTTCTTCATTCCCTCATTTCCATAAATGTAATCGTGACAACGCTTAAAAGTCTTTACCAAAGATTCGTTGGCTGGTTTACGAGGCATGGCACGTTCGCCTTGTGCTTCAAGGTCTTCGAGAGTCTGTCCTTCAGCAGGGAAGTCTGAAATAGCCTCGCAAGTTACCTGACCAAAGTCATCTTCGTATGAATATACATACTGAAGATCTTCACCATTTGTCCAGCAAGCAAAATCACAATCGGTAGAACAAAGTATGCCTTCGGTTGTTGCTTCAACGCCAACTTTCTTGTCATTTGGCTTAACCTTAGCATCCTTAGCCACGATAACAAAACGAA
>DBWZ01000074.1 GCA_002309345.1 Pseudobutyrivibrio sp. UBA1225
TTTCTATCAGTATTGGAGAAATGTTGCAGATGCAGATGTTTTAAAATGCATCCGAATGCTTACATTCCTTCCAATCGAGCAAATCAAAGAGATGGATTCTTGGGAAGGTGCAAAGCTCAACGAGGCAAAGGATATCTTAGCCTACGAGCTTACACAGATGGTGCACGGTACAGAAGAAGCAGACAAAGCAAAAGAAGCTTCAAAGGCTTTATTTGCAGGAGGTGCTAATTCCGAAAATGTACCAAGCCACACTCTTTCAGATGAGGATTTCAGAGATGGCAAGGTAGACATCCTTCAGATTCTTGTTTCAGCTGGTCTTACATCAAGCCGAGCAGAAGCTCGTCGTGCGGTGCAGCAGGGCGGTGTTTCAGTAAACGGAGACAAGATATCTGATCCATTTACAGCATATGAAAAGACAGCATTTGCGGATGAGTTCCTCATCAAAAAGGGAAAGAAATCATTCTGCAAGATTACAGTATAGTTAGGCAAAACAGTTAATAGAAGGTGTCAGGGCGGCTTGCTCTGGCACCTTTTGAAAAATTGGAGGAATTAAAATTGGTAGAAAAAATAGGTAATGTTTTTTATTTTCAGTGGGAGCAAGATTTACTACATTGGATTCAAGGAATCAGAAATCCTATGCTAGATTCTATAGTCCCAAAGATTACATCCCTGGCTAATTACGGACGCTTTTGGGTGGCGGTAGTTTTTTTACTCTTAATAATACCCAAGCATAGAAAGCTTGGTTTGCAATGTACAATTGCAATAGCTATATCAGTAATTCTATGTAACATAATTATAAAGCCGCTTGCTATGAGAGCACGACCATGTTGGTTAGAGCCAGATTTATTACAATTAATTAAAAGTCCAAAGGATTATTCATTCCCATCAGGACATACAAATATCAGCTTTGTTGTGGCGGCATCGGTTTTTTCTAGAAACAAAAAGCTTGGTATACCCCTTCTTGTAATAGCAGCTTTAATAGGCTTTAGCCGAATGTATGTCTTTGTTCATTGGCCAACAGATATACTTTGCGGAATGTTAACAGGAGTGATTGGTGCATTTAGCGCTTATATGATTGTTAATTACATCAACAAGAGGATGGGAAAAACGATAAACTAAAATAGTGGAAAACTCTTTAATATACCTAGCAAAATGTAGAAAATTATAAAATCTTATGATAAAATCAAAAGGTTTAAAGGGGATTTTTTTCCTAGGGGCAGGAGGTAGAAATATGGGCTTTTTAGACAATTTATCAGATAGCATTGCAAACACAACCAGAGACATTAGTAAAATGGCTCAAAATGCAGGAGATATGACGAAGCTCCAATATGATAAAAAGGTTAAAGAGGGGGAACTTTCAAAGCTTTACGAACGACTTGGTCGTAAGTACTATCAAGAGCACTCAGACGAGGATAGCGAGATTATCAAAGAAATCAAAGCTGCAAATCTTCGTATCGAAGAAATCGCCAAAGATATTATGCTCTTAAAGGGAGGCAAGGCATGTCCACGCTGTGGCACCCTTGTTAAAAACGGCGCCAAATTCTGCAGTGCTTGCGGAGAAAAAGTTGACGATATTTTTGAAGATTAGGAGTTAGAAAATGGGCAACAAAGGTAACTATTACATTACTACTGCAATCGCTTACACATCAGGTAAGCCACATATTGGAAATACTTATGAAATTGTTTTGGCTGATAGTATTGCTCGTTTCCGTCGCCAAGAGGGATACGATGTATTTTTCCAGACAGGAACAGACGAGCACGGTCAGAAAATCGAGCTCAAGGCAGCTGATGCTGGCATCACTCCAAAGGAGTTTGTTGACAGCGTATCTAGCCAGGTTAAGTCTATTTGGGATTTGATGAACACATCATATGACAAGTTCATCCGTACTACAGATGAAGACCATGAAAGACAAGTTAAAAAGATTTTCAAGAAGCTATACGACAAAGGCGATATTTATAAGAGCTCATATGAGGGACTTTACTGTACACCATGTGAGTCATTCTGGACAGAGTCACAGTTAGTTGATGGTAAGTGCCCAGACTGCGGCCGCGAAGTACAGCCAGCCAAGGAGGAAGCATATTTCTTCAAGATGAGCAAATATGCAGATAAGCTCATCGAATATATCAACACACATCCTGAATTTATTCAGCCAGTTTCTCGTAAAAACGAGATGATGAACAACTTCCTTCTTCCAGGGTTACAGGATTTATGTGTCAGCCGTACTTCATTTACATGGGGTATTCCTGTTGATTTCGATCCAAAGCATGTAGTTTATGTATGGCTCGATGCCCTTACAAACTATATAACAGGTATTGGTTATGATTGTGACGGTGAGTCTACAGATCAGTTCAAGGCTTTATGGCCAGCAGATCTTCACCTCATCGGAAAGGATATTATCCGTTTCCACACTATTTATTGGCCAATCTTCTTGATGGCTTTAGACCTTCCACTTCCTAAGCAGGTATTTGGTCATCCATGGCTTCTTACTAAGTCGTCTGACGGCGAAGACGACAAAATGTCAAAATCAAAAGGAAATGTTATCTACGCCGACGAATTAGTTGAATTATTTGGAGTAGATGCAGTTAGATATTTCGTGCTTCACGAGATGCCATTTGAAAATGATGGTGCCATCTCTTGGCCACTTATGGTAGAGCGCGTAAACTCAGACCTTGCAAATACACTTGGTAACCTTGTGAACCGTACAATTTCAATGAGCAACAAGTATTTTGGCGGTATAGTTGAAGACAAGGGTGTTGCCGAGGATGTTGATGCAGATCTTAAATCAGTTGTCACAGGAACAGCCAAGATAGTTGAAGATAAAATGGCTGATCTTCGTGTGGCTGATGCAATCACAGAGGTATTCAATCTTTTCAAGAGATGCAACAAATATATCGATGAGACTATGCCTTGGGCTCTTGCCAAGGATGAGACAAAGCAAGACAGACTTTCGACAGTTCTTTACAACCTTGTTGAAGGAATCTCAATTGGTGCTTCTTTACTTAAGGCATTTATGCCAGAGACATCTGAAAAGATTCTTGCGCAGATTGGTGCCAAGGAAGTTGCTTACGATGAGCTTTCAACCTTCGGTCACTATGTAAATGGCGACAAGGTTACAGACAAGCCAGAGATTCTCTTTGCTCGTCTCGATTTAGATGAGGTTATGGCAAAGGTTGCAGAGCTTCATCCAGAAGAGCCAGAAGAGGAAGACGATGAAGAAGGAATTGACATCGAGGCAAAGCCAGAAATCACATTTGACGATTTCATGAAGATGCAGTTCCAAGTTGGAAAGATTATTTCTTGCGAGGCAGTAAAGGGCTCTAAGAAGCTTCTTTGCTCACAGGTTAAAATCGGTTCTACTACAAAGCAGATAGTATCTGGAATCAGCAAATTCTACTCTCCAGAAGAAATGGTTGGAAAGAGAGTAATGGTTCTCGTTAATCTTAAGCCTGCTAAGCTTGCAGGAGTATTATCAGAAGGTATGCTTCTTTGTGCAGAGGATGCAGACGGCAACCTTGCACTTATGACACCAGAGAAGGCAATGCCTAGTGGAGCAGAAATCTGCTAAGCTGATTATAAGTAGCCATTAGCATGACAATGTCCTAGTTATTCTGAAAGGAATATGTAGTGACTGAAAGAAAACTAGGTATTGTCTGCGTAAATGGCGAGAGTATTATGAGGTATGGAATGATTTTTGAGACACACGCTCATTATGATGACGAGAAGTTCGACCAAGATAGAGTCGAACTTCTTTCTAATTTATTAAAGGAAAATAACATAGGAAAGGTTGTTAACATTGGCGCAAGCTTTAGAGGCTGTAAGGATTCTTTAGAATTAGCAACTCAGTATGAGGATGTCTATGCAGCTTTGGGAATTCATCCAGAGGTACTTGAGGATATGACCGACGAAAACCTTGATTGGATAAAGGCAAATGCTTCAAACCCAAAGGTTGTAGCTATCGGCGAAATAGGTCTAGATTATTACTGGGTCAAGGAAGAGGAACAAAGAGCAAAGCAAAGAATGTGGTTTAACAAGCAGCTTGATTTAGCAAAAGAACTTAATCTTCCTGTAGTAATCCACTCTAGAGATGCAGCAGAAGACACTTTTAACACAATTGTTGGGTATAATACTCAAGAAAACAAAGGTATTGTCCATTGCTATTCTTACTCAAAAGAACTAGCATTAGAGTATGTAAAGATGGGTTGGTACATAGGTGTTGGTGGAGTGGTTACATTCAAGAATGGTCGTAAGCTTGTTGAAACAGTTGAGGCGATACCACTAGAGAGCATAGTTCTTGAGACGGATTGCCCATATATGGCACCAGAACCATACAGAGGACAGCGCAATTCTTCACTATACCTAAAGTACATTGCAGAAAAAATTGCTCAAATCAAAAATATCAGCGTGTCTGAAGTTGAGCAAGTAACCTATGAAAACGCTCTTAGAATATATTCAAAAGTTAAAGGATAAGATAATGGCATACTTAAGTAATCCAACTTACACCAAGGCCGTACTTGAGGCTCATGGTTTTTCATTTCAAAAGAAATACGGACAAAACTTTCTCATAGATGGAAATGTCTTAGATAGCATTATAGATGCAGCAGGTATTACCAAAGACGATTTTGTTCTAGAGATTGGCCCTGGAATTGGAACCATGACTCAAAGACTTTGCGAAGAGGCAAGAGAGGTTGTGGCAGTTGAAATCGACAAAACTCTTATTCCGATTTTGGATGACACCTTATCTACCTACAAAAATTGGAGTGTCATTAATCAAGATATTCTAAAAGTAGATATCAATGCTCTAGCAATGGAGAAGAATGGTGGTAAGCCAATCAAAGTAGTGGCGAATCTGCCATATTACATAACTACACCTATTATCATGGGACTATTTGAAAGTCATGTTCCACTTGAATCTATTACCATCATGATTCAAAAGGAGGTGGCCGACAGAATGAAGGAAGGTCCAGGATCTAAGGAATACGGGGCTCTTTCTTTGGCGGTTCAATACTATAGTAATCCAGAAATAATTTGTGAGGTGCCACCAAGCTGCTTTATGCCGCAGCCAAAGGTATCAAGCACGGTGATTACTTTAAAGTGTCATCGCAAACCGCCGGTTGAATGCGACGAAAAGCTGTTGTTCCAAATCATCAGGGCATCCTTCAATCAAAGAAGAAAAACCTTACAGAATGGACTCAGTAATGGTCTTCATTTCTCAAAGGAGCAAATAGCTGAGGCAATCGAAAAAGCAGGATTTAGTCCGACCATCCGAGGGGAGGCTTTATCTCTTGAAGATTTTGCTAGGCTTACAAATATTTTAAAGTCGTTATAGAAAGAATCTAAAGCTTATACTTGGAGAGCAGACAATATGGATGTTGGCGGCTATAGCAGAGAGGTTCAGCTTCTCATAAGCGAAATACAAAAGAATAGAGGCAAAGACCCAAACGCTGTACTCAAAGCCAGCGAAAAGTTGTTAGCCTGCGGAAAGGGCATGAAAGACGATGCCTTGATAGGCTACGCTTATTTTTCAAGAGGCGAGACATATTATCTTTTAAATGACGCATCAAATTTTTATTCTCAGATGTTATCCTGCATGGGACCAATGGAACGTGTCAAAGAATGGGGATACGTGGCAATGGCCAATAACATGCTGGGAATTGTTTCTCTAAACCGTGGTAATGCGCCCTTTGCGCTTGACTATTTCATAAAGGCAATCAGCATTTGTCAGGAGTATTCATTGCCAGACATAGAGTGGATGATTCACATGAATCTAGGCTCTCTTTACTTAAATATCGAAGAATTTCAAAAATCAATCTCACACACTGAAATAGCATATAGATATCTTCTTGACCACAGCAACATGGAAGGCTACATCGAAAACATAACAGCCATCATGCTTGGTATGGGACGAGCTTACCTAAAGCTAGATAGAGAAGAAAAATACCTAGAGATGGAAAAGAAGCTAAGATGTGATTGCTTGCCTTATCTGCAAGACATGGATAAAATCGTCATCTATTGTTTTTTTGCCAGGGTGCATCAGGCAATTGGAGAAAACGATGCTAGAGATTACTGGATAGATATGGTAAATAAAAGTACCAGCACGAGCATGCCTATTCTAGATGTATTCGACGATTTCTTTGATTATTTGAGTATGCTTTTATCTACAGAGAAGTATGATGATTTTTTCAAGGCGTATACTGTTTTAGATGATTTAACAAAGCACACTACAATTAAAAACCTTGAGCGAAAGCTTCTCACCCTAAAGATTAGATACTACAGAAGAGTAGGACAGATAGAGGAATACAAAATAGCATCTGTTTTATACTTCGAGCTTTCCGAATTTATGGAGCGAGAAAACAGGCTGATGGTGAGCAACATGATCGTAATGCGTAATTCGTATATGGAGCTTACACAAATCAATCGAAAAGTCGAGGAGGAGAATACATTTTTACAAAAACGTTCGGAGACTGACCCATTAACAGGGATGTATAATAGGCTGAAGCTTAACGAATATAGCGATGAAGCCTTTGAGAAGGCTCTCATAAACAGGGCGAGTATAGCGGTAGAAATCCTAGATATAGATTTCTTCAAGCAGTATAACGACAACTACGGACATCAAGCCGGAGATGATTGTATCAAGTTTATCGCATCAAAGCTTATGGATTTATCTAACGAACCAGGAGTGTTTACAGCAAGATACGGTGGCGATGAATTCGTAATTATTTATGAGGGACTTTCACGAGAGAAGGTAGAGGAAAAAGCAAATTGGCTTAGAAACGAAATATATGAAGCCAACTGGGAGCATCTTTTTTCTCTTACCGACAATAGAGTTACAATTTCACAGGGTATATGTTATGGAATACCTGTTAGAGACGCAAGTTTATTTGCCTATCTGCAGGGTGCAGACAAAATGCTATATGAAGTAAAGCAGCAGAGCAGAAACGCTATTAAAATCTGCGATGCTTCAGAATTATAAGTAAAAGATTTTTGTAGGTGTATTAATAAGAATCATTCAAGATTTAATTATTACATGGGGAGCGAGGAGGAGTTTTATGAGAGATATTGGTTGGGTTAAAGATTCAATGTTTTACCACATCTATCCGCTGGGAGCCTTTGGATGCCCTAGAGAAAACAAAGGCGAGAGTACAGCCGGACATCGAATCCTAAAGTTAATAGATTGGATTCCACATCTTCTAGACATAGGCATCAACGCCATATATTTAGGTCCGATTTTTGAGTCAGGCACACATGGTTATGATACCTTCGATTACTACAAGCTAGATAGTCGTTTGGGCACCAATGATGACCTGAAAAAGGTGATAAAAGCCTGCCACGCAAGCGGTATAAGAGTGGTGTTAGACGGCGTTTTCAACCATGTAGGAAGGGGTCATGCTGCTTTTTTAGATGTCAAAGCAAATCGGGAAAACTCTAGCTACCGAGGCTGGATTGCCGGTCTAAATTTTGGAGGAAACAACTGGTACAACGATGGATTTTCATACGATTGTTGGTCCGGAGCACAGGAGCTTGTTAAGTTAAATTATGGATGCCCAGATGTGAATAACCACATTTTAAATGCGGTATCAATGTGGATAGATGAGTTTGATATCGACGGCCTTCGTCTTGACGCAGCAGATTGTATTCAAAGAGATTTCTTCAAGAGATTAAAATCCTTCACAGAAGAAAAGAAACCAAGCTTCTGGTTGATGGGGGAAATCATTCACGGTGACTACAACATCTATGTAAACAACGACATGCTTGATGCTGTAACCAACTATGAATGCTGGAAGGGAATATACTCTAGCCACAACGACCACAACTATTTCGAAATAAACTATGCCATGAGACGTCAGTGGGGTGATGGTGGCTTGTACCAAGGAAAGTATCTGTACAACTTCATCGACAATCACGATGTAAACAGAATATACACTCTTCTAAAAGAAAAAGAAAACATTTATCCTTGCTATACTTTGCTTTACACAATGCCAGGAATTCCATCAATCTATTATGGAAGTGAGTGGGGAATAGCCGGAGACAAGAAATCTGGAGACGGAGACTATGCCCTTAGACCAGCCATAGAAATTAATAAGATGTCTAACCCAGATTTGATAGACCACATAAAAACCTTGGCACAGATTCGAAAAGAAAATGAAGCTATCAAATGTGGAAAGTATCAAGAGGTGCAGGTAAAAAATGAAACCCTGGTGTTTGCCAGAGTTTTAAATGATAAATATGCCCTTGTGGCCTTAAACAACACTCCTGAAACCAAACATATGGAATTTGATTATGATGGTTTTCACTATGAGTTTGACCTAGAGCCACATGGTAGCAAAATATTAAGATAACTAGTTGTCAGCTAAATAGGCATACATGCAATGATCAAGGCGTTCTCCATTGATAACGATTTTATCATGGAGGAGGCCTTCGTATTTGAAGCCAAGCTTTTCAACCATGTGAATAGAAGGTGCGTTGTCAGGAAGAATCAAAGCCTCGAAGCGATGAACACCATAATCTCTTGCGATGACAGGCAGGCTGTGAGCGATAGCTTCGGTACAGTAGCCCTTGTTCATATAGTCTCTATCCATTTTGTAGCCTATGGTGCAGCATTCATAAATAGGTCTTACGATATTTCTGTAGCTGACAGTACCAATGACCTTGTTTGGATTGTCTTTCTCAAAAATCCAATAGCGCATCATAACAAGCTTTAGGATATTCTGTTGTTCAAAATCAAGAAGCTTTTTTTGATGTGCAACGGTGTAAAAATCATCCCCCAATAAAGGCTCGTATTTTTCAAAGATGTCACCATTTCGGTTGTAAAAATCAAGAACCATTTCTGCGGAATGCTTGCTTAGAACAGTAAGTCTTAAGTTAGGTGTTTCAATTTCTAATGTCATATTATTATTCTCCATTTGCTTTATGCTAATCTACACCTCGAAGTTGAGTGTTAAAAACGTAAGGCTTTAAAATTTCAACAAAGGACTTGAGAGTTTCAACAGAATGAGGCGAAAAAATAGGATTAATCACCTGTTCGGATTCCTTATAGCTCTGTAGATAATATGCCTTTGCGCCTTCAAGCCATTTGCCAATGGATAGCATATCTTCGGCTGAATGACATTCCTTCATGATGGTTGTTCTGAATTCATAGTCAATCTTGTCTTCCTTTAAAAGCTCGACAGAGGCCTCAATTGGAGCTATGTCGTAGTTAGGCATACAGGCTATAGAATTGTACTTTTCTTTGGAATGTTTTATATCCATGGCAACAAAATCAATGAGACCATCATCAATGAGAGATGAAATCATTTTGGGATTTGTGCCGTTAGAATCTAGCTTGACTAAAAGTCCTAAGTCCTTAATCTGTTTGATGAATTCAGGTAAATCCTTGTGTAGGGTAGGCTCTCCTCCGGTGATGCACACTCCGTCTAAAACCTTGCGCTTGCTTTTTAGATGTTCAAAAATCTCTTCGTTTGAATAGGAAAACACATCCTTTGGAGGGAAAACCAAGTCTCTATTGTGGCAATAGGGACATCTGAAATTACAGCCTCCAGTAAATATAGTGCTAGCTATTTTGCCGGGATAATCTAAAAGCGTAGTTTTTTGTAGGCCTAGTATAAGCATAAATATTTCCTTTTATTAGTAAAAGTGTTAACATAAAATAGCTAAAATTGAAGAATTATAAGCATAATTTTCACTTCAAAGTATAGCAAAATAGGAGGGGAAAATCCATGATGTCAAAAGAAGAGCGAGAAGAGAAACGAATCGCTAAGCAAGAGGCTAAGGAAGAAAAGAAAAATCTCAAAGAATATGAGAAGTACATGGAACAAGCCCTCAAGGAAGCTCAAAGGGCATACGACATAAACGAAGTTCCTATCGGTTGTGTCATCGTCCAAGGAGACAAGATTATCGCAAGAGGCTACAACCGCAGAAACACAGATAAGAGCGTATTAGCTCATGCGGAGATTGCGGCAATTCAAGAAGCTTGCCGCAAGACTGGCGATTGGCGCTTAGAGGATTGTGTTTTATACGTAACCCTAGAGCCTTGTCAGATGTGTGCAGGTGCAATTGTACAAGCCAGAATCCCAAAGGTTGTAGTTGGGGCAATGAATCCAAAGGCTGGATGCGCAGGCTCGGTCATCAATATCCTCCAGATGCAGCAGTTTAACCATCAGTGCCAGCTGGAAACTGGCATCTTAGGAGAGCGATGTACGCAGATGATGACAAAGTTCTTCGAGGAGCTTAGAGAACAAAAGAATCAATTAATGTAACTGACTTAATTTTATTGACAAAGTAGCCCTAGTTATCATAAAATAAGGGCTCCGAGCGACAAGCTTGAACTAGATATTGTTTGGCGGCTATCCTAGGAGGATGCTGATCTTTGGGTCCTGCGTAATGGGCACCTACGAATCGTGTCAGGGCAGGAATGCAGCAGCACTAAGAAGGACCGCTCATCTGACGCGGGGTCACCTGGAGGGAGTTTTCTTAGGGTAGCTACCAAATAATATCTAGTCATGCGGCTCGGTATTTTTACATAATTAGGAAATTTTTTCCTAGCAAGCTTGAATATAGGTGAAATTATGGGTGCACAAGATCGAACAGAAAAAGTACTTAGAGAAATGCATGTGCAGTTTTCGAAAGCACAGCCATATCAGGGAAGCGCTAAAAATGTCATTGTGGACAAAAACGCCATGATGGATTTGATTAAAGAGCTCAACGAGTGCATGTACGAAATGATGGAGGAGTACGAACTCACTGTCAAAAGTCGTGATAAAGCAAACCGAGAAATGCAAAAGCAAGGCGATGACATTGTGTTTGATGCTACTAGAAAGGCAGAAGATATCTATGCTGCGTCTATCATGTACACGGACAATGCTCTAGATAACATCCAAGACATAATTGATAAGTCTCAGGAATCTGTTGCAAAGATTTACGAGGACGCAATCAAAAAAATAAAAGAAGAAAAGCGAGGAGTCAAAACAAATCAGCTAGAGCTTAAGAGTCATCTTAACGATTTGATTGACACTCAGAAATATCTCAGATTGATTGACGAAGAAAACATGCGAATCAAAAAGGCAAAAGCCGAAGGTTCGGAGGAGGAGTTCGACGTTGTTGCGCCTAAGTATGCGGCGCCAGAGATTCGCATCGACAAGGAATATTTTGCCAAGGCGGGTATCGAATTCGAAGAAGATTTGGATCAGCCAGGCAATGATATACAAGATTCGACTATTTCATCAGATGATTTAGATGCTGAATACTTTAAGTGGAAGCAAGAAGAATCCGGGGAGGGCAACAAGAAATCAGGAAAGAAGGGCCTTGGAGGTCTTTTTGGATTAAAATCACTAAAAGGAGATAATAAGGAATGAAGCTTTACAACAACGGAGTTTACCTAATCAATGGCACTCAAATAGTTGAGGATAGTCATGAGGCATCTGCTGCAATCAAGGCTGCAACAGGACAAGATGTTACAAAAGACGCTGCACATAAAGAGACTATGGCTTATGGCATTTTGTCAAACCATAACACCTCTGGAAATATGGAACATCTTGAAATCAAGTTTGATAAATTAGTGAGCCATGATATCACTTATGTAGGAATTATTCAGACAGCAAGAGCTTCAGGCCTTGAAAAGTTCCCTATTCCATACTGTCTTACAAACTGTCATAACTCTCTTTGTGCCGTAGGTGGTACAATCAACGAGGATGACCACATGTTTGGGCTTTCTTGTGCAAAGAAGTACGGCGGAATCTACGTTCCACCTCATCAGGCAGTTATACATCAGTTTGCTCGTGAAATGATGGCTGGTGGTGGCAAGATGATTCTTGGTTCAGATTCCCACACACGATATGGAGCTCTTGGAACAATGGCTATGGGCGAAGGTGGACCAGAGCTTGTTAAGCAGCTTTTAAATCAGACATACGATATCGCTATGCCAGGAGTTATCGCAGTTTACATGACAGGTACTCCTAGAAAGGGTGTAGGTCCGCAGGACGTTGCCCTTGCAATCATCGGCGAGGTATTTGATAAAGGCTACGTTAAAAACAAAATCATGGAATTCGTTGGCCCTGGTGTTGCCAACCTTTCTATGGATTTCAGAATTGGCGTAGACGTTATGACTACAGAGACCACATGTCTTAGCTCAATCTGGGCAACAGATGACAAGACAAAGGAATTCTACGAGATTCACGGACGCAAGGAAGAATATAAAGAGCTTAACCCAGGACAGGTTGCTTACTATGACGGCATGATCGAAATCAATCTTGATGAAATCAAGCCTATGATTGCTATGCCTTTCCATCCAAGCAACACATACACAATCGAAGAGTTAAACGCCAACCTTATGGATATTCTCGATGATTGCGAGAAGAGAGCAAAGGTTTCTCTCGATGGACAGGTAGAATTTACACTTAAAGATAAAGTTAGAAATGGAAAATTATATGTAGACCAGGGTATCATCGCAGGTTGTGCCGGCGGTGGATTTGAAAACATCTGCGATGCAGCAGATATCCTTCGTGGTACAAGCATTGGACCAGATGAGTTTACACTTTCAGTATACCCAGCATCTACTCCAATCTATATGGAGCTTGTTAAGAACGGTGCGGTTGCAGACCTTATGAGCACAGGTGCTATCGTTAAGACAGCATTTTGTGGACCATGCTTCGGCGCAGGCGATACACCTTCAAACAACGGCTTCTCAATCCGCCACTCTACTAGAAACTTCCCTAACCGCGAAGGTTCTAAGCTTCAGAATGGTCAGATTGCATCAGTTGCTCTTATGGATGCTCGTTCAATTGCAGCAACAGCAGCCAACAAGGGTTATCTTACAGCAGCAACAGATGTTGATGTTACATATACCAACCCTACATACCACTTTGATGGTAGAATCTATGCAAACCGTGTATTTGATTCACACGGCGTTGCAGAGCCTGAAACAGAAATCCACTTTGGTCCAAACATCAAGGATTGGCCAAAGATGAGCGCTCTTCCAGAGAACTTATTCTTACAGGTTGTATCAGAGATACATGACCCAGTTACTACAACAGATGAGCTTATTCCATCAGGAGAGACATCATCATATCGTTCAAACCCACTTGGACTTGCTGAGTTTACTCTTTCACGCAAGGATCCAGAGTATGTTGGACGCGCAAAGAATATCCAGAAGGCACAGAAGGCTCTTGAGGCAGGAGAGTGTGCTGGAGATGCAGTTCCAGAGCTTAAGGCTATCGTTAGCAAGGTTAAGGCAACATATCCAAACGTTAACCACGACAATATTGGCGTTGGCTCTACAATCTTTGCAGTTAAGCCAGGTGATGGTTCAGCTAGAGAGCAAGCGGCATCATGTCAGAAGGTACTTGGTGGATGGGCAAATATCGCAAATGAGTATGCAACAAAGAGATATCGTTCAAACCTTATCAACTGGGGTATGCTTCCATTTGTTATTCCAGAAGGAGAGCTTCCATTCAAGAATCTTGACTACATTTTCATTCCAGGCATCAAAGATGCTGTAGAGAACAAAACCGAGGTAATCAAGGCTTATGTTGTCAAGGAAGACGGTCTCAAAGAATTCGAGGTAACTCTCGGAGAACTTACAGATGACGAGCGTGAAATTATCCTTAAGGGATGTTTAATTAATTACAATAGACAGTAAAATCAACCAAAAAAACCGAGGTTTTTCCGCCTCGGTTTTTTGATTTTAAACCTAACCTATGTTAAAATTTTTATAACTATGAGTATACAGTTTTATGGAGAATAATCTGTGGAAAAAATGGAAAGTAGAACTAAAATCGAAGAGATGAAAAATCTCGTATCTAACAATAAATTTGCAGATGCAATGAGCATTGCTGACACAGTTAATTGGCGCAAGGTTCATAATATCAACGATCTTATTTCAGGAAGTGAGTCATACGAGGCAGCCGGCAAGATCGAAGAAGCAAGAGACTTACTCTACCTGGCTCACGAACGCTCTCCTATCGGAAGAATGATATTGTACAAGCTATGCATGATTTCCATCAAGCTCAAGGATTTAGACGAAGCACAGGAATACTACAACGAGTTTGTACAGATTGCTCCTCACGATAGTCTCAAGTACATCCTCAAGTACAACATAAGCACAGCAAAAGGGGCAGACACATCCACTCTCATCAAGATTCTTGAGCAGCTCAAGGACAACGATTTTATTGAAGAGTGGGCCTACGAGCTTGCCTATCTATATCACAAGACTAACCAAGCCGAAAAATGCATCGCCCTTTGTGACGAGATAATACTTTGGTTTGGAGACGGTCCGGTTGTTGAAAGAGCCCTTGAATTAAAGATGCTCTATCAACCACTAGACAAGACACAAGAGGACAAATACCGACATCTTCGCCAAAAGAAGGATGGCATTACTGAAATCACGCCGGAGCTTCCTACGGGAATAGTCCTTCCTGAGGTTGCAGATATCAAGCTTCCTGAGGGGCCGGAGAGGTTTGACACCATCAACCTTCAGGCGGAAATCAAAAAGAATATCGATGAAATCATGAAGGCAACCGATACCGGTGAGGTTTCAGAAAACATCGATGCCATCAAAACTCTTGTTGAAGAAATCCCTTACCTTCAGGTTCAAGGAGATTCTCCAGAGGATGAATCCGAGGATTTCTCTGTCAATGATACATTCCAGCAATATCTAGAGGAGGGGTTCGACGGTCAAATCAGTCTCAGACTTGCTGACGAGAGCCACGAAACTGAAGAACAAATCGAAGGTCAGATGACAATCGAGGACGTTCTTGCAGAGTGGGAAAAGACAAAGCGTGCAGCAGAGCATGCAATGGAAGAGGCAAAGAGCAAGGAGCTCGAAAACGCCAGAGCCAAGGCTCTTCGAGAGGCCAACAACGTCCTCAATCGTTTGGAGGGTGCTATGTCCAAGCTTGATGCGGGCATGACTTCCGCAGATCTTCTAAAAGAAGAGTACCTATCAAATACAGACGAAAAGGTTCTTGCAGAGGACACATCAGAGATTCCAGAAGTCGAAGAAATACCAAAGGAAATAGAAACTCTAGAAGCTTCAGAAGAGCAAGAGAATCTGGAAAATCAAGAGGATCAAGATAATCAAGAAGTAAAAGAAATAGAAGACTTAGATGAAGAGTTTAGCGAAGACACACCAGAGAGCGAAGCTGTTCAAGATCCAGAGTCACATATAGCGTTTAAGATTCCAAAGCTATCTACGGATGGTCATCAAAAGGGTATTCTAGACATCCCAGTAGTAAGTGCTGGTGATGCCGCCAAGGCGAGCGCTGCAGCAGGAGCAGCAGTAGTTCATGGAGCCACCGAGGCAATGGAAGATTTGGCAGGCTGGAAGCCTCCAACATTAAACGAAAACGAGGGGAAAGACGACGTGGATCTTAAAGAAGCATCACAAATAATTGCTGATGTGAACGATTTTTTGCAGCAAGAAATCGACAGACTTACAGCAGAAAAGCCAGCAGAAACAGAAGCAGAAGAAACAAAAGAAAACTCTCAGGAGTCTGAAATCACAACACCTGAGATCAAAATAATCGAGCCAGATTTAGAAGAACAATCAGAAGAAGAATCTGTAGACCAGGAACTAGAGCTAGATATCCTTGAGGAGGATGATGACGATGTTCAATACGAGTTTGCAGAAGATATAGAAGAATCAGAAGAGCAAGAAGATGACTTTGATGATGAAGAAATCTTTGAAGAAGATTCGGCAGAGCCAGAAATCAACATCGACGATATAGAGCTTCCTGTTATCCAACTTCCACCAGATTTATTCGAGGAAGAAGAGAATGATCAGGAGCCAGAACCAACATTACCACCTGTTGAGGAGGTTTCGTTGGAGGAGCAGGCAGAGCCAGAAATCAACATTGAAAACATCAATGTTCAAGAGCCAACATCGGCGGATGCCATAGAAATAGACGAAGAAGACCTTGAGATTTTCTCATACTTCTTACCAATTAGCGGCATGCGCAAGAACATTATAAAGGCTATCTCTGGTGCAGCAGCCAAGGTTGCAAACCCTAGTCAAAAGAAAGGGAACATTGCAATTGTAGGCGAGCATGGTTCAGGAAAGACTCAGATGGCCACAAGCATTATCAAGGTTCTCGAAAAGAAAACTGGTTATCCAAAGGGCGGTATAGGCAAGATTTCCGGTGAAAAGCTCAACGAAAAGGACATCCAAAGGCTTTACAGCAAGATACAAGGCGGATGCCTAATCATCGAATCTGCAGGTGCTATTTCAAAGGAGACAGCGGTTACACTTTCTCTATTAATGGAATCTGATAAAGCAGGCACTATCATCATTATCGAAGACAACAGACGAGGTATAGAAAAGGCATTTGCAGCAGATAGCTCATTTGCTAATCGTTTCTCAGAAAAGATTGTTATACCAGCCTTTACAATCGATGAGCTAGTATCATTTGCCAAGACATACGCAATCGAGGCTGGATGCACAATCGATGACATGGGAGTTCTTGCATTGTACAATCGCATCAACCTAATTGGTAGATACAATCATGCAACAACAATCAAAGAGGTTGCAGAAATCATGGATGATGCAATTGAGAAATCTTCCCGCGGTGGATTTTTCAACAAGCCTAAATATGATAGATTTGGAAATATCATTTTAAAAGAGAAGGATTTTGACAAGTAGTTAGCATATCTATAATTGCAAAGGGGAACAAAAAATAATATGAGCAATTTTACAGATTTGGATGGTTATCTGTTTGGTCAGGGTACTCATTATGACATTTTCAAAAAGATGGGAGCCCATAAGGGAAAATTAGGCAGGAGAACCGGAGTATACTTTGATGTGTGGGCTCCACATGCAACTAGTGTGGCAGTTATAGGCGAGTTCAATGATTGGGATGAAACTCGCAACGTTATGCAGCGGGTTGAGCCAGAGTCACAGGGAGTATTTGAGGTTTTTGTGCCGGAGGCAAAGGAAGGCCAACTATACAAATATCTTATTCACACAGAAACTGGAGAAAAGCTTTACAAAGCAGATCCCTATGCGACCTTTGCAGAGGTCAGACCGGGCACAGCCTCTAGAATCTACGACTACACCAAATTTAAATGGTCAGATGGAGCTTGGATGAAGCAGCGAAAAGCTTCTACCAATTTTTGGGAAAAGCCACTTGCCATCTACGAGGTTCATCCTGGCTCATGGAAGAGACATCCAAGACCAGAAAACGATGGTTTTTATAGTTACCGCGAATTTGCTCATAGTATTACAGAATATGTTCTCGATATGGGATACACCCATGTTGAGTTGATGGGTATATCCGAATATCCCTTTGATGGTTCTTGGGGATATCAAGTCACAGGTTATTATGCACCGACTTCACGATATGGAACGCCAGAAGATTTCATGTATCTTGTAAATTACTTGCATAAGCATGGTATAGGTGTAATCCTTGACTGGGTGCCAGCTCATTTTCCAAGAGATGCTCACGGCTTGGCAGACTTCGATGGACAAGCTCTATACGAATACGCCGACCCGAAAAAGGGGGAGCATCCGGATTGGGGCACCAAGATTTTTAATTATGGTAAACCAGAGGTTAAAAACTTCCTTATAGGTAGCGCTGTTCAGTGGATAGAGCAATATCACATCGACGGACTTAGGGTAGATGCTGTTGCTTCTATGCTATATCTAGACTATGGCAAGCGCCAAGGCCAGTGGATTCCAAATGAAAATGGTGGCAAGGAGAATCTCGAAGCAATCGAGCTATTCAAACACATCAACACCTTGATCCGTGGCCGCTATCCAGGGGCAATAATGATTGCTGAGGAATCAACAGCTTGGCCAAAGATTACAGGAGACGTTGAAGAGGGAGGCTTAGCCTTTTCTTATAAATGGAACATGGGATGGATGCATGATTTCATCGACTATATGAAATTAGATCCATACTTTAGAAAAGACAATCACAACAAGATGACCTTTGCAATGAGCTACAATAGTGCAGAGCGATACATTCTCGTTCTAAGTCACGACGAAGTGGTTCATCTAAAGGGTTCAATGCTTGCCAAGATGCCAGGTTTAGAGATAGACAAATACAAAAATCTCATGGCTGGGTATGCCTTTATGATGGGTCATCCTGGTAAGAAGCTTTTGTTTATGGGCCAGGAATTCGCTCAAGGAACAGAATGGAGCGAGGCGCGAGAGCTTGATTGGTATGTTCTAGATAATCCAAATCACAGACATGTTGCAAGAATGTTCAAGGAGCTTTTGCACATTTACAGGCAATATCCTGCAATGTATCAGTTGGATTTAGCTTGGGAAGGTTTCGAATGGATTAATGCCAACGATGGCTATAGAAGCATATTTAGCTTTATTCGTAAATCAAAAAACGACAAGAATGATTTGTTGTTTGTTATAAACATGACACCTATGGCGTACGAAGACTATCGAGTTGGAGTGCCCACAAGCAAAAAGCTTAAGAAGGTGCTAGACTCCGAGAATAAAATATTCGGAGGAGCAGGGGATGTTATTGCTTCTTCCATCCTTCCTAGAAAGGAAGAGTGTGATGGCAGAGATTATTCAGTAGCTTTTCCACTTGCGCCATACCAAGTTGCTATATTTGTATTTTAAGATTTAGTAAGAGAAGATTTTCAGTTAAGAGTTTTGCTTAGCAAAACTCTTTCTTGCTTACTAGGAACTAGGAATTTCTAGTGGCACCTCCCGCTGCTAGAGTTTGCAAAGCAAACTCTTTCCTGTATAATATGGAAAAATCTTAGAGAATTTTATTGATTTAATAGAGAGAAGATATGGAAGAATTCAAAATCATCAAATTACCAAACAAAAATGAAGACGAAGAAAAAGAGGTAGATACACCTAAAAGGGATAAATACCAAGACGGCGAGTATGCCCCTCCAAAAAAGAAACATGTGTTTTTGATTATCCTAATCTTAATTGTTATTGTTTCGGTTATAGTCATCAAGATGCTTACAAAGTATCAGGATTATGAAGTAGAAAAGAGTTGGGATAGAAATGATTCAATTGAAAGCAACTTCCTAAGCTTCAACAACAATCTATTAAAGTATAGTGCTGATGGAGTTTTCTACACGGCAGTTACTGGTGAGCTGATTTGGAACTACACCTACGATATGACCAATCCAAACATCGACGTTTGCGGAAATTACATAGTGGTGTATGACAAAAAAGGAAATGAAATAGATATTTTTTCCACCAAGGGACATGTAAAATCTATCACAACAACGGTGCCTGTTATAGAGGCAAAGGTTGCAAAGCAGGGAACAATCAGTGTTCTTTTGCAGGAGAACAACACAAGCTACATACAATTGTATGACAAGGATGGAGATGTTCTAGTATCAGGAGAGATTCACCCAGAAAATAGTGGTTATCCAGTTTCAATGGCGTTATCTTCAGATGCAACTAGACTATTACTTTCTATTATTAATGTAAATGAAGGTGAAGTATCGACAGAGCTTGTGTTCTATGATTTTACAAGTGCAGGTAAGAAAGAAGAAGACAACATAGTTTCCAAGCATAAATATCCTGGAGTTCTTATTCCAAAAGTAGAGTACTTAAAGAACGATAAGGCTATAGCTTTTGCCGATTCAAAGATTATCATTTATAATAACAACTTCAAGGCTACAGTTGCCAAGGAAATCAAAGTCTCATCAGACATAAAGAGCATTTTCTATAACGATACCCATTTCGGATATGTTTGTGAAAAGGCCGAAGAGTCTGGTAAGGTAGTCAACGAAATCAACGTATACAATCTATACGGCTTTAGGTGGATGAACAAAGAAATAACAGAGGGCTACACTGACATCAAGCTACTAGACAATGATGAAGTCTGTGTTATCAATGGAGAAGAACTTACTATATATAATCTGCAAGGTATAGGAAAGTTCTACTATAAGTTTGACGAAAGCGTCTACAATGTTTTGCCTGGCACAACATCAAGACGTTACTACTTAATAGAAGGAACAAAGACAGAAGAGATATACATAAAATAGGAGTTAGACATGACAATTAATTATTTACTTATTATTTTTATTTTAATGATGCTTGCTTGCGCTTTGCGCGGAGCTCAAAAGGGAATGATTCGAATTCTATTTGGATTGATATCCTGGATTTTCCTTGTATGTTTTGTTAATTATGGAAGTGTAAAGGCGGAGGAATATATTACAGATCACACACAGATACCTTCAATGATACAAGAGCATATAGATGAACATTTGCATGACAAATACAAGACATCAGAAGAAAAGGAAGCCGGAACAGGTGAAGAGGCGGTGCTTAGCGTCGTTCCAGAAAAGATAAAGGATAATATAACAGATACTATTAAAACATCTATAGATAATCTGATTCTATTTGTAGCACAAGAACTTACTGCAGCTGCTATAAAGGGAATTTCTACTATATTAACAGTCATAGTGGGAATCTTACTAATCGCGCTAATAGATAGGTTGCTCAGGGCGGTTGGTTTTGTTCCAGGAATTAAGGACGTCAACAAAACCCTTGGCTTTGTTGGTGGTGCTTTACAGGGACTAATTATCACATGGTTTGCCATGTATCTGGCTAATTGCTTCCCATCCTCTACAGTAGGAGAGTTTATTGTATCAAATAGCCAGTCAAGTAAGGTGCTAAACTTTGTCTATCAAAACAATCTAATCGAGAAAATTATCGGAAAATAAAGACATTAATTTTTTTGAAAAAATATGTTGACTTTAATAGGTGTTGATGCTATTATTCTATTCGTTCCGCTAAAAGCGGTGCACCCTTAGAAAACACTGAGTTTTTCGAGGGAATGATTTTAAAAAATAAATCAAAAAAGTTGTTGACAAAGATGGGCACTCGTGATAATATAAACGAGTTGCTGCAAAGGGCAACAACAAAGCGCAGATTGATAACTGAACAGTGAAACAAACCTTGAATTAATACATTTATGTATCCTTGAAATTCATTTAAGTTTCTAATGGTAACAAGCAAGCTTGTTGCTTACACAATCTTTACTTTGTAAAGAGTGTGATTTTGAAACGAAACCTTTATAGTAAACAAGTCAGTTTTATACTGATTCGGAATTAAACTTTTTTAACATGAGAGTTTGATCCTGGCTCAGGATGAACGCTGGCGGCGTGCTTAACACATG
>DBWZ01000015.1:0-5108 GCA_002309345.1 Pseudobutyrivibrio sp. UBA1225
AATGCGCTGCAATTGCTACTAAGCTAGTTTTGTGGAACTATTTCTTTTAAGTATATTTCATGTCCGTTCAGGGACACACTTTCCCGATATACAAACTATATGCTGAAAATCGAAAACCCACATTTCTAAACTAAACACTTTTAAGTTCTTGTTTTCTGTAAATGAAATATCCTGCAACAATTAACGTAAATGCGATAATTATATATACAAATGGAGCCACCTGATAAGATCTAAAATAATGGCCTGCCACTTTGAACAGCCTGAATTCGTATACTACACGCTGTGAAACCTGAAACGACGGCAAAAGATCCACGCATTTTGAAAGGGTTTTAAACTCCATCGGTATAGATGTCCCAAGAGCAAAAAGCCCGATATAGCCACCTATAAGAATTATCATTGTGCCCATAGTATTTCTCAAAACGCATGACAAAAACATAGCCACGGCTGCCATAAAAAACGAGCCCAAAATCGAGAGAGCGACCAAAATACAAGCCAGCTCTCCGGCTGTCATTTTCATCTGAGTGAATGGATAAATAACCTGTTCTACAGCATCAAGGCTATCGAATCCCCACTTCAATCGCACATACAAAAGAAAGCTGCCTATAAGAAGCGTGACCGTAAAAAAACAATACGTTGCACCCGCTAAAATCTTGGCAAAATAGATTTCCTTTTGACCGTTGATACTTGCCTTAATTATAGAATCCGTTCTTCGCTGAGTCTCTATAGAAAACACTGCCGAAAGTCCTGCTGCGATGACAAGAAGCATCATTATGGTTATGTTTGAAATCCCTTCCTGAACACCAACGGCCGTCAGCGTATATTTCCACTCAAATGGTTTGTCGATTGTCTTCTCCTGCTCTTTCCAATATGCAATTTCTCCTTCGTCCAGATAGGAATCTCTGTAAGCCTCGTCTATCGTCTCAAGACGCTTTTCATATAATGTGGTTTCACTTATATCCTGCAGCGCTACGCCATATCCTGCAATGTCCTTTATCCATTCTTCTAGGCTGCCATAGGCCCTGTCTTTTTCGTTGATTACCTCACCATATTCATTCGTAACCTCATTGAATTCACCAAGGAGTTTGTCATCAAGTTTGCGGCCATCAAGCTTTGCGTAATTTTTGAATTCATCCATTTCAACGTTTCCTCTCACCTCAAACTCACCCTGAACAAACATGAAACCAAACAGGATTAAAAAAGTAATCACAGCAACCTTATTCTTGAGAATCTTGAGTAATTCAAATTTATAAATTGTTCCAAAGCATCTATCCTTTTTCATTCTGAAACTCCCTTTTTATTCATGCTAAAAATCACTATGCCTCTACCAATAAGTCCTCATACTTTTCCAGATAAAACTCTTCAAGGTCGCATGAAATCTCATTCTGCGAGCCTTTCCAGACAATGCATCCCTCTCTCATCATGATTAATCTATCCGCGATATGCTCGATATCTGAAACTATATGAGTTGAAAGAAGCACAATTGAATCCTTTCCAAGCTCTTCGATAAGCGTTCTAAATCTAACCCGTTCTTTTGGGTCCAGTCCGGCAGTTGGCTCGTCCAAAATAAGAATCTTGGGATTATTTAATAGCGCCTGCGCGATTCCAACTCTCTGCTTCATTCCGCCCGAAAAAGTTTTAATTTTCTTTTTGGCCACATCCGAAAGTCCGACCATCTCTAAAAGTTCTTCAGTTTTTCTTCTGGCTTTCCTTTTTTCTATGCCCTTTAAAGCTGCCATATACTCAACAAATTCTCTGGCAGTAAACTCAGGATAGTATCCAAAATCCTGCGGCAGATAGCCCAGCATGGCCCGATAGTTTTCAGCCAATGCAGGGATTCCATCCGCCCTAATCTCTCCGCTTGTCGGTGCCAGTATGCCTGACATCATTCGCATAAGCGTAGTTTTGCCGGCGCCATTTGCGCCAAGCAAGCCTGTCACTCCCTCTGTAAGTTCGAAAGACACTCTATCAACCGCAATTTTGTTTTTATATTGTTTCGTAATTCTGTCTACCGATAATTTCATGCAAATGCCTCCATTGTTTTGACAGTTTTCCATTGTTCGTAAAATGCTATCGCAAAAAGTGCTATCACCATCAAAAGCCCCCAGTCTGCCAAAAGTTCTCTATAACATGCGATTATCGCAGGAGTATAACTATCAGCGCACGAAATAAATAGCGCCATTGCACCTGCGATTACCACGGATATGTAACCGTTGCCTCGTCCCAGGGTACTTCTTTCAACCCTAAGGCATATAATCATCGTGATTAAATATGGTATCAACACCCTCACTGCTACCTGCAATGCTTTTCCACCAAACGTACCGGCAATCACCGGAGAGCTAATCGCCAAAATGATAATAGAAACTATTCCAAGTATCACCATTCTTGCAAAGACAACGCTTCTAAGCGAAAATCTGGTGGACATTTCCAGCTCAGCCATATTGTATTTTCTGGATCTGTTAACTTCCACCATGGCTACAGCAACCGAAAACGGCATTATCATAGTTACTATATCCTCGGTCATTCCAATTCCAAACGCCGAACCAAATATAGCAACTGCAACTATCGCAAGAAAAACAATCCATGAGGAAATTCGTATATACGAAATCTGTTGAAGCAAAAATTCAACCATTGTTATCCGCCTAGGAGGAAACGACTTCAAAAAGCTCTGTTTCTCTTCCGGTTCAGGAGCATAGAATGCATCATTTAACATCGCTTTTAATTCTTTTTTATTCATTCCTCCACCTCCAAATTCAAACGGAGTTTTTCTTCAGCATTTTTTAATCGCCTATATAGAGCAAATCTGGATATTCCAAGTGTTTTGCTCATCGTATTTACGGATTCTTCATTTACATACCTAAGCAACAATAGCTCTTGGTCTTCCACTGGTAATTTTTCCAATGCCTGCTTAACCAACAAGCGATTCTCTGTATTATCACTATCAACAACACTATGATTAATCTCATCTGTAAGAGGTTCTGGTTTAACACGTCTATACTCATCAATACACAGATTGCGAGCAATCGTATAAAGATATCGTATATCCGAATCATGGAAATCCCCCTTTTTACTGATAAATCTAAGGAAAGTCTCCTGTGTGATATCTTCTGCTATAGAGCGATTATTTATTTTAAAATACACATACCGGTATATTTTGTCATATGTTTTTTCTAGGTCCATGGATCCGGCTTCGACCTCCCTTCATAATGATTAACGGATGGCCAACTTATTATGTGCGGTCATCCGTTAAAATTTTATTAAACAATTACAAAAAAAGAAACCTTGAAAACGTAAATTTTCAAGGTTTCAAAAAATTCTATATTAGATTAGTAAGCAACGCCTTGTGCAATCATTGCTTCAGCTACTTTTTCGAAGCCTGCGATGTTTGCGCCTGCAACGTAGTTGCCTTCCATACCGTACTTCTTAGAAGCGTCATCACATGCGTGGAAGATACCTTCCATGATGCCCTTAAGCTTAGAATCAACTTCTTCGAATGTCCAGTGAAGTCTCTCAGAGTTCTGTGACATCTCAAGAGCTGATGTGGCAACACCACCTGCGTTTGCAGCCTTAGCTGGTCCAAAGAGAACGCCAGCGCTCTGGAATGCAGCAACAGCCTCTGGAGTTGAAGGCATGTTAGCACCCTCAGCAACAGCGATTACGCCGTTAGAGATAAGCATCTTAGCATCTTCTTCGTTAAGCTCGTTTTGTGTAGCACATGGAAGAGCGATGTCTACCTTGTACTGCCATACACCGTGCTCACCGTTCTTCTTTTCATGATACTCAGCTGACTTTCTAGCTGCAGCATACTCAGAAAGACGTGCACGCTTAACTTCTTTGATTTCCTTAAGAAGATCAACATCGATTCCTTCTGGATCATAAATCCAACCTGTAGAATCAGAACATGTAACAGGCTTTGCACCAAGCTGATAAGCCTTCTGGATAGCGTAGATAGCAACGTTACCAGCACCTGAAACAGCTACTGTCTTGCCTTCGAATGATGTGTTCTTTGCAGACTTAAGCATTTCCTGTGTGAAGTAGCAAACACCATAACCTGTAGCCTCTGTACGAGCAAGTGAACCACCATATGTAAGTCCCTTACCTGTAAGAACACCTGTGAACTCGTTGCGAAGTCTCTTATACTGACCATACATGAAACCAATCTCACGTCCACCAACACCGATATCACCAGCTGGAACGTCAGTGTCAGCACCGATGTGCTTAGAAAGCTCTGTCATGAATGCCTGGCAGAATCTCATGATTTCCATATCTGACTTACCCTTAGGGTCGAAGTCAGAACCACCTTTACCACCACCGATTGGAAGTGTTGTAAGTGAGTTCTTGAAGATCTGCTCGAAGCCTAAGAACTTGATAACTGATAAGTTTACTGAAGGGTGAAGTCTAAGACCTCCCTTGTATGGTCCAATGGCAGAGTTGAACTGAACTCTGTATCCACGGTTGACCTGAACCTTGCCCTGATCATCAACCCAAGATACTCTGAACTGAATAATACGCTCTGGCTCAACGATACGCTCGATGATACCAAGCTCCTCAAGCTTTGGATTAGCAGCAACAACTGGCTCTAAAGACTCAAGAACCTCGCTAACTGCCTGAAGGAATTCCTTCTGCTCTGCGTTTCTAGACTCAAGACCGTCATAAACGCGCTGTAAATAACTACTCTTAAAATTCATTTGTATATTCTCCTTTCAGAATTTAAAAGTTCAAAATATGTCGACTCTTGCCACCCGACACAATCTAGAATCGATTCTACAACTTTTACCACTTTAGTGCAATAAAGTTTTTAAAAAAAGTTACTATTCACAGCTATAAATTAATTGAAAAGGCACTAGCCCCTGCCTCCCCCTATTATACCTGCCCCGGCCCGCCCGGCTTGCAGCCCTAGGGTACCTGCTGACAATTTAGCTAAGATTATAGATTTTCTTAATGCCAAAATATCACCATCCGTGGATGTACTTTCATCGATTTTACAATTCGAAGTGAATGTTATGTCTCCAATGGACATGTTGTATGTATTATAAAAGCTCCACAAAACTAGACTTAGTACAATTGCGCGCAAATCCATTCGCTAAGTGAAAGTATGTAAGAGATTTTTT
>DBWZ01000015.1:5169-7588 GCA_002309345.1 Pseudobutyrivibrio sp. UBA1225
ATGACTATATATGTAAAAAATCACTTACACTTTCACTAAGCTCAATCCAATGCGCGTCAATTGCTACTAAGCTAGTTTTGCGGAGCTTTCTTTAATTAGTATAAATGTATGTCCATTGGAGACATACATTCACGTCAGAATTGTAAATAGTTGAAAGCACATCCACAAACAAGGATGGTGATATTAGCATTTTAGAAAATCATAATCTTATGCTATGTCATCAGGTCACCCTAGGGCTGCAAGCCGGGCGGGCCGGGGCAGGCACCTAATGAGTGCGAACCGGGGCTAGTGCCATCCTGGTTTAAAATAACAACTGTGAATAGTAACTATTGAATAATGATGCCCTTTAGTTCTCCTTTTGCTGTAAATCCGAACTCTGCAATCTGGCCATCATCAATTGATTTTCCCCAATCAGGAGCTGTGAATACATAGCTATCGCCCTCTTCTGCGACATCTGCACACCAAATTGAATCAAGAACTATATCACTCTTTTTGATTTTGACCTTCCAATCATCAATTCTTTTGCCCGAGTAGTTAGTTAGAGTCATGTTGATTTGATAGCCGCCATCCCAACGGGTACTTGTATAATAAGCATAGACCCCCTCTGCTACTTCTATTCCAAATGGCTTCTTTGAATCCTCAGGTACCTCTGGAGTCTCAGGTTGTTCTGATACCTCTGGTGTTTCTGGCTGCTCTATCACTTCTGGAGTCTCAGGCTGCTCTGGTTGCTCTGGCACCTCTGGTGTCTCTTGCTGCTCAATCTCTTCACTATCCGCTGGATAAGCAAACCAAGAATCAACTGCAAAAGAACCCTTACTACTTACGAAATAAAGATTATGCTTTCCGCTAAACTCATTTGATTTAGGTAACTTTATGATGTAGTCTTCCGCGTCACCATTTGTATTTTTTAAATTGACTGAGCCTAGAAGTTCACCATCTACAGCACCATCTCTGATTTCTAATTGCGCATCATCTTCATTACAAAATACGAAAGCCCAAATTTCTGAAAGTCCTGATTTAAAATCAACATTTTCAACTGAGAAATATCCGCCTTGACCTTTTATAGCAACGACATCCTTGCCAAATCCTGCCGTTGTTAGCTCTGTATTATATCTTGGGAAATCAAGTTCTGCTTCAACGCGAAAATACGGAGAAATATCTTCACCTGGTTGATGTAAATATCCATCCATTCGTAATGGCCATGCATGCCAAACATCAATACTTACATTTCCGGATTTTCCGACAAAATAAACTGTATGAAGTCCTTCTATAGTATCTGTGGTTTCCTCAAATGGAAAATATATTACTTCTCCTTTTTGATTCTTTTGTCTACCCACATCTATCGTGCCAACTAGCTCGCCATCTGGTGCATCTTTTCTAATCTCAATTGAGCCTTTGTCCTCAGCTATTGCTAACAGTTGAACACCAGTAATTCCTTTGTCAAAATATAAATCCTTAAAACCTAAATACTCGCCTTCTGTGATATTAGAAATAGCTTTACCTCCATTAGGAGTATCTGTCAATTGCACATTTGCTGATTTATCAAATGCGGTTTCAGCCTGTACATCATTATAAGGAATAGCAAATGGTACTTCTGGTGGATTTCCACTCTGAACTGTTTCTGGTTCATCCGGCACGTTTGGTTCATCCGGTACATCTGTCACCTTTGGCTCATCCTCTTCATCATCTTTAACACTGTAATCTCTTGGATTAGCCCTCCATTTATCAATATAGCATGAACCCTGCTCACAAATGAAATAATATGAGCACTTACCACCAGCATCCTCTGTTGGCGCAGTAAAAGTAGCATAAATGCCATCGGTAGCATTAACCATTATTCTTCCGATAAATCGACCATCTAATCCATTTTGACGAATAGTAATTATCGCTGGCTCATCGGCTTTTGCCTTTATATCTATAGAGCCAAGACCTTTACTCATTTTAACGTCTCGCATTACAAAATAATCAATGTACTCGTAATTATCAGTTTTGATTGTTTCAAGCTTAATAACCTTTCTTCCATCATCCTCTTTAGCAGCTTGCTCTGGATGAGAAAAATTAACTTCTGCTTCTAACCAATTATATGGATTGAAATAAGGTCCTACATCCCCCCTCGGGTCTGCAGCCTTAACGTTGATAGCTAACGTAAATACGATAACCATCGACAACATAACGCTAAATAATAATTGCATTTTTCGTCTCATGTGACTTTTAACCTCCTCTTATTTGATTCCTGTTAAAATGTGTTTCTGAGTAACAATACTATTCTAACAATACTCAAAATGCATATACTGCCTAATTTTTGCTTTAGAATTTCAAATTCTTGTTATTGCATTTAACAATAATTCTTTAAAATGGCTATATTTCACTCTTATAAAGTGAATAAAAAGCCAGGGTAATCAAACTTGTTGAGGGTCAC
>DBWZ01000033.1 GCA_002309345.1 Pseudobutyrivibrio sp. UBA1225
TCGATAGGATTTTGAGTAGCTAATACAAGGAAAGGTTCTGGCAACTTAAACGTTTCACTTCCAATTGTTACTTGGCGTTCTTGCATGGCCTCCAACAAAGCACTCTGCACCTTAGCTGGAGCACGGTTGATTTCATCTGCCAGCACAAAGTTGGCAAATACAGGGCCTTGTTTTACCTGGAACACTTCATCTTTTTGGCTATATACCATAGTACCGATTACATCGGCAGGCAATAAGTCAGGTGTAAACTGAATACGGCTGTATTTTGCATCAATCAGCGATGCCAGAGTCTTGATGGCCAAAGTCTTTGCCAAACCAGGCACACCTTCCAACAACACGTGTCCATCTGAAAGCAAGCCAATCAACAAAGATTCTATCAAGTGTTTCTGCCCTACTATCGTCTGGTTCATGCCAGTAGTAAGATGCGTAATGAATGCGCTTTTGTTCTCAATCCGTTCGTTCAGTTCACGGATATTAATTGAATCTGCCATAGTTTTATATCAAAATTATACGTTTGTTTTAATTTGGGCTCAAAAATACTGCTTTAGGCCAAGCCTACCAACTATTTTGTATTAAAAAAACTAATAAAATGTTCAGTTTAATCTACTTTTATACTGTTTATCATTTCATAAAAAAGAAGTAACCCATAAAGGCTACTTCTTCACAACTCTTGGTATTTTAAGTTTGGTGCCCACGGGCACATTATCAGGATCTTTTATAACGTCTCTATTAAACTCTACGATAAAGATATACTTTGAGTTGGCATTATAGTATTTTCTTGAAAGAGCAAAAAGTGTTTCACCTTTTTGAAGGACATGCTCCTCTATCAAACCATTAACTACATATTCTGTATTACCCAGTTTAAATGTGGTCGTGTTAGATGTAGTTCTAGGGGTAGACACAGGAGTAGCTGGCTTCGAAACAGTTTTAGGGGTTGAAGCTGCTTGAGACTGTGTGTTTTCAGGAACTGCTGCTTGCGTGGAAGAAATATCAGCTGGTTGCTCAGCAACCTTAGGGACATATTCTTCCCTCACCGTTATAGGTTCTGTCACCTCTTTTTTAGGTTGTTGCACCTGTTCTTCTGTTGTTAAGGTGGCTTTTTCAGATGAAGCCTCTTCAAAAGGTGTTCCCTCAATTTCTTCTGTCGATTGTTTGAAAGAGTTGATTTGAGAAGATGTAGGTATTAAAGGACTATCTTCTTTTTTTACCAAATCAGGGTAATATACATATGCCAATATGCCTAAGCAGATCATAACAAGAAGAACTGTCAGAAACATCATATAAGGGGTTGATGAATTCTCGGCTTTTCTAGATATTTCCTTACGCTTTTCTTCAGTTAGCTTCAGGGCTATTACTTCTTGCTGATGACTTACAGGTTGGTCTTTTTTCTTGATAGCCTCGTCGTCGAATATTGGTAGAATTTGAATGTCAGCAGATTCTTCTGATGCAGGTTCTTCAGAGACAGGAGCCACAACCACAGTCTCTACCTCTGTGAGTTTCTCTGCAACCGGACCAACTTCCACCTTCGTTTTATCTTGAATATCCATAGACGGTCCCTCAATGATAGACTCTTCAACTGGCTTCTCAACCTCTTCTATAGGAATTGTCTCAGGCTCTGGTGTCTCAGAAACTTCCCCATCAGTAACATGTCTTTCATCTACAACTATAACTTTAGTGATACTATCTTCCTGATTGATAGTTTCCTCATCGGGCATTTCATCAGAGAGAGCATCCACCAGATTTTCTTCAGGAGCATCAATAGTCACGCCTTCTTCAAGTACCACCGTTTGAAAAGCAGAGAAGGGTTTATTAACGGCTTCTTTAATAATGGAATCAGGAGTAAATGTAACTTTAGTATGCCCTTGTATCTCAATTCGTTCGCCTGTGTTTACATTAATACTTTCACGACTGTCAACTTCTATTAGTTTGAAGGTACCAAAACCTTTAATCTTAACGTATTTGTCTTTTTCAAGCCCCTCTTCTATTACAGAGAAGAATTCTTTGACAAAAGTCTCGGCATCTTTTTTGTTAATGCCATAGTTCTCAGCTAATTCGTCTGTTAGATTCTGTATGTTTAGTTTTTCATTCATCGTATTTATTTGAATTTATCTTTCAAAATATTACTTGGTCTGAAAGTAAGTACTAATTTTGGGGGGACCAGCAAACGTTGCTTGGAAATAGGATTGACAGATATACGTTCTAATTTTTTCCTAACTTCGAAAGCGCCAAAGTTCTGAATGGCTATGCTATCGTTGTTTTGCCATTTTTCTGTCATAATCTGTGTTAAAGTGAATATTAAATCAGCCACATCTTTGGATGAATTTTCACTTCTGCGAGACAATTCTGCAATAAATTCCTTGTTATTCACGGTATACAGAAATAAAGAAATAACTTTTTCAGCTTGTAAAATAAGCGATTTCTTCGAAAATTTGAAAATGTTTTGTCAAAAAAATCACAGAATTTGACCAAATAGATCATAATCTTCGGCAGAAGTAATTCTAACTTGACAAAAATCTCCAATTTGAAGTTTTTTACCTGTTTTTGTAATGAGCACTTCAGGATCAACTTCTGGCGAATCAAATTCAGTACGCCCTACATAGTATTCACCTTCTTCTCTGTCGATTATAACCTTCGAAATCTGCCCTACCTTTGCATTATTCAACTCTGCAGATATTTCTTGTTGGATGGCCATCAATTCGTCTAGCCTTTGTTGCTTTACCTCTTGTGGAATAGCATCTTCGTAATATATAGCAGCATAAGTACCTTCTTCCTCTGAATATGCAAATGCCCCCATCCTATCGAACTTCATATCCCTAACGAACTGCTTGAGTTCTTCAAAGTCTGTTTCTGTTTCTCCAGGATGTCCCACCATCAGTGTCGTACGAATATGTATGCCTGGCACTTCCTTGCGCATAGTATCAATCAACTGATAGGTCTCTGACTTAGTAACATGGCGATGCATTAGGTCCAGCATATGATCACTTATATGTTGTAAGGCAATATCGAGATAACGACAGATATTGGGATACTTACGCATAACTTCTAATAGCTCCAAAGGGAAATGTGAAGGATAGGCATAATGAAGTCTTATCCATTCAACTCCAGGTACTTGTGCAATTTTTTCAATCAATTCTGCTATCATTTGTTTTTGATAGAGATCGATGCCATAATAGGTGAGTTCTTGGGCAATAATCTGAAACTCTTTTACACCTTGCGCAACCAAATTGCTCACTTCTGCCAGAATTTCCTCTATAGGACGTGAATGATGTGCACCTGTGATAATAGGAATGGCACAATAGGAACAATGCCTATCGCATCCTTCAGAAATTTTGAGGTAAGCATAGTGTTTAGGAGTAGTAAGCAAACGCTCTCCACAAAGATTTTTGCGCTCAGTGGCGCCCAAATCCGATATGAGTCCAGCCCAGTCGAACTTTCCATAGAATTTGTCAACTTCGGGTATTTCTTTTTGAAGTTCATTTCTATATCTTTGTGAAAGACAGCCCATCACATATAACTTCGATATTCTGCCCTCTTGTTTGGCCTGCACAAAATCCAATATCATGTTGACAGATTCTTCTTTAGCATCGCCAATAAAGCCACAGGTGTTTATAACGGCAATCTTAGCTTTTGGAGTTGTGGGATCATGAGTGGGGTTAAAACCTGCTGCTTTGAGCATTCCCATCAGCCTTTCTGAATCCACTAAATTCTTTGAACAGCCTAATGTAATGATATCTATGTCTTTTTTCCTCATTTTACTTCACCAAATAGAGAATCGACAAACTCGTCTCTACGGAATACTTGCAGGTCTTCCATACCTTCACCCAATCCAATATATTTTACTGGTATCTTAAACTGGTCGGAAATGCCAATTACTACACCACCTTTTGCCGTTCCATCCAACTTAGTAACTGCCATAGCAGTCACTTCAGTTGCTTTGGTGAATTGTCTAGCCTGCTCGAAAGCATTCTGCCCAGTAGAACCATCAAGCACTAATAGTACTTCTTGTGGAGCATCAGGCACAACCTTCTTCATAACATTCTTGATTTTGGTAAGCTCGTTCATCAGACCAATTTTATTATGTAATCGACCTGC
>DBWZ01000038.1 GCA_002309345.1 Pseudobutyrivibrio sp. UBA1225
AACTGCATCTCGCTTTGCAATTGAGTTGTAAAATTTCATTCAAACATACTCAGAACAAAAAATTATCGATAAACATTAAAAAATAGTTGACAAAGATTAACTGGTGAAATATCATATTATCGATAAATGATAATTTATTAATGACAAAAGAATATTGAGGAAGGAGTGAACTATAATAGATTTATCAAACAAATCATTATATAAAAAGGTTTTATTCGGTTGTATGGAGTGAAATTATGGGAAAAATATACTTAGAACTTGACGTGATGATGGCGCGTCGGCATATTTCCTTAAATGATTTGGCAGCTCAAGTTGGGATAACTAATGTAAATATGTCTAAAATAAAAAACAACAAGGTTAATGCTATTCGCTTTTCAACTTTAGAGGGAATATGCAAAGTCTTGGATTGTGAACCAGGAGATATTTTAAAATATGATCCTGAGGGTATAAATCAATAAATCCTGCTGATATTACTAGCAAGAGGTCATTTATTAAAAGAAGAAAAATGTTAAGAGAAATGGAGGAAACAGTAAGATGGGACTGTTCAAGAAAAAGAATGAGCCAACGGTGATTGGCGAGAATTCTTCAAGGGATGACTCAAATAAAGTTGGGTTTTTTAAAAAGGTAGGGGGCTTTCTAAAAAAGCACATCAAGCTAATTATTATTTTATGCATTATTGTAGGCGTTGTTTTATATTTCCGTCACAAGGCTCAGGTGCAAGCTCAACTGCTTGAAGCGGAGGCAAATAAGCCAGTTACGGCCACAGTCGAAAAGATGGATTTGACGGATTCCGTTCACGTGACTGGTACACTTAAGGCAAATGAGACAGCAGTTGTTACATCTACACTTGGTGGAACAGGTGTCACTGGTGTAAAGGTCAAAAAAGTCAAATACAAGGTTGGTGACTACGTTGAGAAGGGTTCAGTAGTCGTTGAGTTTGACGGAGATGATTACAGCAGAAAAATTGCAGAACTCAGTGCTCAGTATGATATTTCAAATACTGAAAGTGCAATGAACATTGAGGATATGCAAAAGCAGATAGAAGAGACACAAAAGGAAATCGAAGAAAAGAAAAAGTGGTTAGATGACAACAAAGACATCTACGACAACTTAAAGGATGCATACGAAAAATACGAAAAATACAAGGATATCGATCCTGCAGTAGTTAATAGATGGCAGCGCGAATCTGCGGCTGCTATGGCAAAGGCAGAGCCTGTATCAATCGAGCTTTATGAGGCAGCTCAAAAAGAAATCGAAAAGCTAGAGGAAACAATCAGAACTACCCAAAACAAAATTACTCTTGCTCAGATGAATCAAAACTACGCGACAACTTATACTCAGGTAGATGCTTACAACGATGTTTATGAGAGCATGGATAAAACTACAGTTTCAGCACCTATCTCGGGTTACATCCTCTCAATGAACGTTGATGAGGGTAACAACTATTCTCAGGGTAGTACCGTATTTACGATAGCAGACACTAGCGGATTTACAGTTGAAGCAACAGCCAACGAGTACACTATCGCAAAGCTGGCTCAGGGATATCCAGCGGCAGTCAAGTTCGAGGCTACTGGCGACGAGGAATTTGAAGGTGAAGTAACATTCGTAGCAGTTGCATCAGAAGCATCAGTTTCAGATAATAGTGCATCTGCGGCCGCAGCTATGTCATCAGAACCATCAGGTGGTGGAGGAGGAGCAACTCCAAGCTACAAGGTCAAAATCGCTATGACGGGCACCGATGATAGACTTCGAGTTGGTATGACAGCAAAAGCAGATGTCATTCTAGCATCGGCTAAAAATGTACTTGCAGTCCCATATGATTGCGTTCAGGCAGCAGAAGATGGCAGCTTCTTTGTGACAGTTATTAACAAAGATGGCAGCGAGGACAATGTTGTAGTAACAAAGGGACTTGAGAGCGAGTACTATGTTGAAGTTAGCGGTGAAGGCCTCAAGGAGGGAATGACAATCAAGGCTATAGTCGAAGAGGGTGATAGCACTGACATGATGGATTACCTTGTTGAAGAATAAACACGGAGGACAAGATATTGAAAGATAATATAATGCTTGACCTTCGTAATATCCACAAGAGTTTCTTCATTGGCACTCCCAACGAGTTTGAGGTTTTGCACGGACTAAACTTCACAGTCAAGGAAGGCGAGTTCGTCTCTATAGTTGGACAATCAGGTTCGGGTAAATCAACGTTGATGAACATCATTGGTGCCTTAGACCGACCAACGGCGGGCGAATACAATCTTGATGGAGTGGATATCGAGAAGGCAAAGGATAACGAGCTTTCAGCTCTCAGAAATAAAAAAATAGGATTCGTATTTCAGACATACAATCTCATTGCCAGGACTTCTGCGCTTAAAAATGTAGAACTTCCTATGATGTATGCTGGTATGGGACGCTCAGAACGAGCTGAGCGTGCAAGAGAGCTTTTGGCTGAGGTTGATATGACAGACAGAATGATGCACAAGCCAGATGAGTTGTCTGGTGGTCAAAAGCAAAGGGTTGCTATAGCAAGAGCCATGGCAAATGATCCGGCAATTATTTTGGCGGATGAGCCAACAGGTGCCCTTGATTCTTCGACAGGAAGAATGATAATGGATATCTTCCATAAGCTTCATGAAGAGCATGGTAAAACCATAGTTTTAATTACCCACTCTCCAGAGTTATCAATGGAAACAGAGCGAATTATCACCTTAAAGGACGGCACAATTATTGGTGAGTCTACAGGCAACTGGCAGGGCTTAAAAGCAAAGGAGGGTGAATAATGTTATTTTCTGAAAACATCCTCGTTGCATTGGCGGGGCTTAAGGCAAACAAGATGCGTTCTTTGCTTACAATGCTTGGAATCATCATTGGTATTGCATCCGTAATTACGATAAAAACTATCGGTAATACCATGACTCAGTTCATAAATGAGAAGATGCAAAGCATGGGCGCCAACAATATCCAGGTTGGCATCATGCAAAAGGAAGGCAAGAAGGATTTGTTTTATGGCAGGGAATCTGACACATATGTTAGACCTATGACAGACGATGATTTGATTTCGCCAGATATGCTTAAATCATTCCGCGAAAAGTTTAAGGATGAAGTGACTTATGTTGTTCTGTCTGAGTATGTTACAGATGGCAACTATCAGAAAAGCGAAATTGTTCAGGGAGATAGAACAGCCAAGGTAAGTGTGGTTGGTTACAATGAAGACAGCTTCAAGTTTAATAAAACAAAGATTTTGGGCGGTCGTGCCTTTTTAAAGCGCGATTACGACGAGGCTAAAAGAGTTTGCTTGCTCTCAGATCGTGCTGTGGAACGTCTGTATGATGGCAACATGGACGAAGCTATAGGAAAGCCTATTGAAGTCACGGTTGACGGTACTTACTATACCTACTATGTGGTAGGTGTATATGAGTATGTCGAGCAATCACTTTCGCTGACCGGCAGCAATTCGCCAAACCCTGTAACTGATTTGCAGATACCTTATTCAACAGCTAGAAATGAAAACCATAATCAGAATAAGGGTTACTCATACTTCAACGTAGTTACAGCAGTCGGCGTCGACAACAATAGCTTTTCGAAAGAAATGCGAGACTACTTCAATGTAAATTTCTATTCTAGAAACGATGCATATGATGTAATTGTTCTTACTGCATCGTCAATGATGGAGGAGTTCAATTCCATTATCGGAATGGTTGAAACTGGTCTGACAGTCATCGCGGCGATTTCACTTTTGGTAGGTGGTATAGGTGTTATGAATATCATGCTTGTATCAATCACCGAGCGCACCAAGGAAATCGGTACAAGAAAGGCTCTGGGTGCCACCAATTTTTCTATTCGTTTGCAGTTTATAACTGAGGCGGTAGTTATATGTATCATCGGTGGTATCATCGGCATATTCTTGGGGGTAGGACTTGGAACAGTTATTATGAAGTTTGTTAACCAGACAGCTGTTATTTCACCAGACAGTATCCTGCTTGCAGTTGGATTCTCAATGGTTATAGGAACGTTCTTTGGATACTATCCAGCCAACAAGGCAGCGAAGCTCAACCCAATAGATGCGTTGCGATACGAATAATTTTATAAAAATTTTATACTTATTCTATTGATTATAGGCTTATTTTTTGACATATTAGAATTAGCTTTTATTGAGAAGGAGAGGCTATATGAAATCATTAAAGGATAAGTCTTGGTATCGTCTTACAGTTTCTATATGTATAGGAGTGGTACTATTTGTAATATTGAGTAATATCAGCGATGTTCTTGCTGGAATAGGAACATTCTTAGAATATTTCTCAGCTGTATTTCTTGGTGCCATAATAGCTTATATTGTCAATCCGATGGCAATGTTTTTCAGAAACAAGCTATTTGGCAAAATCAAGTACGAAAGGGTCAAGGCAAGCCTTGGAAATATCCTTGCTGTCATAGCGGTAGTGGTTTTCTTGGCATTTGTAATTGTCTTGATTGTGCCACAGCTGATAGATAGTATTAGAACCTTTTCCGACAATTTTTATTCTTACATCAAGAAATTACAAAAAACGTTGGAGCTTATCGGTGTCACAAGCTCAATGGTTGATTTGCGAGAGCTTGTAAAGTCATCCAACGAGATTTTAGATATGGTGGCTGATTATGCTTCCAAAAATATAGGCACCATAATGAGCACAACAGTAGATGTTGGAAAATCCGTAGCTCAGTTTTTCATTGCACTGTTTCTTTCAGTATATTTCTTGGCTGAAAAGGACAAGCTTAAACGTGAGGGTAAGAGATTCCTTCAGGCAGTGTGCAAAGGAAAATACGAGGATGTCGCCTATGTAATCAAGCGAAGCGACAAAATCCTAAATCGATATATCGTTTACAACCTAGTTGATTCCTTTATCATCGGTATCGTAAATGCGATATTTATGACTATTTCAGACATGCCTTACGTTGGTTTGGTATCAGTTATAGTTGGCGTGATGAATATCATACCTACATTTGGTCCTATAGTGGGTGCAGTTTTTGGTGGATTTTTACTTCTATTAGTAGAGCCATGGTATGCTTTTATATTCTTGGTTTTCACTGGCGTTCTGCAGACAGTAGATGGATACATCCTTAAACCAAAGCTTTTTGGCGACTCCCTTGGTGTCTCAGGACTTTGGATTCTTGTGGGAATCGTTACCGGTGGACGGATGTTTGGGGTAGTAGGTATCTTGCTTGCCATTCCTATGGTTGCAATCCTGGAAATGCTTTATCATGAATTTTTGTTACCATTTTTAGAGAATAAGAATTCTGCGGAGGATGGAAAAGCAGAAGAAGTTCAAGATAGTAAAGAAGAAGCATAAAGAATCATTCCAAGGAATCTATAGAGAATCCCCTAGGAATAATCTTAAAAATATGGAGGAGGGAATTATGGATTTAAAAGACATTATCACAAAGGTGGCAGGAAACAAGGACTTACTCGAGAAACTCAAAACAGCTGATATCAGCCAAGCCAAGGACTTACTTACAAAGGCTGGCATTAAGGTTGATGATTCAGATGTCAAAAAAGTCAAAGAAGCTTTGGCTGACGGCAAGCTGGACATGAAAGAAATTAAGGATATCGCCGGAGGATTGTTTAAGTAATTTGAAAAAGGAAAGCTCTTAGCTACATCAAGTAACTAAGAGCTTTTATTTTTTAGAAATGATACATGTAGGCATACAGCGAGCAGGTTTTTGGGGTTGCATTTTCATAGGAGTCGAATCAGAGAGATTTATTTGGCTTGTGCCATATGGCGTATTTTGGAGATTCCTAGTAGAATAGTTTTCTATTATTTTATCCAGATTAGGTGACGTCTCATCTGGGTCGAGTGCATATTGATCTATTATGGCGGCTTTATATTCTTCTATTGCATCCTTATATTCTTTTGAATCGGTTACCTTTTTAAGTTCAGAACGGGTTTTACGAAGAGTCGTATTCTTAGCGTACAATTTAGAATATATATCGTTTAGCAATTTAGAATTTTCATATATCGAAGAATTATAAATCGCAATCCATTCGCATAATTGTTTAATATAAGCAGTGTCCCATCTAGTAATTGCTCTGGTTCGTGCATCATAGAGAAAATCTCTAGTAGCTATAACAGTTTCCAAATCTTTTTTTTGGTCTTCTAGTGAATATATATCTTTTATTAGCTCTTTAATCTGGTTGACTAAATCGTCATATTTCTGTAAATATACATTTTGATTTTCCTTATTACTAGCTTGCATGCTTTTTCCTCCTTTTGCATTAACTCTTAGTGTTAGTACTCATCTCTACTTATAATTCAATATAATTAGAGAAATTTTTCCTTGTAGAAGAAAAAAATATAGATTCTTGTTTTTCATCAGAAAAACGGGAATCGTACTAGACCTACTTTTTCATGAAATGGAAAAGTAGTCTGGCAAAGCCAGATTTCTGCTGGCAATTCCTTTTTCTGCCAGCAGAAAGTCATACCTTTTGCAAATCACAAGGAAAGTGTTTGTACAATTTCTGTGATTATAGTTATAATTATTACAGTATTGAAAAATTTGGAGGGTTAAATAGGAGGGGAGTAATAAGAGGCTTAGATATTTATAAAGTGGAGTTGTATTATGTGTTATAGAGTTGATGAAGTTCCTAAATTTAATATTGATTATAGAGGATTAATACAGTATGCACGATCAATTGGCAAGACTGTTCCAGAATTGTCAGACATAGAAAAGGAACAATTTATCAATGGGGCTACAATGAAAGATATTGAAGCCAATAAAATAAGTGTAGTTAGTAACAAAGATACGCAATAAGTAGGTTTTTTATGAATGTAATTAAAGAAAAAATAGAAGCTTATATTAATGATGTTTATGTTGAGATGAAACGTCGAGGTTTTAATTCAGAGGAGATACCAGCAATAATCGGGAAGACAGGTTTTATAGATGCTGCTTATCAGTTTCCGGAATTGCAGATGCATTATGATGTTGAAGATGCTGTAGATGAGATTTTAACTATAGCTAGTTCATAGTAACTCAAATCCTCTTCTTACAAACATCCTCAAGGCAGCACTTATCGCAGTAAGGAGCTGTTCTTGCGGTACAAATAGCGCGACCATGATCCACCAGACGATGGCACAAATCGTTGCCTTCCTCTGGTGGTATTATTTTGCGAAGAGCCATCTCAACCTTGGTTGGCTCTTTTATGTTGTCTACAAGTCCGATTCGATTCGACAAACGGATGGCGTGAGTGTCTGTGACAATTGCTGGTTTGCCGAAAACATCACCAAGGATTAGGTTGGCAGACTTGCGGCCAACACCTGGCAGAGCCAAAAGCGCTTCCATTGTATCTGGCACTTTGCAGTCATAGACATCTCGAAGCATCCTCATGCAAGCGACGATATCTTTGGCTTTGGATTTTCCAAGACCGCAAGGCCTGACTATAGCTTCCACTTCGGCAACATCCGCGTCTGCGATGGCGTTGATGGTTGGAAACTTTTCATATAATGAAGGGACTATCTCGTTGACTCTGGCGTCAGTGCACTGGGCTGCCAGACGAACAGACACAAGAAGCTTCCATGCATCGTCGTAGTCGAGGGTGCAGTCGCTTGATGGATATTCATTTTTAAGTCGTTCAATTACGATAAGTGCTAATTCTTTTTTTCTCATAAGATATAAGTTCTGTGTTTTTACATTAATCTATTAGTTGTTCTTGTTTATCTTACTTAAAATACTTTATTGGCTCAAGAGGTAACAGGATTTTAGATGCAATAAATATTTTAAATGAAAAAATAAAAGGGAAAATTTGATTGATCTAAAGCATCCAACTACATTGACTCACATGGGTAGAAATGATAACCTATTTTATATACGTAAGAACTAGCTAGAGGAGCGACCTATAAGTATTCATTGGGGCAATATGATTAATGAATGTTTATAGGTCGTTTTTTATTTCTAATGAAAATTCAAATTATTAGTTTTGCTAGTTTTCATGGATATTGATTAAAGGGAAAGGAATGAGAGTAGTATGAAAAAATTGGCTCGTAAGGGGCTTTCTTTAGTCGCGTCTTTTTTGATGGCACTTTCTGTTTTTACTACAGAATTTGCGGCGACAGCGCATGCCACAGAAATCACTCAAAAAGACAATCATATTTGGACTAAAGTTAACCTTGGTGAAATCTCAGCGGATGATTCCATCGCTATCACAATGAAGACTTCGGATGGCAAGATTTTTGTGCTTCCGAACGCTCAGTCAAGCAGTGCGCCAAAGGCTGTTCTTGGCAGTGTGAGCGCAGACGGCAAGTCGTTGACCATCGCAGATGGAGATGACAGTGATTACAAGTGGAGCATCACGAGCAAATCTATTACAAAGACAGTCAAGGACAATCCAACTAACAATTCTGAACCGGAGCCAGATGTGCTTGCAGCGGGAGGAGCATCTGACGATTCCGGAAATGGCAGTTCAGACAATCAATCTCAATCTGGTGGCAGTCAGGCGCAGCAGGACAATTCTGCTGGGTCTAATACTGATGTTCAGGCAGGAGCTGATTCTTCAGGCCAAAACGTGCAATCAGGTACAGATGATCAGCAGTCAGCCACAGAAGGCGGCAAGCCACAGGCGGATGTTCAAAAACCAGCTGCTGATGAAGGCAAGCCACAGGCTGGTGTTCAGCAGTCGGGCACAGATGACAAGACGGATCTTGACAAGCAGGATGATGAAGGCGCAAAGCCAGAGGCTTCTGATGACGACGACGCAGACGACGATGACGATGCAGATGATGAAGGCGAGACTGTAACAGAAGAGTACTATACTATTTCTGCAGGACAGGACAGCATTTTCTACTTAACTGCAGCCAACGCCGGCACTCGTGTTGGCAGGATGCCTAAAGACGAGGTTGGTGCAAAGTGGAACATAGAAACAGTCGGTGATAACGCATATCTTTGCGCAAAGGATTCCAACGAGGATCTGCGTTACGTGGGCGTCTATGTCAACAATGACAAGGCAGATTTCAGATGCTACAAGCGAAACGCAACAGGCGGATTCCCTAACAACATTGCAAATCAAAGCCTTACCTTCTACAAGCTTACAAGCAAGTCTGCTAATGGGGCAAAGGTGGAGTCTCCAAAGGCTTCTATAGAGAGCGGTACAGCCGTAGATTTTGGTACAGAAGTTACACTCACATGCTCAGACGAGGACGCAAAGATTTACTACAATCTTGATGGCAGTGAAAACTTCAAGGCATATGATGAAGCTATCAAAATCACTAAGGATACTACTATCTGTGCCTACGCTAGCTTAAATGACGATGAGAGCGAGAGAGTGACCTTCGAATATACTCTCAATCCAGGCTCAAAGATTACTGATATAGATGATATTTCTGAGGATTTAGAATTTGTTCTTGTGCACGATGACAAGGAAATAATGTCTTATGAGCCAAGCAAGGATGGCAAAAAGCTTTCAAAGGTAGATGCTGAGCTTGACGAGGATAATCATCTGACCTACAAGGATGATACAGCCAAGCTTGCAAAGCTTAAGCTTGAAAAAGCTGAGGACGGCAAGGAAAATCAATACTACATTACTTCAGAGATTATAGATTCAGAAACATCAGAGGCTTGTGAGTGTTATCTCACATCTGGTGCTACTGGTAGCGCTCTGACCTTTGAAAAGGATAAATCTGATTTAGGACTTTGGATCTTTGAAAAGAATCAGGACGGCAGCTTCCTTCTTAAGAATGCAACTGCAAAATATGTCAAGGGAGAAACATCCAAGGATCAGTACGTTGAAGCATACAATAGCCTTTTCACTACCTATAGCTACAGCGAAAAGAGCAAGGCTGCATTTGAGCTTTGCGCATACACTGTTCCAGAATTAGGAGCAGGTGAAGACAAGCCAGGCGATACGAAAAACACCATAGGTAAGCTTCTCACTAGAGAATTCTATGATGGCGACAAGGTTGTTGTTTACTATGGCGGTGCTGGCAAGCTAATGGGCACTGAAAATAACAACAATAAGTTCGTCGCTCTCGATGCAACTGTATCCGAGGACAAGACAATCGACATCAAGGATTTAGATGCTCTTGTGCTTACAGTTTCAATAGATGAGAATGGCAAATATAGCTTCAAGTCTGCAGATGGCAAGTATCTGACAGCCACATACGAGACAAAGGAAGTAGATGGAAGAACCAAGTCATACTGCGGTTTGACTCTTACAGACGAAGCTACAGATTATAGCGTATGGTATCTAAAGGATGCCGACGACAAGAAAGAAGGCAATTTCAATCTTATCAATGAAAATGCCAAGAACGGCTCTTATAGCTTAGCTCTAGAGTACTATAGCGGTTTCACAACCTATGGAATTGCTGCAAAGCCAGAGTTCAATTTCAACTTCTTCGTACTTGAGGAAGGTGAGAAGGTTGAAAAGCTAGAGTTTGATGACAAAGAGGTAACTGTTGCTCAGTGGGCAGGTAATGCTCACTACGACGAGGACGAGCAATGCAATAATCGTATATACGGTGATCTGTATCAGACCAACGATATGCAGGATACAAATGCAAAATATCAGGCATACGTTGATGGCAAAGTGGTTAAGCCTTACAGCACAGCAACAAGCTCGACAACAGGCTCTACCAACTATTACATGGGCGCTGCAGGTCTTGTGGATTCAAACGACTACATGGAATTTTCATTCCCAAGTCAAGGCTATGGCGACATGAACTTGAGCTTTAGACTTAGAGCTTCTAATACAGCAGCGGGTGCCTTCCAGCTTCAGTATTCAACTACTGGCGAGGATGGCAGCTTCAAGAACTTTAAAAACGGCAACTATTCATATAAGTACACCGGCTACAAAAAGTCGGAGGAATTAGACGAAGATGGCAAGCCAAAACAAGAGCCATTTGATATAACAGGAAATGCTGCAATAACTGATGGTATTGCAAAGACATCTCTTGCACCTACTTATTATGTGACATTTAATTTTGATGTTCCTGCAGCAGCAAACAACGCAGAGATGCTTTACATCCGTCTTGTGCCAACAGGTGGAACAAGAGCTAAAGGTGAAGGTGCTCCTGAAAAGGGTGGAGTTATCAGAATTGACACTGTCAAGGTGACGGGACATCCTGTAAACTCTTCTGGCATTTGCGGATTCGTAAATGCGGAACCAGCAGGCGGCGAAATCGCCACTGGTCAAAAGATTGCACTTTCAACATCAACAGAGGGTGCAGATATCTACTATTCTATAAAGGGCGGAGACTTTGTTAAGTACGACCCAGAAAAACAGGTGGTTCTCGACAAACTTCCAAATGGAATCTGTGCATACGCAACAAAGGAAGGCCTCAAGCAGAGTATTACTACAACATACAACTTTACTCAGGCTCAGGTTTCTCCGGTAAAGGCTACACCAAACGGCGGCGCTGTTCAGCCTACACAAAAGATTTCTCTTAAGAGCAAGACTGAGGGGGCAACAATCCTCTACAGATACAAGACCAAAGAAGAAATCAAAGAGGATGATAAGAAGAAGTCCGAAAACAAAGCTGATGGAACAGATGAATCTTCATCTAGCCAAGATAATAAAGCTAAGAATACAGATTCAACTGAGGATAGCCAAGAGGCTAATGATGGAGCAGATGAGAATGCATTTATAGAAGAGGCTACCGAGGAAGACAATCATGATGATTGGATTACCTACGAGGGTTCATTTGAACTCAAGGAGCTTCCAGCTCAGATTCAGGTAAAGGCAGTCAAGGAAGGCTACAAGGATAGCCCAATTTCTACCTTGAAATTTACAGAGCGTACAAGCGAAAGAGAGAACATCTACTTCGGTCAGATTCACGCTCACACAAATATTTCTGACGGTGCTGGCTCACTTGATGATGCATTTAAATATGCAAGCAAGGTTGATAACTTAGACTTTATCGTAATTACGGATCACAGTAACTCAATCGACAACGAGAAGGAATCCAAGATTACAGAAAACGTTGATAAGAGCGACACAGATGAGTGGACTTATGCTCACAATCTTGCAAAGCAGTACACAACAGATGATTTCACTTGTGCTTACGGCTACGAGATGACCTGGTCAAACGGTTTGGGACACATGAACACCTTCAACACTCCAGGTTTCCAGAGCCGTACACAGACAGAATATTCAACATATTCTACAGCATTACAGAATTACTATGCAGCACTTAGATCTTGTCCTGATTCAATCAGTCAGTTCAATCACCCAGGTACAACCTTCGGTGATTTCCAGGATTTTGCATACTATTCTGAGGAAAACGATGCTTTAATTACAATGATAGAGGTTGGTAACGGCGAGGGCGCAATCGGCTCGTCAGGTTACTTCCCATCATACGAGTATTACACACGTGCTCTTGATAAGGGCTGGCACGTAGCTCCTACCAACAACCAGGACAACCACAAGGGTAAGTGGGGCGATGCCAACACAGGCCGTACAGTAATGCTCGCTGACACCAACGATGAAAACTCTATATACGATGCCATGAGAAATTATCGTATATACGCAACAGAGGATAACGACCTTTCTATCTACTACACACTTGATGGATATGTTATGGGTTCTATCCTTGAGAAGGATGCAGTAGGCGATACAATCGAAATCAAGGCCGACATCAAGGACCCTACAGATTCAGCAATCGGCAAGGTAGAAGTAATTGTAAACGGTGGCCAGTGTATAGCTGATAAAACTATTAACACAAGCGAAGAAACAGTTACCTTCAACGTTCCTTCAAATTACTCATACTACTATTTGAAAATCACACAAGGTGACAATGACAAGGCTGTTACTGCACCGGTGTGGGTAGGCGAGGTTGAAGCATGTGGTATCAACAAGACCTACACTGACACAGTTCTTCCAGTAGCTGGTGAGAATCTCGATGTCAACGTAGAGTTCTACAACAACGAAACTACAGCTCTTGAGATTGAAGATATCGATATTAAGCTCAGCGATGTGGATGGCAATAAGACACCTGTTGTAAATGAAAAAGCAACACCACTTATGTCGATTGGTTCAAACGGTACAGCTACATATAGCACTGATTTTGTATACGAAAACGCAGGTCAGGTGACCTACGAGGTTACAGTTCATGCTACTTTGGATGGAGTCAATAAGACTTACACAGATAAGCTCACAGTCAACTACGCACCACCAGCTATGGTTTCAAACATAGTTGTTGACGCGAGCCATGGTAACGACTATGTTTCAGGATACTACGGCGGTAACGTAAATGCGTTTGTACAGCTATGTGCTCAGAAGAATATTAGAGTAAGCCTATTTAAAGGTCAGGACAGCGAATTTGATGAGGCTATTAAGGATGCTAAGACCCTTGTAATCTCAGCACCGGCTAAGAGTTCAGGAACTGCTGGAGCAGGTGATTACTCTGTTTCACACTTCAGCGACGAATTCATCGCTTCGGTTAAGCGGTTTGTTGAAAAGGGTGGCTCAGTAATTGTATGTGGTTTGGCAGATTTTAGAGATAGCGAAGATTGCCAGACTGCAACCGAGCAGAACAAGCTTCTTGAAGCAATCGGTGCCACAATTAGAATGGGTTCTGATGAGGTTTGTGATGACACCAACAACGGCGGTCAGGTTTACAGAATGTATCCTACAAAATTCAACATGGATTCAGACTTGCTTGCTGGAATCAGAGATGGACAGAAGTACAGTCAGTACTCAGGATGCTCTGTAGATATTTCAAATGCGGTGGCGAACGACACCGTAGATGCAGCAGAGTGGCTTGTAAAGGGATTTGATACAACCTATTCAGTTGATTGCAGAAATGCAAGCGGCGCCAAAATAGATGAAACCTTACCAAACGGTGTAGGTGGAAGAAAGCTCGACAACGATGGCGATGTTACCTTCCTCGCCCGTCAAAAGACCAAAGCAGGTGGAGACATCATCGTAGCCGGCGGTGTGTTCCTTTCAGACTTTGAGGTCAAGGCTGAGATGGACAACAACGATTCTCTTCCATTTGCAAACCATACAATCGTAAACAACATTCTTGATGGTGCAGTGGTTGAGCTTCCTACAACAACTATTGCAGAGGCTCGAAAGGGCGCTATGAACGAAGTCTTCGCTATCGAGGGCTACGTAACAGCTGGAACAGATAACGAGAACACAAGATTCTTCGACACTATCTACATTCAGGATGAGACAGGCGGTATGGATATCTTCCCATATGCAACCCCTGGACTTAAGATTGGTACCAAGATGCGAATCGTCGGATTCAAGGCTCAGTACCAAGGCGACATCGAGCTTAAGGTTCTTTCAGCTAGAGAGCTGCTTGATGATCCACATGTGTGGGAGCCAAAGGAAGTTGACACCAAGACTGCTATGGACTACGAGAATTATGGTGGTCAGCTCTTAAAGACAACCGGCAAGGTGACTCGAGTAACTCTCAACGACGATGGAACTGTTTCAGAGTTCTGGCTCAAGGATGACACAGGCGTGGAGGCAGCCATCTTCATCGATGGTTACATCACATCTGCCTCAACGGGTAAAAACACTTTGGCCGAGTTTGTGAAGGAAGGTGCAACAGTATCCGCAGCGGGCGTGCTTTACATGCACCCAGAAGGTGATTCTGATGTATCGGTTCCAGTATTTAGAGTTCGTAATTGCGATGATATTACTCTTGTAAAGACTGATAAGAACCCAATTGAACAGTTCATCGACAATGCTAAGGATACATTCAACAAGGTTGGCGAAAAGGTTTCAGAGTTTGTTGACAACGTAAAGGAAAAAGTAAACGACGCTGTAGACAAGGCGAAGGAAGCTGTTAATAACGTTGTAGATTCCGTATCAAACTTCTTTGGCAATGTTAAGAAGGTATTCTCTAAAGCATCTGACAAGAAAGATGAAACAAAGGAAAAAGAGGTTGAAAAGACAACCGCTCCAACTGAAGATACAACAGTTGAAAAACCAAAAACTGAATCAACTAATAATCACAGTGCTGCTGGAGGCAATTTATCCGACCGCACCAACGACTCCAACGTGAGTCAGGCTGAGGTTCCTGCAGATGCAGTGGCTGATGTAGGTGATCAGTCCGCATCCGCGGATGCGCAGGCGTCAGATTCAGATGCTGCAGCAACTGATGAAAATGCCAAGGCTGGCGATGATGCTAAGGATGAGGGCATTCCAGTGGTGCCTATAGCAGCAGGTTCTGGTATAATACTAGTTGGCGCAGTAGTGGTGGCTAAGGTATCTGCAGGTGCAGCAGGTGCGGCTGGAGCAGCGGGCGCGGCAAGTGCAGCTGGTGCTTCAGGAACATCTGGTGGCCTTGGATTATTAGCCAAGATTCGTAAATTATTTGGAAAGTAAAATGAAAAAAGAACTGATAATAAAAATAGTATCAGTCCTTGTGTTTATAGCCTTAAGTGTTGGCGTGATTATCTACGCCAACACCGACAGGCCTAAATACACTATCACAGAGAACTCTGGCGTCGAATACGAAACAGCTAGAGTTCTTTCTGTTTTAGAGGACAATACTGAAGTAGACAAGACAGTAGAAAATCAAAAGAAGGGAAGTGCTGAAATCAAGGTGGAGATTTTGACAGGTCGCTACAAGGGCGATGTCTGCACCATCACCAATTATTTCAGTGCTCTATATAACGTGGATGTAAAAAAGGGCGACAAGCTCAGCGTCCGCATTGACATAACTGACAAGGATACCTACGCAGTGAGTGTGTACAATTACAATCGCATACCGCTGATGATAGGTTTGGTTTTGGTGTTCTTGGCGGTGCTTGTATTGCTTGGAGGCAAGCAGGGGCTAAAGGCATTCATTGGTTTGGCTTACACAGTGGCAATCATTTTCTTTGTGCTGCTTCCTCTTGTGTACAAGGGCTTTTCGTCAATTCCTGTTACAATAGCGGTTATCTTTGTCACATCTGCGGTATGCTTTTTGCTTATCGGAGGTGTCAGCAGAAAGACAATTTCGGCTGCCATCGGCTCCTTCGCAGGTGTTTTGATAGCATCGATTCTTGGAAGCATAGCAGCAAGTCTTGGTGGTGTAACCACCTTCCAAATGGACGAGGCAGAAGCCTTGTTGGTTGCAAAATCAACGTCCAATATTCACATGTCAGGCCTCTTTATCAGCGGAATCCTGATTGCAGCCATGGGTGCTGTCATGGATATCGCTATGTCTATTTCATCAGCCATCGAGGAGGTTTCCCTCGCAGGCAATAAGCTTGGCTTCAAGGAGCTGTTCAAGTCAGGCATGAATATCGGCAAAGATGCCATGGGAACTATGGCAAACACTCTTGTGCTTGCGTACGTTGGTGGAGCCCTAAACATGCTCATCCTCATCTACTCCTACGGAGTATCCTTTATCCAGCTGATGAACACAGACTTCGTAGCCATCGAAATGATTCGCGCCATCGCAGGCTCAGTAGGAATCATGGGCACCGTCCCATGCGTGGCCGCCGTAGCTGCGTATTTGTATTCTAAAGAATAGGCTTCCCCCTCGGGGGAAGCTGGCGCCGAAGGCGACTGATGAGGGGATGGTTTTTCAAGAAAAAAATATTATTCGGTGATTACATATGAAAGTTAAGAAATACAGAACAAGTATTAAGAAAAGTATTATTGAATTGTTACCGGCAATGATTTCGCTTCCAATAATATATTTAGGGAGAGTTTTCTATGGTAGAAGGATGGAAGTAAAAGATGATATTAATACAGTTATGTTAGTAATGGGAATAACAGTTGTTATTTGCTTTCTTTTAGTTATTGTTTTCAGGCAGCGCCAGCTACTGATTTTCAAAGATTCTATCATAGAAAAAGGCGTGTTTCATAGGAAGAAATATTTATTTAAAGAAATAGATGCTTGTTTTTTTGATGATTTTTTTATTGTGGGCAGTGATGCATCCTTTATTTGATCGGATTAAAGTTAATGACAATCAGTTATTGATTAAGCAAGCATTCAAAAAGAATAAAACCATAGATGTAGCGGATGTGATTAGTTATTCAAATACAGAACATACTCAAAAAGGCCATAGATATTTTACGATATCTATTGTATATGGAGAGAATGAATCCATAGATATTAGAAGTGATATATATAAGAATTATGATATATTATTACATTATTTAAAAAAGCATGTTTCTAAGCGCAATAAGAATAAATAGAAATCTTTATATATTCTTAACGTGTTTTTTAGTTAGAGGAATAATATGTTAAAAAAACAGGACAAGATTAATATAGAAAATATGGTGGTATTTTTGCCAATCTATTCCAAGATTTTTAAAATATGCGCTTTGATATTAGCAGCTGTGGCTGTGATTATTGGTATATTTTTTATGGTGTTTTCGAGTGCTGAAGATTTAAAAGGTTTTTTGGCGGTTGAATCGATTTTTGGTGGTTTGGCATTAATTAGTCTTCTGTTTGCATTATATGTTGATATCTCAAAGATAGTATTTGATGATGAAAAGTTTATATACCTTGAGTTTTTGACTCATAAAAAAGAATTCTTTTTCAGCGATATTGTATCATGCGAGACGTATGGTAATAGATATATTATCCGTACCAAGAACAGAAAAAGAATTAAAGTTGATTTGGGCATGATAAACGCAGATGAGTTGTTAAAGAAGATTAAAGATGCAGGCGTATCAATCGAAAATGTTCTTAATAACGGATATTATATAAAGCCAAAGTTATTTATTATTATTTTGCTTTTTATCTTTTTGGCGGTAGCAATATGGATTGATGTAGGATGTTTTATTCAAGGAAGTAATCCTGGAGTTAATGGAGTTATTTTTACAAGTATAGCTCCAATCTTTTTAATTGCCTTTTGCGAAGAAAAATACTATGTAAATAAAAATAAGATGACTCGCCGATTTCTTTTTTGGGATAGAGAGACAGTCGACATTTCATCTATAAAAAGAATAGAAGAAAGAATAGATTTACTTGAAGGAAAACATTTAATGGTCTATGTTTCCGGTCAAGAAAAGGCGTTATTTGATATTGACTCATCTTATATGAATACAGATGATTTTGAGGAAGATATGAAAAGACGGAAAAAATTTAGGTGAGGATTATGAACTATCAAGAAATCTTTAATAAGAGATTTGAAATATTAATGATACTTTTGGTGTTAAGCTCTGTTGCGACAATATTTTTTGTTGTGAACAAATCATACTATAATCAATCTGAATATAGAAAGGGCTAAAAAGTTATATGAGGAATAAGATAGCGTTAACATATAAACTGCGAAATATGATTATGCTAGCAAGTGTCATATCAGAAATGATTTGCGCGATTGCTTTTAGGTACAATGTAAAACTGTTTTTGGTAGGTACCGCAATTAATGTACTGTGTTTTTGGTGTGCATACAAAGCTTTGCAATATTATATTACCAAGCAATTGGTGCACCATATCAACCTGCGGGATTATGTGGAGTTTTTGGTTTCAAAAGGTTCGCTTGTGAAAGCTGAAAATGCGACACTTTTTAACGTATTACTATGGTTGGGCGATGATGATTGTATTTCAAATTATTTGAAAACTACAGGCCTAACTATAGAGCAGAGAATAGGTTTGGAACTATACAGGTTGGATAAAAGCATTTTTGCTAGCGACAAACAATTAGACTATGATGATGCAATTAGTCGAATAAGAGAATTGCTAGAGTTGTATCTTAAATCAGATTCAGAAAATAAAGATGTTGCTAACAGATGTAGTAGTTATTTGGTTTTTTATGAAAAGTATTTGGATGAGGACTATAGCGGCGCAATATCCGCAATTTCGGATATTTCAAATCAAGGTTTATTAGTTCAATGGAAACTGTTCCATGAGGCAAAGGCTTACGAGAAGATGGGACAATTGGATGCAGCAGAAGAAAAGTATGATGCTATTGTAAAAACCGGCGGTGATATTAGATTTTTAAAGTGGCTTAATAAAAGTAGTGAAAATAATCATGCAAAAATATCTGTAGCAATGATTGCCCTGTGCCTTATTGTAATTTGTGGAGCTGTTATATCTATTTTATTTACAAATAAAAAATACGACACAGTTGAAGAGGCTTTAAAATGGCAATATGGCAAAGAAGTATCTGAAAACAACAAGGCGATAGACAATGATAACTCAAATAAAAATGTTACAGCCTATGTAAATGGCGCAGAGTATTTATATTGCTATAGTGAACGATATGGAGAAAAAATAAGAATAAAGAAAGCATATTTGAATGAAATTAATGGTCCGAGTATTGAGACCGGACTTGATGCGACTAGTAGGATTACGGGAGTTGATTTTGCTTTTTATGATTCTATCCCGAATGATGTTAATAGAATTTTTATTTCAAATACAGACAAATTGGATGACACCTTTTTTGATACATCAAAGTTGAAACTGTTAGATACCATAGATATTAATGGCAAAAATTATTATTTATTCAAATTAAACTAGGTGGCGATTATGCAAAAAACAAGGTTACAAATAAATTACGCGATATTCAAAGTCTTATACTATTTCTCGATAGTTATAGGCATTGTTTGCTTTGCTTTTTTGTTTAAAACATTGAGTGTAATATTGTTATTTGTTCATGTGATAGTTATAGGCGCCTTTTTACGTGGCGCTTGTCGATATTTTGGTTGGGTTAGGTATGAATATGACTATGTTAAAGTATATGGCCACTTTATTGACTTTGAAAAATTATTAGTGAGGCATAAAAATAATAAGAATGCAAAGGTATTAGAATCAGTAGTTCTATTGACTGGAAATGTAGCCAATACTGACGATGATTGTTTAAAGAGATTAATCGCTTTTGAGGATTCCATTTTTGATAAAGCTACAGGTGATTTTGTTGAGTCTGGCTCGCTTGATGAATTATCACAGGAATCAAACAATGGGTGGTGGAGTCATCTAATCCCTATATTGAGTCTGATTGATAAAAAAGATTACGACGTTGCATTAAAGAAGCTTGATCTGCTTATAAGCGATAGTCCTTACAGTGAGATTCCAAGACAGTTTTATTATGCCTATGCATCGATTAAAAGAGATGGACAAATAAGCGAAGAAGCGCAAAGTTGCATTGATTATGTGTTAAACATGGGGCGCGAGACTAGATATGCAAGATATCTCAGCAAGATGGTTGATAATGTTGAGGAGACAAATCCGGTTTATCCGACACCGTGGTTCTACATCCTTTTCTTCATTTATCTGTGCTGGTGCATAGTAATTATGTGTTTATAGAATAGAATATAGATAAAAAAGTAATGATTATTGGTTTTTATTACAATTGAATTGCTTCTCCTTCTATGTTACAATCTAACAGGTTTTGAATGTTTACAGGTAGGAGAACTATTATGGAAAGCTACAAGTCAGAATTTATAGAGTTTATGGTGGAGTCTGATGTCCTCAAATTCGGTGATTTTACATTGAAGAGTGGGCGTAAGTCTCCTTTTTTTATGAATGCAGGTGCATACGTAACTGGTAGCCAGTTGATGAGACTTGGAGAATATTATGCCAAGGCTATTCACAATGCATACGGCGATGATTTCGATGTGTTGTTTGGCCCAGCTTACAAGGGTATTCCACTTGCAGTTATTACAGCCGAGGCTTATTACAGGCTTTATGGCAAAGAGGTTAAGTATTGCAGCAATCGCAAGGAAGAAAAGGATCACGGCGCCGACAAGGGTGCTATCCTTGGCTACAAGATTCAAGACGGCGACAAAGTTGTCATGATCGAAGATGTTACAACATCCGGCAAGAGCATGGAAGAGACAGTTCCAATCGTTAGAGCTCAGGGGGATGTTACAATCGTTGGCCTTATGGTTTCTTTAAATCGTCAGGAATTTGGTCTTTCAGGCGACAAGTCAAAGACTGCACTTGATGAGGTTGCTGAAACATACGGATTTAAAACTAGTGCAATTGTCTCTATGGACGAGGTTGTTGAGCACCTCTACAATAGACAGTGCCAGGGCAGAGTGGTCATCGACGACGATATGAAATCTCGCATTGATGCCTACTACAAAGAATATGGAGTAAATTAATGGCAAGAGTTTATAGACATAGGCATGGCTCTTCCGGCGGAAGGTCTAAGGCGTTGCCAATCGAGGCTATGTACGCTGCGGGAGTCTCCCTAGTTTCTTTAATTGTATATGGAGCAATAATCGGTGGCTCGGTTTATCTGGCAGGCGAGACTCCAAAGTGGCTAGGAGGTCTTGGCACGCTTGGTTATATCGTGGCTATCTGTGCCTTCGTTTACAACATCAGGCAGATGAAGAAGCAGACCGAGATAAAGTATCGCATTATCTGCATGGGCATCAGTTCTGTTTCCATGATAGTTTGGACAGTCACTATCATTATAGGAATGATTAAATAAGGAAGAATTATGAGTAATACATTTTATAAGCAAACAGATGATATGCTCGAGCGCTTCGATTTAGTTACCGAGCGTATTTCTACAATCCAAGACGACAAAGAGCTTCCAGAGAAGCTCCAAAAATTCTTTAATCAAGTTTCAGATTACATCATGTCGGTGCTGCCTGTTATGCGCAAGGCGATAAACGGCCAGCTTGATGCTCGTTCACTAGAGGAATGTCGGCAGGACGCAGATGCGATTTTTGCTATCTTCGACAATTCTCGTTATGAGCAGAGCTTCCTTTGCCCTACTTATGCAGTGGCAGAGCTTGGAAATCAAGTGGGTGGCCCATTGTCAGCGCTGTTCTACAAGCTGACAGATATTACTAGGGCAGCCTTTGCAGGTCGCACAGATATTTTCACTATCTACTGCGAGCTTTTTGTTCAGATTTACGGCGAGTGCCAGCTTGAATCTGATGACAAGTTCCGTCGTAAGTGCATTATCGATGCACTTTATTCCTTCGAACACGACTATTGTAATTTATTCGTGTCTGAGCGAATCATCTCTATGATAGAGCCAGATTACAATTTCTATACAAACATTATCATGAAGTCCGATTTATTCAACGACAAGTATCTCTACAGATATGGCATGTATGTTGGAGAAAACGAGCTGAAAATCGCAGCACATCTGCGCAGTCTTCCTCACGAAGAAGTGGTTGCTATGGCGCGCACTTATGTTGAGGGCTACATCAAGGGCTTTGAAACTACAGGCAAAGATATTTCCAAGAAGGAAACAGTGTGCGTGGAAGCGCCAGTTGGCTTTGAGCTTATGACCCGCGAGGCGATTCGTCTGTTTCACGATGCTGGTCTTGCTGCTACAACACGTTTTGGTGGTACGACATCTAGAGATTTATATTCTACAGTTCCAAACAAGCAGTGCGTCTACGACCACAAGTATGACAAGGCTTATGTTTGGGACAAGGGACTAGCAGATAGAATCCTCGAGGTAACCAAAAACACCTACGAAAAGCACAAGGAAGAGGCTTCGGTTCACGGCGGTCCTGCAGTGATTATGACCTTTGGGGAGATTCCTTTCGAGCCAAAAAACAAAGAGGCCAATGCAAAATATACTGAAAAGCAAGATGAGCTCAACGTCTACTACATGAGTGAGGCGAGCCAGATTACAAATCAGTACATCAAGGGCGAAGAGCGCAGCTTTACAATTATCGCATATCCGATTCCAGAGATTGGCGACAAGTTTGAGGAAATCTTCAACGAGACAGTCGCAATCAACAACATGGATTACGAATTATATAAGAGCATCCAGCAGCACATCATTGACGTGCTTGATAAAGGCGAAAAGGTTCACGTGACAGGTCGTGGCGACAACCACACCGATATCACTGTTCAACTTCATCATCTCGATGATCTGGCACATCAGACCAACTTTGAAAACTGCGTTGCTGATGTCAACATCCCTGTCGGGGAAGTGTTTACAAGCCCAGTGCTAGAGGGCACCAACGGTGTGCTTCACGTGACACAGGTTTACCTTGGCGAGCTTGGTTATCGTAATCTTGAGATGAAGTTTGAAGACGGCAAGGTTGTTGATTATACATGTAGCAATTTCGATTCCGAAGAGGAAAACAAGAAATACATTTTCGACAACGTATTGTTCAAGCATGAGACTCTCCCAATTGGCGAGTTTGCGATTGGAACCAACACCAGAGCTTTTGTGATGGGACAGAAGTACGGCATCGCCGACAAGCTTCCAATCCTCATTGCAGAAAAGACTGGCCCACACTTTGCAGTGGGTGACACCTGCTATTCTCATGCCGAGGATGTACCTATGTACAATCCAGATGGCAAGGAGTGCATAGCTCGTGACAATTCATGCTCTATTCTTCGTAAAAGCGATATGTCAAAAGCATATTTCAATTGTCACACAGATGTTACTATACCTTACTACGAGCTAGGTGATATCATAGTTATCACTGCAGATGGCGACGAAATTCCCGTCATCAGGCATGGTCGCTTCGTAGTCCCGGGTACAGAAGAACTCAATCTTGTTCTTGACCAAAACATCTAATTATTGGATTTGAAGTAGAAATAGCTAGTACTCTATAAGCAATTATTTAGAGTGGAAGTAGCTAGTAGTCGACAAGCTATTTGCTTACTAAAGCGAAACATGTTGTTGAGCGTAGTAAGCGAATGCTTGTAGACGTAACTAGCGAGATATAAATTAGGAGGATTTGTAATGGCAAAAGTAAGTATTGTAATGGGAAGCGACAGCGACATGCCTGTAATGTCTAAGGCTGTTGAAATGTTAGAGAAATTCGGTGTGGATTATGAAATCCGAATCATTTCTGCACATCGTGAGCCAGACATCTTTGTAGACTACGCAAAGACTGCTAAGGATAGAGGTGTTCAGGTTATAATCGCAGGCGCAGGCAAGGCAGCACATCTCCCAGGAATGTGCGCGGCTGTTTTTGAGGGACCAGTTATCGGTATTCCTATGAAGACCAGCGATCTTGGCGGAGTAGATTCACTCTACTCAATTGTTCAGATGCCAACGGGTGTTCCTGTAGCAACCGTAGCTATCAACGGTGGTGCCAACGCAGGTATTCTTGCCGTTAAAATGCTTGCTATGTCAGATGCTGCACTTGCAGACAAGATGCATGATTTCATCGTAAACCAAAAGGAGCAAGTGGAAGCAAAGGATTCAAAACTTCAAAGCGAGGGCTACAAAGCCTTCCTATAGGATAAATATAAATAGCCAGCAAGAAGCATCGACTCTTTGCTGGCATATAATAGTTTTAGATAAAAGGAGAGAAACATGGATTACAAGAGTTCAGGAGTAGATATTGAGGCAGGATATGAGTCAGTAGAGCTCATGAAGAAATTTGTTAAGGGCACTATGAGACCAGAGGTCCTCGGTGGTCTAGGCGGATTCTCAGGCGCATTTGATTTAAGCGCAATCAAAAACATGGATGAGCCAGTTCTTCTTTCAGGAACAGACGGCTGCGGCACAAAGGTTAAGCTAGCTTTCCTTATGGACAAGCACGACACAATCGGTATTGATGCAGTTGCAATGTGCGTTAACGACGTTGCATGTGCAGGTGGCGAGCCACTTTTCTTCTTGGATTACATTGCTTGCGGCAAGAACATCCCAGAAAAGATTGCTACAATCGTAAGCGGTGTAGCAGAGGGCTGTAAGCAGTCAGGCTGCGCACTTGTAGGTGGCGAGACAGCAGAGCACCCAGGTCTTATGCCAGAGGAAGAATACGATCTTGCAGGCTTTGCAGTCGGTATCGTAGACAAAAAGGATATCATCACAGGCGAGAACCTTAAGGACGGCGACGTTCTTATCGGTATGGCTTCAACAGGTGTTCACTCAAATGGTTTCTCTCTTGTTCGCAAGATTTTCGAAATGACAAAGGAAAGTCTTGATACATATTATGATGAGCTTGGCACAACTCTCGGTGAGGCACTTATCGCTCCAACACGTATTTACGTTAAGGCTCTCAAGGCTGTCAAGGATGCAGGTGTCAAGGTTAAGGCTTGCTCACACATCACAGGTGGCGGTTTCTACGAGAATATTCCACGTATGCTTCCAGAAGGAAAGCGCGCAATCGTTGAGAAAAACTCATACGAGATTCCAGCTATCTTCAAGCTCATGGCTGCTAAGGGAAATGTGTCAGAGCAGATGATGTACAACACCTACAACATGGGACTTGGTATGATTGTTGCCGTAGACCCAGCTGATGTAGACAAGACTATGGAAGCTATGCGTTCAGCAGGCGACACACCTTACGTAGTAGGTAAGATTGTGGACGGCGACAAGGGCGTAGATTTGATTTAGACATTGGCTTCCCCAGAGGGGGAAGCTGTCAGCGAAGCTGACTGATGAGGGGAAATTTATCAACATTTGTGCCCTAGTAAGCTTTGCTTACATTTTGCGAAGCTGACTGATGAGGGAAAAACTAGATAGGAACAAATCATGAAAATTGCTATATGTGTATCTGGAGGTGGCACAAACCTTCAGGCGATAATTGACAAGATTGAATCAGGCGAAATCCACAACACAGAGATTGCAGTTGTAATTTCAAACAACAAGAATGCCTATGCCCTAGAGCGTGCTGCCAAGGCCGGCATCGAAGGCGTTAGCATCAGCCCAAAGGATTACGCTTCAAGAGAAGAGTTCAACAAGGCTTTCTTGGACAAGCTCAATTCCTACAACGTGGATTTGGTTGTCTTGGCGGGATTCTTGGTTGTAATTCCTGAGGAGATGATTCGACAGTACAGAAACAGAATCATAAACATACATCCATCTCTCATTCCAAGCTTTTGTGGTACAGGCTACTACGGGCTCAAGGTTCACGAGGGAGTGCTCGAGCGCGGCGTAAAGGTGACAGGCGCAACCTGCCACTTCGTAGATGAAGGCACCGACACAGGTCCAATCATCCTGCAAAAGGCTGTGGAAGTTCAGCAAGACGACACGCCAGAGGTTCTTCAGCGCAGAGTCATGGAAGAAGCCGAGTGGGTCATCATGCCCCGCGCCATCGACTTAATAGCCCAAGGCCGTGTCACGGTCGCCGATGGCAAGGTGGTAATAACTGAATAATAGGTTGATACATTTAGATTAGCCTAGGTGAATATATTACAAGTGTTATCAATGAACCCTTGATGAGCCATCCCTACTTAGATGGTGCTTTAGCAGCATCTTATGTAGGGTAATGAGCGAATGAGAGCGCAAGCGTGGTGAATGATAATACTTGTAATATATTCAACTAGGCGGACTATAAGGAGGATAGATTATGAAGGTATTGATAGTTGGTAGCGGCGGCCGTGAGCATGCGATTGCTCTTGCTGTATCCCGTAGCCCAAAGGTAGATAAGATTTACTGCGCGCCAGGTAACGCAGGCATCGCAGAGCTTGCAGAATGCGTAGACATCAAGGCTATGGAGTTCGACAAGCTTGTTGCATTTGCAAAGGAAAAGGCAATCGACCTTACAATAATAGGTATGGACGATCCACTTGTTGGCGGCGTGGTTGATAAGTTTGAGGAAGCAGGTCTTCGTTGCTTCGGCCCTAGAAAGAATGCCGCAATCATCGAAGGTTCAAAGGCATTTTCAAAGGATTTGATGAAGAAGTACAATATCCCAACAGCTGGATATGAAAACTTTACTGATCCAGAGGCTGCCCTCAAGTATCTTGAGACCGCAAAATATCCAATCGTTTTAAAGGCAGACGGTCTTGCTCTTGGCAAGGGTGTTCTTATCTGCGAGGATCACGAGCAGGCAGTTGCAGGTGTTGCAGAAATCATGCAGGACAAGAAGTTCGGTGATGCTGGTAACACAATGGTTATCGAGGAATTCATGACTGGCCGCGAGGTTTCAGTTCTTTCATTTGTAGATGGAAACACTGTAAAGATTATGTCATCTGCACAGGATCACAAGCGTGCAGGAGACGGAGACACAGGTCTCAACACGGGTGGTATGGGCAACTTCTCACCTTCTCCATTCTTCACAAAGGAGATTGAAGAGTTCTGTCAGAAGAACATCTTCCAGGCAACTGTTGATGCCATGAAGGCAGAGGGCAGAGACTTCAAGGGTGTTATCTTCTTTGGTCTTATGCTCACTGAGGAAGGGCCAAAGGTTCTTGAGTACAACGCAAGATTCGGTGACCCTGAGGCTCAGGTTGTTTTACCACGTCTTCAGAATGACATCATCGACGTGATGGAAGCATGTATCGATGGTACCTTAGACAAGGTCGATTTGAAGTTCTCTGATGAGGCGGCTGTTTGTGTTGTCCTTGCATCAGACGGCTATCCTGTTTCATACGAAAAGGGATTCCCTATCACAGGATTCGACAAGTTCAACAACAAGGATTACTTCTGTTTCCACGCAGGAACTGCTTTCAACGACAAGGGTCAGATTGTCACAAATGGTGGACGTGTACTTGGTATCACAGCACTTGGCAAGGACTTGGTTGAGGCGAGAGCAAAGGCTTACGAGGCAACAGAGTGGATTGACTTTGAGAATAAATATATGAGACATGATATCGCAAATGCGATACTAAAGTAATGAAAAAGCTGAGTCTCTTGGCCTCGGTTTTTATCATAATCAAGGAATTAGATTTTTATGAGAGTTTTATTAATGAGGCATGGTCAGACAGACCTAAACGTTCAAAAGAGGCTGCAGGGAAGCTCTGAGATTCCCCTCAATGAAAGGGGCAGAGTTCAAGCTAGTGAAACACATCAGTTTCTATTAGAAAAGGGATTGATTCCCACCAAAATTATTACGAGCCCTCTTGGAAGAGCTATCGAGACCGGTTGTCTAGCAGCCGGCATCGAGCTTGGAGTGCCAGAGGGGGTGGAGCTGTTACAAGAGAATGCTCCAAAGGAAATCGAAATCGATTCGAACCTTATCGAGATGGCATTTGGCATCTATGAGAAAGAAAACATGGAAGAGACCAATCCTTCGTTTCTAGACGAATGCTTCGATTATCCTGAAACCTATCAGCCTCCTGAAGGCGGAGAATGCTATGATGAGGTGGTAGGCAGAGCAGGCAAGGTTATCGAGTCTCTTCGAAAACGTATATACGAAGGAGAATTCTCGGATGAGGATATCATCCTTCTTGTAAGTCATGGAGCCATTAGTCATGGGATTTTTGAATATGTTAAAAAGAATCCGCGTTCTGCGTATTGGGATGTTGATTTTAACAATTGTGCTATAGTAGAATTGTTTTTAACACTAGATGGCAACGGTGATGACTATAGGTTCATTTCCGAAGGATACGAGAAAAATTGGTAATGTAAAGGAGGTTTTATGCATACAAAAGAAGAGAAAACAGAATTTTTTATACTCCTTGGAGTTTTTGCTATCGAAATGATGATCATTTTTGCATACATGTTTGCAGTTAGTCACATACCGGTTGTGGCTCAACTGTTTTCAAATATATTGGTGCGCTCATTGATTATGTATGCGTTGATGATGGTACCTGTTTTGCTATATACAGTAGTTAAAGGGGACAAGTTTCTAGCGTCATTTGGATTCAAGAAAGTTAGAGCCGTCACCTTGCTACTTACAGTATTGTTGGTGGTAGCTGCATATCCAATGATTATGCTTGCAAATTTTGTGTCTCAGTTGTTTGTTCCTAATACAGTAGTGCAGGCAGTCGGGGGCATGAAAGGTGTTCCTGTAGTGTCAATCGCATTATCTGTGGCTGTACTTGCTCCTTTTGCCGAAGAGCTTGTAATGCGAGGCTTCTTCGCAAATCGCTTTAGAAAGATTATACCGATGGCAGCAACAGCTATTTTGACTGGCTTCTTGTTTGGCGTTTTGCATATGAACCTAAATCAGTTTTGTTATGCCTGGGTTATTGGAATCATCGCAGCATACGTTTGCATCGGTTCCGGTAGCATTTACCCATCTATGCTTATACACATGCTATTCAATGGATTCAATGTATGGATGCTGTTCTCATCAGTCACCAACATGGCTAGCGATGAAAATCTCGAAGCTGCTCAGGATATGACTGGAAATGCTGCTGAATTGCTTCCTTTTATTGGGGTTGCAGCAGTACTTTCTGTTGGATCTTTCTTCTTAGTTAGATTTATTATCCGAAAGATTGCCAAGATCGAGGGTCACCTGGAGGATATTTCTAAGCCAAAGACTATAGCACTAGTTCCAAACGAAACTGTGTTAGAAGATTTTAGAGGACTTATCGAGAGCAACGAATTACAGAATCCTTTTGAGGATTACAAAAAATAGGATTTACAGGAGATAAGTAATATGAATTTTCCAAAGGATCCTGTGATGCTGTTATCAGTTGTGAACACTGCATTGCGAGATTACTACAAGAGCTTCGACGCCCTTGTGGAGGACAACGAGGTGGATGGTGATGAGATTATCGCAAAGCTTGCGTCAATCGACTATCACTACAATCCTGAGAAGAATCAGTTTAGATGATTAAAAACCTAGTTTCAACATATATGTTGAGGCTAGGTTTTCTTTTTACCTTATAGGAAATTTTTCCTCCGGAGAAATCTTGAACTAAAAAGCCCGCGCGGAGGCGGGCATAAAAACAAGAAGTATTGTCTAGAAGATATAAAAACCTTCTGCACCTACTTCATCTTCTGGATCAAAATCATCATCCTCAAGGAAATAGTGCATATCTAATAAATCATCATCGCTCATAGCCTTGATATCTGATGCAGTCATTCCTTCAGGTGGATTTTTGATATATTTAGTTCTTATTTCATCTACAGGATTGTTGGTATTAATAGGAATCACCTCCAAGTTTATTTATATTAGATTGCTTTGAAAAAAATTTATATATATAGTTTTTGCATAATTTTATCTAGTAGTAGAGAGCTTATATATTCTTTATTGTAAGTAGGTTGCTCTGAAAACTCTTTATTGTTATAGGCGACTGCAGTCCTAGTGGGAAAAGAGTTTTGCTTAAATTTATCTACTTAGAGTTCAGCTTCAAAAAAGCTTATAAGTGAGTTTACATTGATATCTGAATGCTCTACTTCTCTTGAATAAAGATAAATTGTTGATGGTAAGGCGTCTTCTTTTGCAAGGTGGTTTAGCATAATAAGCCATCTGACGCTTTGGACTGCAATCATGGCGCGTGCAAAGATTTGTCCATCGTACACTGCTCCGCAAAAGTAGGTGAAGAGCATTGACTTTAGAACTTTTTCAAAGGCAAACTCTAAATCAGCAGCGGGATGCATGGCAGCTTGCCACTCATCTGAGGATTCGGTTTTATCCTTCCAAAAATTTTGGCAGGCAACGACGGCATCTCGCCAAGCTTCTTCTGTGACCTCCATATCGATAAGAACTTCAAGACTATCCCGCAGGTAAGCGAGAGAGCGAAATTTCTCTATAGGAAAGTTGTTACTATATGTGTAGTTGTTACATTCATCAGAAGACAAATTATTTTCTAAAGAAATATTAGTTTCGTGAGTAGAAATGCTATTATCAGTAGAAGCTTTGATTCCATCTATAGATTGTGTGCTGAAAAAATTATTAGGATTAGTTTTTTGCTTTTCATCAAGAAGATTTAGCACTTTCTCAACAACAGAATCCATCTCGAAGATTTCTCCTTCGTCGAAAAGGAGTTGGAGATTGTAAGCCATGATAATGATAAGGTCCATCCTAGCTTGGAAATCTATGGATTTATCTGCGGTGATTTCAAGCATTTTGTCGCGAGCAAACTCAAGCTTATCAAACAATATGAAATCGAAATCTTCGAACTCATCCTCGTCGTCGCTAGTGTCATCAAGCGATTCGCTGACAGCAAAATCGTAGTGTGGCTCTAGAAGCATGCGGACTGCTTCAGGGCAAGACAGCGAGAGTGCGCGTTCGCGGATGTCCAAGAATTCCTCGGTGTGCCTAGGGTAGAGGCGGCAGGTGTCGCACAGGTAGTCCTCGCCTAGGGCGGATTGCAGGTCGCAAAGTCCGTTGTCATTTAGCATGCTGCAGCGATGATGGTTTTGCTTGAAGCAGCTTTGACTGTAGTCGATGGATGACTGCAATCGGCTTCCAAAATCACTTGTGGTTTGTTGATATTTGTGGAGGCTGTCATCATCAATCACTATCTGCCAGCCTACGCAGCAGCTTTTTGGACACTTATCGGCTATGCATTTGAATTTTTCAAAGTCTTTTTGTGTTCTGTATAGCATGGTATGTCTTTCTTAATTAGGATTTGTACTTTTTTTACTTACAAGAAAAGCTAGAAATAAAACTAATTGCTTACAGCAATTGTTATCTCGCACTGCTAGAGTTTGCAAAGCAAAATCTTTATTATTTCATAGAAAATTACTTTGTAATCCTCTATGAAGCAAAACTTTTTTAATTTTCTTGTCGCTATGATTATACTAGATTTTGCGGGGAAGGGTAATTAGTAATTAATGTAGTTTATCTTGATTTTCTGAGGAAAATCAAAAACCTATTACTTTTGCTCATATTACATTAAACTAATACTTATATGCTAGGAAGATTTCATGGGGAGTCTCTTTCCAAGAAAGAAAAGTATTACTTTTGCTCATATTACATTAAACTAACACTTATATGCTAGGAAGATTTCATGGGGAGTCTCTTCCCAAGAAAGAAAAGTATTACTTTTGCTTAAATTACGTTAGACTAATACTTATCTGGACATATTCTCTTTCAAATGTGAAATATAAGTATTAGTTTCCTCTAAAAACCAAGAAACTAGTACTTTTCCCTTGTGCAGATAGCCAATTTTTGCTGTTTTTACACACAGCAAGTATTACTGACCATACATATTGGGCAAAAGTAATACTTCGCACGAATCTCGGCCTTGCGCCGGAGCCAGATTCCTGCCAGAAAACCCCTGTTCGGCAACAAGAATTGGACTTGCGCGGTCTAGATGTAGTATTGTATTAACAGTAATAACTTTTTGTATGTGAGGTTGAAATGAAGATTATATCTCTAGTGGAAAATACTACAAATACAGATTGGCCGACTGAGCATGGATTGTGTTTGTACATAGAAACTGTAGGGCACAAGATTTTGTTTGACAGTGGAAAGAGCGAACTGTTTATGGAAAATGCAGCAAAAGCGGGAGTGGATTTGTCGGCCGTAGATGTTTTTGTGCTGTCCCATGGGCACTACGATCATGGTGGCGGGCTGAAGAAGTTTTCAGAAGTGAATTCCAAGGCGCCTATCTACATGAACAAGAATGCTTTTGGTTTGCATTATCATGGCAGTGATAGATATATCGGCCTAAACCGGGATTGGATTGATGATGCTGCGCTGCAAGAGAGAATCGTATTTACGGATGGTATCACCAAGATAGATGACGAATTGACAATATATGCGTCGGAAGGTCGCAAGAAGATTGTTGATATGGGAAATGGCGGATTATGCGTAAAAGTTGGTGAGACATTTGTGCCAGAGACATTTAATCACGAGCATTATTTGATGATAAATGAAGGTGGAAAATCTGTGCTAATCAGCGGCTGCTCCCATCAAGGTGTTATAAATATCGTTGATTGGTTTAAGCCGGATGTGTTGATTGGTGGATTTCATTTTATGAAGCAACCTTTGGATGAACGACTGGCGGATTTTGCTAAGACGCTGGATAGATATGATGTTGATTACTACACTTGCCACTGTACGGGGGTGGAGCAGTATGAATATATCAAACAATTTATGAGTCGTCTGCATTATTTGGCTGAGGGGCAGATAGTGGAGATTTCCTCGTGAAATGCAGTGAAATGGGGATGTCAAAACTTTTTTACATCGCGATTTTGTGGGAATGTCAAAACTTTTTGATGGTAAAAAACTCATAATCAAGTAATATGAGTTCAACAGTTAAGTTACGAAACACAAAAAATCAAATGGAGGTATTAAGTATTATGAAAAATTTTAAGGATTGGATAGGTGCTGATATTTTATTATTAATTGTAGGTTCGGCATTAATTATTTTGGGCAAAGGATATTCGTTTGTTAGTGTAATAGGATATGTCGCTGTGTCTTCATATTTCATCATGGCTTACGAGAAATGCATAAATAATAAAAAAAATCAGAAAGATAACGTGGAAGAAGAGCAGGAGACTGCGGAATAGTCTTCCTCGGTTGAATATATGTCAGATTTGCCGTTCTAACTTGCTAGGTAGGGGCGGCTATTTCTTTGCCCTGGCAATCGAACGCAAAAGCAAACAAAAAACGATTGTTTGTTCGGGGCACCAATGGTATACTTATAGTATAAAAAATACAGAGGTAGATTGCTATTTTAACTTCTACT
>DBWZ01000068.1 GCA_002309345.1 Pseudobutyrivibrio sp. UBA1225
GTTATCGGGCTGACATACGAGGAAGTCGCTAAAATGCCTGATGATGCGGAAACAACTCAGTAGAAGTTAATAGGTGAAATAAAGCTAAACAGGTTCGATAAGGGGCGAAAAGTTCATTGACCTGTGATATAATATTTAATAAGATTGTGTGATTTAAAGACAGCCGCTGTTGGCATGGAGCTTGGTTCAAGCACATGTACCGCAAGGTGATTATTGTTTTTTGTTGTAGGTTATGGGGAAAGATTGCGTGCGAGCCAGAGCTCGAAAGTTACGAGCTTACGAATGGCAGCAGCACGAACCATGCCATTGGCGAAGCTGTCTTTAAATGGGTAAGGTATAATTATGGAAAAACGCATAATAAAATTTAGTCCACCAGATATATCTGAACTTGAAATAACAGAAGTATGTAATGCTTTAAGATCTGGCTGGATAACCACTGGTCCACGAACAAAACTATTGGAACGGAGACTGGCTGCATATATAGAAACGGGTAGAACTGATATAGATTGTGAATCGGAGCAAAATGTAGAAAGGTATTCAAATAAAGTTGTCTGTTTAAATTCTGCTACCGCCGCAGAGGAACTTAATCTTCGTATCCTTGGTGTTAAAGAAGGTGATGAGGTTATTGTTCCAGCATATACTTATTCCGCTTCTGCTTCTGCCGCTGTTCATTGTGGTGCAACGGTAAAATTTGTTGATATCCAAAAGGATGGAGACAAAACTACACATATGGCAGAAATGGATTATGATGCACTTGAAGCGGCGCTAACGGAGAAAACAAAAGCTATTGTTACGGTAGATTTAGGCGGTATTGTTGCAGATTATGACAGAATATTTGAGATTGTTGAACGAAAAAAATCATTATACAAACCTCAGGAATTAGACAGTAATCCATTAGAAGTTTTAAGTAGTCGTATTCAAAAATCACTAGGACGTGTAGCTGTTGTTGCCGATTGTGCGCATAGTTTAGGAGCAAGCCGGGTATTCAAAGGTGAGCGCAAGAATTGTGGAGCAATAGCTGATTTTACCTCTTTCTCTTTTCATGCTGTCAAAAACTTTACAACTGCAGAAGGTGGCGCTTCTGCATGGTTGCCAATGAAAGGGATAGATGATGCCGAAATCTATAGAATGTTTCAGTTGTTATCTCTTCATGGTCAAAACAAAGATGCTTTAGCAAAATCTAAAGTTGGTGCGTGGGAATACGATATAATTGGTCCTTGGTACAAGTGCAATATGACCGATATAATGGCTGGAATTGGCTTACGGCAGCTCGACAGATATAAGGATTTGCTTACAAGAAGGTTAGAAATCATCAAAAAATATGATTTAATTTGTGATAGCCTCGGAATATCACACTTAGTTCATCATACGGATTATATGGATTCTTCTAACCATCTTTATATTATTCGTATACCAGGAATAAAGGTTGAACAGCGGAATTTGATTATTGAAAAAATGGCAGAGCTAGGGGTGTCTACAAACGTTCACTACAAGCCACTTCCAATGATGACTGCATATGGTAAAGATTGTTCGGCGTATCCTAATGCATATGATTACTATCACAATTTGATAACACTTCCTCTTCACACTTTACTTTCAGATGAGGATGTAGAATATGTATGTTATTCGTTAAAAGAGGTAGTTGGAGAAATTAAAGGATGCTAAGACGATGGGAAGATCTCCCAGATTTTATGAGAATCTCAGAGGTTCGTCTTTACTGGGAAAGCTTAAATAAAAAACGAGGTCAGCTTTTTCTTAAACGTCTTTTTGATTTTGTGCTTGCCTTGATTCTTTTGATTATCTTAGCTATTCCGATGTCTATAATAGCATTATGTATAAAAATAGACAGTAGAGGATCTGTTTTTTATCGCCAAGAAAGAGTTACAGCATACGGAAAACATTTTCGGATACATAAATTCAGAACGATGGTTAACAATGCTGATAAAATAGGTACAACTGTAACAGTTGACGCTGATCCTAGGATTACCAAAGTCGGTTCTAAATTACGTAATCTTCGTTTGGATGAGCTCCCACAGGTATTTGATGTAATATCGGGGAATATGAGTTTTGTCGGAACACGTCCTGAAGCAGTAAAATATGTTGAGAGGTATAGACCCGAATACAACACTACATTGCTTATGCCTGCTGGAATTACTAGTGAAGCAAGTATAAGATACAAGGATGAAGACAAGTTATTGAATTCTGCAGATGATGTAGATAGTGTATATTTAGATAAGGTTCTTCCAGAGAAAATGAAATGGAATTTGGAGAGCATAAAAAACTTTAGTTGCTTAAGAGATTTAGTGACTATGTTTAGAACTGTTTTTGCAGTATTGGGAAAAAACAAATAGAGGTGTTTATGAAATATGCATTAATCGGTTGTGGCCGAATTGCCACGAATCATGTGAAGGCTGTTTTGAACAACGGTCTTGAATTTGTTGCGGCTTGTGACATTGAGCTGCAAAATATTGAAACTCTGCTTGCAAAGCATAATCTTCAAGATGACAAAACAATTGCACGTTATGCTGATTATAAGCAGATGATTACAGAGCATCCTGAAATTGAACTTGTTGCAATCGCGACGAGTTCTGGAATACATGCAGAAATAGCTCTCTATTGTATTGATCATGGAATCAATGTAATCATCGAGAAACCTATGGCTATGAGCATGGCAGATGCAGAAGAAATCATAAAGCGTAGCGCGCAAAAAAACGTAAAAGTTTGTGCATGTCACCAGAACCGCTTTAATATTGCCGTTCAAAAGACAAGAAAAGCACTTGAAGCAGGTCGTTTTGGTAAACTTTCACATGGTTCAATTCATGTTCGTTGGAATCGTAATAAAGATTATTACACTCAGGCACCTTGGCGTGGAACTTGGGCAGAAGACGGCGGATGCCTTATGAATCAGTGTATTCATGGAATAGATCTTCTTCGTTGGATGATGGGAAATGAGGTTGATACCGTTTACGGCGTAACGCGTCAGCAGCAACACCATTACCTTGAAGCAGAAGATGTTGGTATGGCTGTTGTAACTTTTAAGAATGGTGCGGTTGCCACAATTGAAGGAACTACAAACGTTTATCCGCAGAATCTTGAAGAAACCCTTTATTTGTTCGGTGAAAAGGGAACTGTTAAAATTGGCGGTAAATCTACAAACAACCTTGATGTATGGGATTTTTACGATGAAACTGAAGCAGATAAGGCAAATAAAGGACTTGAGGAACAAACGAGTAACGTTTACGGAAATGGACACACAAGTCTTTATGCAGATATGATCGATGCAATTACGAATAACCGAGTACCATATGTAGATGCAGTTGCAGGTCGTAACGCATTGGAAATGATTCTTGCTATTTACAAGAGTATGAAGACAGGGGAGCCAGTGAAACTTCCTCTTACAGATTTTGCCAGCGTGGATATGAAAGGAACTTTCTAAAATGGAATTCAGGGACTTAAAAAAACAATATCAGATATTAAAAGAGCAGATAGACGTAAAAGTTCAGTCTGTATGTGCTTCAGCGCATTATATCTCTGGACCAGAAGTAAAAGAGCTTGAAAAGCAGCTTGCTGAGTATGTTGGTGTAAAGCATTGTATTTCATGCGCTAATGGAACAGATGCACTTACACTTGCTTTACGAGCGTGGGGAATAGGAAAAGGTGACGCAGTTTTTGTGCCAGATTTTACCTTCTTTTCAAGTGGTGAATGTCCTGCAAGTGTTGGTGCTACATGTATTTTTGTAGATGTTGATGAACACACTTATAATCTTGATGCTAAGAAACTTGAAGAAGCGATAATAAAAGTTCAGAAAGAAGGGAAATATAAACCGAAAGTTGTTGTCGCTGTCGATTTGTTTGGACTTCCAGCAGACTATGACAATATAAAACCAATCTGTGAGAAATATGGACTTTATCTTTTGGAAGATGGAGCTCAGGGATTTGGCGGTGAAATTAATGGAAAAAAGGCATGTTCTTTCGGAGATATTTCTACTACCAGCTTTTTCCCAGCAAAACCACTTGGTTGCTATGGTGATGGTGGTGCTGTATTTACAGATAATGACGATTGGGCTGCACTTATAAGAAGCTATGCAGTTCACGGAAA
>DBWZ01000073.1:0-1328 GCA_002309345.1 Pseudobutyrivibrio sp. UBA1225
TTGACCGCTGTGCGGTCTGGTACACCATCAGGGACTCTAACCCTGGACACCCTGATTAAGAGTCAGGTGCTCTACCAACTGAGCTAAGGGTGCATCAATCTTGAATGCGGATGCAAAGGTATGAGTTTTTTTGTTATCTACAAAACTTTCCTTTGTTTTTTTTCATCATTTTACCAAAAAGATTACTCAAAGGTATATAATTCTGTAGGTGTAGAACGCTTTAATGTACATAGTTCCACATCCTTACCCACTATAATACCAGCTTGTTTCAAGCGTAATTCAACTGTTTTATATGCTAAATCAGGGTGATTATTATCCTTACTGAGATGGCAAAGCCAGATGTAATGCATTTGAGGTTGCCAATGAGTAGCGAGAAACTCTGCTGTATCAGCATTACACATATGGCCAGTATGCCCTGCGATGCGTTCCTTTAAATAAGAAGGATAAGGCCCCATTTTTAGCATCTCTGCATCATAGTTAGACTCTATGACCAAATAATTCGCTTTAAGGATATATTTCTCAACAATAGGAGTAATCTCACCCAAGTCAGTAATAAAACAAAATGTCTTACCATCAACCTCAATACAATAGCCTACATTGTCAGTGCCATCATGAGGCACTTCAAAAGATTCTATGGTAAAGTCTCTGATTTTTAAGGGCTGGTATTTCTCCATTTTTTTTGGGCTAATGCCTAACTTCTGAGTCATGCAATAGCTCTTATTAATGCCCACATGAGTTTGTGAAGTAGCATAAATCGGCAAAAAAAGATTCTCACCAAGTACACCAACGGACTTAATATGGTCAGCATGATCATGGGTAACAAACACGGCTATAATATTTTCCATAGGAATACCCACATCTTTTAGTCGTTTCTTGATAGTTCGTATGCCTATACCTGCATCGATAAGAAAGCCGTATGTGTTAGTCCCAATATAATAACAGTTGCCACTACTACCACTGGCCAAACTCATAAATCTAATCTTCATGGTAATTTTAAATGAAATGCAAATATACTAAATGAAGGAAAGAAAAACAAAAAAAGCAGGCATCTTAACATAAGATACCTGCTATATAAGGAAGCCGCACTGAATATTAGATGAAGATGAAACTCCGAACGACATGATTTGAGAGCCCAATCCCTTTGTAATCCACCGACTCTAAGTTACCCTTTCGGGCGTGGCCCGCCATTGGAATATGGAGCTTGTCTCGGTATTTCTTTTAAAATTGATGAGTTTCCCGATCGCATCAATGCGGCTTGTTATTCTCACCATCTGTTTACAAATATAAGACATTGATAAATAATTTGCAAATAAAAAGAGTGATTTTTT
>DBWZ01000073.1:1363-1561 GCA_002309345.1 Pseudobutyrivibrio sp. UBA1225
GAGAGCTTGCCTTCACAACCCAATATTCTTTATTACAGCTGGTTAAGCTGCTTTTGCCTTAGCTACAATCGCTTTGAAAGCCTCAGGATGGTAAACTGCTAAGTCTGCCAACACCTTACGGTTGATTTCAATACCAGCCTTATGCAAAGCTCCCATTAACTTAGAATAAGACATACCTTCCAAACGAGCAGCAGCGTT
>DBWZ01000073.1:1612-3465 GCA_002309345.1 Pseudobutyrivibrio sp. UBA1225
CCCTTTTCCCAAGTATTCTTGGCAACGGTCCATACGTTTTTTCTTGCACCAAAGTAACCTCTGGTTAACTTCAGAATTTTCTTTCTTTTTGCTCTAGAAGCAACATGATTTACTGATCTTGGCATAGTTTTTTGTTTTTTGAATGGTTAGCGCCACAGTTTAACATCTATGGTCTTTACAGCTAATACACTCGGTTAGTAACTAGATTTCTTTTGCATGACTTATCGGATAGCCAGAAGTTCACGAACCTGACGAACATTTGTCTGGTCTACGATAGTTGAGTAACACAAGTTTCTCTTCTGCTTCTTAGTCTTCTTAGTCAGAATATGACTATGATAAGCATGCTGTCTCTTAATTTTACCTGTTCCGGTAAGAACGAATCTTTTTTTAGAACCGGAGTTAGTCTTAATCTTTGGCATCTTACTGTTTTAATTTATTTAATTAATATATATGGTAACGCACTATACCGATGGCGTTACTCATTTTCTGTTTCAGGTGCTGAAGGGGGAACTACAACTGGCTTCTGAGGCTTTGGCTGTACATTCTTGACATCAGCATTCTTTTTCTTGATGATTTCCTTCTTTGGAGCCAGCACAATAGTCATTTTTTTCTTCTCCAAAACAGGCATCATCTCCACCTTTGCATATTCCTCAAGGTCATTGGCAAAACGCAGTAAAAGCACTTCACCTTGCTCCTTGAATAAAATGGAACGTCCTTTGAAATAGACATAAGCACGAACTTTATTGCCATCTTTCAAGAATGAGATTGCATGATTCTTCTTGAAATTGAAATCATGGTCATCAGTCTGAGGGCCGAAACGGATTTCCTTCACCTCTGTCTTAACCTGCTTTGCCTTCATCTCTTTCTGACGTTTCTTCAACTGATAGAGAAATTTCGAATACTCTATCACACGGCACACAGGTGGTTGTGCTGTAGGTGAAATCTCCACCAAATCGGCCTCATGCTCTTCAGCTATGCGTAAAGCTTGGGCAATAGGATAAACTTTCGACTCGATGTTATCACCAACGATACGAACTTCCTTAGCTCTGATTTGGCCATTTACACGATATTGATCTTTATTATCGTCTTTCATTCAATAAAAAACTATTTCTAAAAAACGCGGCGCAAAGTTACCACTTATTTATCATATTTTGAACTTCTTCGCTAATTTTTTTAGCAAAATCTTCAAATTTCATCGTCCCTTGATCGCCAGTACCCTGTTTTCGTACTGAAACTTCACCATTTTCAGCCTCTTTTTCACCTACAATCAGCATGTATGGTATACGTTTCAATTCGTTATCACGAATCTTACGACCTATCTTCTCATTGCGGTCATCCACCAAAGCTCGAATATCGAATTGCTTCAAGTACTTCTGAACTTCGGCAGCATAGTCATTAAATTTCTCACTGATTGGCAAAATGGCTACTTGATCTGGAGTAAGCCACAATGGGAATTTACCAGCAGTATGTTCAATCAGCACAGCTACGAAACGTTCCATAGAACCAAATGGCGCACGATGAATCATCACAGGACGGTGTTTGAGATTATCAGAGCCAGTGTACTCCAACTCAAAACGTTCAGGCAGGTTGTAATCCACTTGAATGGTACCCAACTGCCAACGACGTCCAATAGCATCCTTAACCATAAAGTCAAGCTTAGGTCCATAGAAAGCAGCCTCACCATATTCAATCTTTGCCGGTAAGTCCTTTTCCTGACATGCTTCTACAATGGCACGTTCTGCGCGTTCCCAATTCTCATCGGTTCCAATATATTTTTCATGATCATTAGGGTCACGAAGTGAAATCTGCGCCTCGAAGTTCTGGAAGTCCATCGATTTAAACACGATAGAGAT
>DBWZ01000073.1:3587-3742 GCA_002309345.1 Pseudobutyrivibrio sp. UBA1225
TGCTCATAACGGCAAACAGTACCGAACTCTGCAATACGCAAAGGGAGATCTTTATATGAACGAGGGCTGTTTTTGTACATCATACAGTGATGAGGGCAATTCATTGGTTTCAAGAAGTACTCCTCTCCCTCTTCTGGCGTGTGAATAGGCTGGAA
>DBWZ01000030.1 GCA_002309345.1 Pseudobutyrivibrio sp. UBA1225
GCAATTGTACTAAGTCTAGTTTGTGGAACCATTTTTGAAAATCTAATTATGTCCGTCAGGGACAATACATTCCCTTCGAATTGTAAAATCGACGAACGGACACCCGATAGAAGCGCCCCTTATCGAACTAAGAAAAAATATAATTTTAGCTCAATTGTAACAGCAGCAGCTGCCTGGGGCTGAGGCCGGGAGTCGGGGCGGGGCTACTATCCTTACGTGTGAGGTTGGGACAACGAAACAGCTCCCCGGGTTGGGGAGCTGAGTAGGTTTTATAGTATGATTTTACGTGGGCAAGCCTCGGCGCATTTGCCACAGCTTGTGCACTTGTCTTGGTCGATGTGTGCGAAGAATCCGTCGACGTGAATTGCGTCGAATTCGCAGGTTTTCTCGCACTTGTGACATCCAATACAGCCAACTTTGCAGACACTCATTACGTCTTTACCTTTGTCATTGTTGTGGCAACGGACAGCATGTCCAAAGTCGTATGGTATGAGTTCGATTAAGTGGTTTGGACAGGTTGCGATACATTTACCGCAGGCCTTGCAGGCTTCCTTGTCTACTACGGCTACGCCGTCTACGATGTGAATGGCGTCAAATGGACAAGCCTTTACGCAAGATCCAAAGCCCATGCAGCCGTAAGAGCAAGCCTTAGGTCCACCACTAGGTACGAAAGCCATAGCCTTACAATCTTCTACGCCTGTATATTCATAGAGCTGCTTTGCGTTTTCGCATGTTCCGTTGCACATTACAAAGGCAACCTTGCGAACTCCTGCCTCGGCTTCAACACCCATAATCTCTGAAATCTGTGCTGCTATTGGAGCGCCACCAACAGGACATTGATTAACGGGGGCTTCGCCCTTTGCGATAGCTGCAGCAAGTCCAGAGCAGCCAGCGTATCCACATCCACCACAGTTGTTTCCAGGAAGAACACCAAGAATTGCTTCCTCCCTAGGATCAACTTCAACTTTTAATTTCTCAGCTGAGAAACAAAGGAAAAATCCAATTATACAACCAGTTGCGCCAACAATAACAGCTGCCAGTAAAATTCCTGTTATACTCATTTGTCAGCCCTCCTTATATAACACCCGAGAATCCCAAGAATGCCATAGCCATAAGTCCTGCAGTGATTAGGACTATAGCTGAGCCCTTGAAGGTTTCAGGAATGTCGTTGTATTCGATTTTCTCACGAATTCCGGCCATGATAACGATTGCGATTGTGAAACCAACAGCAACGCCAAAACCGTTTATTACGCTTTCGAGAATATCGTAGTTGTTAGTTACGTTGTTAATAGCTGTACCAAGCACTGCACAGTTTGTTGTGATAAGTGGAAGGTACACACCTAGTGAACGATATAACGAAGGAACAGCCTTCTTTAAGAACATCTCTACAAACTGAACTAAAGCAGCAATAACAAGTATAAATACGATTGTCTGCATATACTCAAATCCAGTAGGAGCAAGGATGTACTTGAAAATAACACTAGATACAAATGATGCTATCGTGATAACGAAGATAACGGCACCACCCATACCAGCTGCTGTCTCAACCTTTTTTGAAACACCTAGGAAAGGACATAAACCAAGGAACTGAGAAAGAACAACATTATTTACAATAGCTGATGATACTAAAATTAGTACTAAACCTGTAAAATAGCTCATTATTTATCGTCCCCCTTTCCCTGAATATCGTCATCTGCATAAGATGAATCTGAACCAGATTTCTCAACGTCTTCAGTATTTTTTGTGTTTGCTGTTTGTTTGACATCTATGTTGGTGTCTGGAACAGGCTTGGCAACATCCTTAGGATTCACTGGAATTTCTTCTGTCTTAGGATGAACTAATGATTTGCCAGTGCAAGCTGATGAAAGTGTACAGCCACCACAATCTCCTGCCAAGCAGCCTTGGACAGCTGGAAGTGGCTTACCAATAGCTTCCATCTTGCGACGAACTACGTTCATAACGGCAACCAAGAAACCAAGCACTATAAATGCACCAGGTGCCAAACCAAACAACGTGATGTGATAGTCGTTGAGAGCCTTGATTGGTACATCGAAAGCGGAACCATTTCCAAGGATTTCTCTAACTACACCTATAAATGTAAGACCTACTGTAAAACCAAGTCCCATTCCTATACCATCAAACATAGATGGAATAACAGGATTCTTGGATGCATAGCTCTCTGCACGTCCTAGAATGATACAGTTAACAACAATAAGCGGAATGTAAATTCCAAGAGAGCTGTACAACGAAGGGACAAAGCCCTGCATCAAAAACTGTACCATTGTAACGAAGGATGCAACTACAACGATGAAAGCAGGCATTCTTACTCTATCAGGAATGATATTTCTGAGAGCCGAAATCATCATATTGGAAAGAACAAGTACAACTGTTGTTGAAAGACCCATTCCTATACCATTGATTGCAGATGTGGTAACAGCAAGTGTTGGACACATACCAAGCATCAAAACGAAGGTAGGATTTTCTTTCCAAAGACCATTAACTAAACGTTCTAGATTCTTTTTCATTGTGCACCTCCTACTAAAGAATTGAAGTAGGTAACGCCTGCATTAACACCATTAGTCATAGCTTTTGAAGTAATTGTCGCAGCTGAAATGGCATCAATTTCAGAAGAATTAGACGCACCAGTCTTTGTCACTGTAAATGTCTCAGCCTGTCTATTGACGAACTGCTCAGAAAATGTTCCCTTACCTGTGTCGCGAGCCTTCATACCAAGACCAGCTGTTTCGGATATGTTTGTAATGGAATAACCATTGATTACGCCTTCGTTTGTAATACCAACGGAGAAGGTAATGTTTCCACCGTAGCCTGCTTTTGAAGTAACCGTAATTACGTATCCTAAAAGATTACCAGATGCGTCAAGAGCTTGTACACAGTTGTCGATGGTGTCATCTGAATAACCAGCCTTGACAGCTAAATCGGTGGCAGCCTCAGAATTGAAGCCATCCAAATCCTTAAAGGAATCCGCATTTGCGAATACTGTTTGATAAGCATTTTGTAATGCAGCCTCCTCTGCCTTTGCAATTGGAGCCTTTGTAATCTCGTACACAAGACCAAGTGCAAAACCGGCAATAACTGTAATGCAAGTTAAAACCAAAGCATCTTTAACTAATTTATTCATTAGCCTTCACCTCCTTTGGTTTTTTGGTTCTTGTGATACCAAATGCACGTGGAACAGTAACCTTTTCAATAAGTGGAACTAAAAGGTTGCTAAAGATGATTGCAAAGCTAACACCCTCGGCACTGTTTCCAAAGATTCTAAACACACCTGTTAATACACCTAGGCAGATACCAAATAAAACCTTGCCCATCGGTGTGATTGGTGATGTGACGTAATCCGTAGCCATAAAGAATGCACCAAGCATAAGACCACCGCCACAAAGATGAGCAACGATAAATGTTGAATCCCATCCGTGACCACCAAACAAAACTAAGAAAGCAATAAAGCTGCAAATATAAAAACCAGGGATAGTTAAATCAATCACACCAAGCAATATAAGAATAATTGCTCCGATTAGGATACAAATAGCGCTTGTTTCACCAATAGTACCGCCTGTGCGACCGATTAACATATCTAAGGTATTGACAGCCTCTCCACTTTTTAAAACTGCTAAAGGAGTTGCTTCGGCAACACCATCGAACTCAAAATGAGTCATAGTTGCAGCAAAAGAAATAACAAGAAATACTCTTCCTCCCAAGGCTGGATTCATAAAATTCTGTCCCAAGCCACCGAAAAGCATTTTAACTATAACAATTGCAAATATACTACCAAGAACAGCTTGCCAATATGGAAGTGTAAATGGTAAGTTGAGGGCTAAAAGCAAGCCTGTAACGACAGCACTAAGGTCGCCCACAGTGCTTTTCTTGCCCACCGCCTTTTCAAATAAGAATTCTGAAATAACACATGTAACGATACATACAGCAACTAAAATCAATGCTCTTAGTCCAAAATTGAATACACCAAAAATAGTGGTTGGCATAAGTGCAAGAATAACATAAAGCATGATTCTTGTTGTGTCGTCTTTCGCTCTCACATGTGGTGATGAAGAAACCTTTAATAAATCGCTCACAATCCTGCTTCCTTTCTATTTTTTTCGTTTATCTGCAAGAACTATCTTTTTCATAGTCTTTATTGATTGTGCAAGTGGCTTTCTTGCTGGGCAAGCAAAGCTACAGCTACCACATTCAATACATTCTAATCCATACCAAGTTTCAAATTGTTCTTTGTCGCCATAATCAGAGAACTTTGAAAGTCTAGATGGAACTAGCTTTTCAGGACACGCTTCTACGCATCGACCGCAGTTGATACATGCAGTTGATTCGTAGCTTGCAACCTCATCATGAGATAAGCAAAGAAGGGCGCCTGATGTTTTGGTAGTAGGCACATCAACATCCATCAATGCGAAGCCCATCATTGGACCACCTGATATAAGCTTTTCAGGTTCACGAACATATCCACCTGCAGCCTCGAGAATTTCCTTGCAGCTAGTACCAATGCAAATACGGTAATTTCGAGGTTCCATAACGGCATCGCCTGTGACCGTAAAGATTCTATCCATTACTGGTTTGCCTTCGACAATTGCGGTATAGATAGCGTTAATTGTTGCAACGTTGTCAACAATACAGCCTGCATCAGCTGGAAGCATCTTTGAATTGATTTCTCTTCCTGTGCATGCCCTAATAAGCTGACGCTCACCACCCTGTGGATACTTTGTCATCAGTGGAACAACTGTGATTCGTGGCTCTTTCTCAGTAAGCTGTTGAAGCGATGCAATAACATCAGCCTTGTTATCTTCTACGCCAAGAAGACCTTTAGCCTTTGGGAAAAGCTGTAAAATAATTTTCATACCAGTGATAAGCTTTTCTGGCTCTTCAACCATAGAGCGATAATCTGAAGTAAGATAAGGCTCACACTCTGCACAGTTAGCGATAATAAATTCGATTTTCTCAGGATTATTTGGAGATAGCTTGACGTGAGTAGGGAAACCGGCACCCCCCATACCAACTACTCCAGCTTCTTGGATTTTCTTGATGATATCGTCGTTTGAAAGATTCGTGTAATCCTCGCATCCTTCAAAACCCTTTTCGATAAATTGGCCATCACTTTCGATGATGATAGAATTGACTAAATCGCCAGTGGCAACACGTCTAGGCTCAATTGCTTTTACTGTTCCGGAAACAGAAGAAAAAATAGGTGCAGAAACAAAACCTCCCGCCTCTGCTATCTTCTGACCCCTAAGGACAGTATCACCAACTGAAACACACGCTGTCGCTGGTGCACCGATGTGTTGCGATAATGGGAATACCATTTCGCCTTGAGGCTTCAATTCCTTAGTAGGCTTTTCTTTGGAGATTTCTTTGCCATCATAAGGATGAACGCCGCCTTTAAAAGTCCTAAGACCCATTAGCTTTACCCCTCTTTCTTTTTAAAGTAAACTATCTATACAGATTATATCATTTTGTGTAAAACTAGAGATAAATATTATCATTAATTATTGTATATTTTTAAGTACTTGAATTATATAATTTTAAGTGCGAAGCACTAGAAAAGAACTCAAAAAAGAGTTCAATTATGAGTGTGGGGTGAAGTCATCTATGAATAGTAATTTATAATATATTAAAAATACAAAAAATATTTCATAAAATACCCTATAAGGAAAAAGACAATGGAAATAATCACTAATCACTATGAAATTGAAAATCTTACATATTCTTTAGATAAGTATTTCACCGAAAATACGATTTTTTTTGATATTGAATGTACCGGACTTTCACCTAGAAAGTCTTTTATCTATATGATTGGCTACGCCTCTCGCCAAGGTGATACGATTGCAATCACCCAGCTTCTTGCACACAACGAATCTGAAGAGCTAGAGCTTCTAGCAGAATTTGAAAAGGTAATTGCAGACTACGACTGTCTTCTTGGATTCAATTCAACTCGCTTCGATGAATCTTTTATCGTCGAACGATGCCGTAAATATCACTTTAATACATCCATCAAGTCCAAGAAGCACACCGACATGTATCTCACCACTACAAAGGCAAAATGCCTTTTAGACCTCCCAAACTACAAGCAAAAAACCATCGAAGAGTTCTTAGGACTACATCGTGATGACAAATACAACGGAGGTGAATTAATCCCCGTCTACCAGCATTACTCTCTTGTAGGCGACCAAGAATCAAAGGATTTAATTCTTCTTCATAACTACGAAGACATAAAAGGTATGATTTACATTGCGGATATACTATCCTATTCGGATCTACTATCCAGTGAATTATCATTCATTTCCATGGAGACAGACAATGAAAAGCTTCGCTTTATCGTAGAAACAACCGTAGCACTCCCTTGTCCAATCAACAAAATTCGTGAATACGGTATGTACATGATAAAGGATAATCGCATTTACGTTACGCTAAATCTATTCAAAGGAAAACTAAACACATACCTTCCCGACTACAAAAACTACTACTACCTAATCAACGAAGACATAATCATCCCAAAATCCATCGGAGAAAGCATGGACAAATCAAATCGAAGACCTGCCTCCCGCAAAGACTGCAAAGTCTCTCTCGACGGCGCCTTCGTAGCTCTACCCCACAGCCTCCAAGTCCCTCCGTCCACTCGTCTCTTCAAAACCTCCTACGACTCCAAGGAAGCCTTCGTCACCACAGAAGACGCCTCAGAGACGCTACTCATTCAAATCGTAAAGTATATGTTGAAACACTAAGCCCACCTGCCCGGCACACCACCGGTCCCCAGGGGGCTTTTACTTCGTATAAGATTATGATTTTCTAAAAATACTAATCCCTCCATCTTTATCTGTGGGTGTTCTTTCAACTATTTACAATTCTGACAGGAAAGTAAGTCCCTGAACGGACATTCAATATATTTAAAAGAAATAGTTCCACAAAACTAGCTTAGTAGCAATTGCAGCGCATT
>DBWZ01000007.1 GCA_002309345.1 Pseudobutyrivibrio sp. UBA1225
TTTTTTATATATAGTCACCAATGCACATTCGGCGTCCTGCCTCAGCGTGCATTTTCAGCCGCCGTCCTGGCGGCTGATGACTATATATATCAAAAATCTCTTTTTCTTTCACTAATGCTCATTCCAACGAAAGAGCAATTATTCCTAAGCTAGATTATGTAACTATATTCTTGAAATAATATAATGTCCGTCGATGCTACACATTCATCTGAGAATTGTAAAACATTGAAAACACTGGTCTAAACAGGAATGCGAACATGTGAGGATTAGATAATCATAATTCTTCGCCGGAATTCAACAAGAGTGAGCCGGCGGGCGGTGGTTGGCGCGGCAAGAGAAGGAGAGAAAAAAGAAGGGCGAACCCCGGTTTGGAGCCGCCCTGTGATAAACAAGAAGCGTAATGCGCTAATTAAACAAACTTGTAGATGGTTGTAGAGTGAGCCTTGACGCCGGCTTTCGCGATTGGCTGCTGGAAGGCTGGTACGTTGACGGCATTTGGGAAGAACTGGGACTCGAAGCAAACACCGTAGCGCTTGTCGTAAGCAAAGCCGCCCTTGCCAATGTGTGAAGAATCGAGATAGTTGCCTGCGTAGAGCTGTACGCCAGGTAAATCGGTATAAACTTCCATCTTTCTGCCGCTCTCAGGGTCCTCAAGTGTACAACTTGGTTTAGTGAGAGATGGGTTGTTTAAGCAGTAGTTGTGGTCGAAACCGCCTGCCCAGTTGAGCTGATCGTAATCTGCTTCTGTATCCTTGCTAAGAGGCTTTGGAGTAGTGAAATCCATTGGAGTTCCCTTAACATCAGCAAGTTCGCCATGTGGTATAGACTCGCTATCTGTGTATGTAAACTTGTCTGCGTCTATCCATACGATGTGATTCATAACCGAACCTGTGTCGTGTCCATTCAAGTTAAAGTAAGAATGATTGGTTGGGTTGAATACTGTATCAACATCTGAAAGGCCGGAATATTCAAGCTTTAGAGCGTTGTCATCAGATAAGGTATATGTGATGGTGATGTCCATTTCTCCTGGGAAACCACACTCGCCGTCTGCCTTGTGGCAAGTGAAGGTGATGTGGCTATCATCGGCTGATGCTACATCCCAGATACGACGATGCATTGGATTGAATCCAGAGTGAAGGTTGTTCTTGCCATCGTTTGCATCAAGCTTGTATTCAACTCCGTTGAGAGTAAATTTGCTGTCGCCGATGCGGTTGCCGTAAGGGCAGATGCAGCAGCCAAAGCCAGGGCCATTCACGAAGTAGTCCTCGATTTTGTCGTATCCTAAAACTACATCTGAAAGGATACCCTCTGAATCAGGTACCCAGAGTTCTAAAAGATTGCAGCCATAGTTCATGATTTTGGCTTGCATTCCATTTTTGTTGATAAGAGTGTAAGCGATGATATCTTCGCCATTTTTGGTAACGCCAATTTTTTCTTTTTCCACGTTTAAACCTCCCGAAAAACTATAGTATTGATGTGAATATAAGAAACATTTTGCAGATATATTAGTCTGTTCTGCAAGGTACATATAGGCATTTATATTAACAAAAATATGCCTTTAAACACATCATATTAATGATAATTGTAAAGAAGGACAATTACAAGGAAATGGAAAAATAAAGCAAAATTTAAGGGCAAAAATGTCAAAGATATGACATAAGGGTATGAAATAATATATAATTCTCATATAGATTTTAATTGACGAAAAAAATGAGAGGCAGATAATCTATGAAGAAGGCCAAGGAAAAGAAAATCCTGAGGTTAATAAAAATTCAAATCGTACTTTTGTTAATAGTAGTAGGTGGCTTTTCCTACTACTATTTGGGCGGCTATGCCCGTCAGGTTTCCCAGCTAAAGAACGAGGCAATCAGTATAGTAAAGCATTCTAATGCCAACACCTTTAGGCAGATAGAAACTAGCGAAGTGTACGATGCTAACGGAAATACGATTTCAGTTTTGAAAGGGGAGAAGGACGTTTATTATCTGCCATACAAGGATATTCCTCAGGAATTTACGGATGCTATTGTCTCAATAGAAGATAAAAAGTTTTTCAAGCATTCGGGGGTGGACTACAAAGCCATAGCGAGAGCTGCGTTTGCCATGATAAAGGATGGAGAGGTTAAGCAGGGCGGAAGTACCATTACCCAGCAGCTTGCGCGAACCATGTTTTTGTCAAACGAAAAGACATGGCAAAGAAAAGTCGAAGAGATTTACATAGCTTCTGAGATGGAAAAGAAGTATTCCAAGGAGCAGATATTAGAGTTCTATCTTAATAATGTATATTTTGCCAACGGCTATTATGGTATACAGGCGGCGGCAAAGGGCTATTTTAGCAAGGATGCGAATCAACTTGATTTATCAGAGATATGCTATATTTTGGCGATTCCAAACAGCCCGACTTTTTACGATCCAGTGATAAATCCAGACAATACAATCGCTAGACGAAATCGTATCTTAAAGGCAATGCTTAAGGATGAAAAGATTAGTGAAAGTACATACAACGGTGCTGTAAATGAGGAAATCAACCTTAGTCGTTCCACATCTTTAAAGAATAACTACGTGGAAACCTACGTATATTATTGTGCGACTCGTAATCTGATGAAACGAGACGGATTCGAATTCAAGACAGATTTTAGGACTCAGGAGGCGAAAGCAAACTACGAGAAAGCCTACGAGGAAGCGTACAACAATTGGAATCGAAGTCTATTTACATCAGGTTATAGAATATATACAACGATTGATATAAATATGCAAAACCAGCTTCAGTCAGCTATTGATACAAAGCTAGCGGAGTTTACAGACGTAAATGAGGAAGGGATATACACCCTCCAATCAGCGGCAGTCTGCTTGGATAACGAGACAGGCATGACAAAGGCGATAGTTGGCGGAAGAAGCCAAGACGTAACAGGCTATACTTTAAACAGAGCATTCCAAAGCTACAGACAGCCGGGAAGCTCTATAAAACCATTGTTAGTTTACACTCCAGTGCTTGAGCGAGGGCTTACACCAGATTCAAAGGTTATGGATGTAAAACAACCTAATGGACCAGAGAATTCCACAGGAACATATTCAGGAGAAATTACGCTGAGAGAAGCGGTGGCCCAGTCCAAAAACACAGTTGCATGGCAGCTTTATGAGCAGTTGACTCCTGAGGCGGGGATGCAATATCTCAAAGCCTTAGAGTTCTCTCATATTGAAAAGGATGACTATGGAATGGCGGCCTGCTTAGGCGGATTTACCGTCGGCGTTAGTCCACTAGAGATGGCAAAGGGCTATTGTACAATATACAACGATGGCAATATGCGAGAGCCGGATTGCATTCTTAAGATTACAGATTCTGCAGGAAATATATTGTACGAGGCGAAGCAAGAGCCAAAAGAAGTTTACAAAGAAAATGCTGCCAGAATGATGACAGATATGCTACAATCGGTAGTGACTGACGGAACGGCAAAGAGCATTGACTTGGGCGAGATGCCTTGTGCTGGAAAGACAGGAACAACCAACAAAAATAGAGATGGTTGGTTTGTTGGATACACCAAATACTACACCACTAGTGTGTGGGTTGGATACGACACCCCTAAAAAGCTTCCTAGTCTCAAGGGATCATCTTATCCAGCCGCAATTTGGCAGGAGTACATGGTAGGTATCCATGAGGGCTTACTTCCAGCCGAGTTTAAAAAGCCAATCGAGTTTATCGGCACAGAAGAGCAGCAGGAAGAACCTGCTGAAGAGGAAGAACAGCAGGGCATTTTCGACGAGGAGAATCCTGGGGAAGATTATCAGGTAATAACACAGACTTTCGATGGAAACCGTGTGCCTGAGGGAGCAATCCCGGAGAATGCAACAGATGTACAGGTTACAACAACTACAGAACAAGTTGAGCAACAATAGTTATCTAGCTAAATCAAAAAATATTATATATACGGAGGTTTGGGAGTAATGGCAAACTATGGTTTTGGACTTGATTTAGGTGGAACCACATGTAAGTGTGGACTTTTCACAACATCAGGAGAGTTAGTTGAAAAGTGGGAGGTTCCAACAGACACATCTAATGGAGGTGTCAACATACTAAAGAACTTGGCTACAACAGTACTTACTAAGATGGAAGAAAAGGGCATAACAGCAGATGATGTTTCTGGTGTTGGTATCGGTATTCCAGGTCCTGTGTCAGGAGATGGCGTTGTTAATAGATGCGTTAATCTTGGCTGGGGCGTTTTCAATGTAGAGAAAGAGTTTTCAGATTGCCTTGGCGGAATCAAGGTAAAGGCAGGAAATGATGCAAACGTAGCAGCTTTAGGCGAAGCTTGGATGGGTGCAGCGAAAGAATATGGTAGTTCAGTAATGGTTACTCTTGGAACAGGAGTAGGCGGAGGAGTTATTATTAACGACGAGATTATTACTGGTTCCACAGGAGCAGCAGGAGAAATCGGACACATCAGAGTTAGCTATAATGAAGAGAATTCATGTGGATGCGGCAACCACGGCTGTCTTGAGCAGTATTGCTCAGCAACAGGAATTGCAAGGCTTGCAAAGATTCGCTTGGCGCAAAATGATGATGAGACAACTCTTAGAACAATTGAGCCACTAGATGCCAAGGCTGTATTTGACGAGGCAAAGAAGGGCGATGTAGTAGCGAAGGAAGTTGTAAAGAGAGCTTGTGAGTATTTGGCTCAGGGACTTCAGGTTATATCTTGCGTGGTAAATCCAGAGGCATTTGTTATTGGTGGAGGAGTATCAAAGGCTGGACAGTATCTGATAGACGAAGTTGAATATAGATTCAACCAAATTGCCTTTCATGGATGTAAGAACTCAAAGATTATTCTAGCAACACTTGGCAATGATGCTGGAATCTACGGAGCCATGAAGCTTATTCTTTAGAATAAAGGAATTAGGTGCAAAATTAAATTTAGACATAAAAAATCTCCCATGAACCATGGGAGATTTTTTAACTTATTTTATTTCTTTTTAGTAATACCATTGTATCCATTTTCGATAATCTGGCATGCCTGAGCAGCAAGCTCGTCGAAAGGAATCTTCTTTCCTGAACGCAACCAATCTCTGTAGATAAATGTGATACAAATTGTGTAAGAACGAACAATTGTAGGATAAGCAGCAACTTCAAAGAACTTAACAAATGGCTTGCTCTTTAAAACAGCATCTGTTACTGACTCATAGAAGAATGAATAGTGGTCATCACAGAGCAATCTCTGCTGAACAGCATTACGTGTTTCCAAATACTTATAGAAATTTGTAATACAACCCTTCAAGTCGAAATTCTCAGCTGATTCCCCAATAGCTTCAAGAATCTCTTCTACGATTTCTTCCTCTACCTCAGAAACTAAATCATCCAATGAAGAATAGTGTAGATAAAAGGTCTTGCGGTTGATGCCCGCACGATCTGTTAATTCAGTAATAGAAATTTCATTATAATTTTTCTCTAAAACAAGTTCAAAGAAAGACTTTCTAATTCCTGTGATCGTTCTCCTTACTCTAAGATCTTTGCTTCTTTCTCTCATATGTTTCTACTCCTTTAAATATTTAATTATTTTACTCCGTACCCCCTAACACCATTATACGAATTCAAGTCATTATTCATAGCCACTTAAGAGATTAACATACCGGTGCTTCTTTGTCTACTATACCACGGAAAATAGTTGCACGGTGATTTTTAATACTTTTTTAATAGAAATTTTGTTGCTTGGACACAATTAAGATTATATAATAAAAAATAGTTCGGTACCGAACTATTCGGGCTCGAACCATTTTGCACTAAAAACATTGATTTTACAACAATATAAAGAAAGGATAAGCATGATAAAAAAGGATTTTGACAGCATGCGACACCTTGGATTTTTGTTTGACGGCACTAGCCGTGAAATTAAAAAAGCTGTTAGCCGAGGCGTAATCGAAAATAACGAAGGCCATCAGTGCAATATGAAGATAGGATGGTTGCTTGGATATCTAGATCGCCAAGAGGATGCTGTATTTCAAAAGGATTTAGAAAAAACCTTACATCTGCCGAAGTCAACTCTTGCGGATATGATTCAAGAGCTAGAAAAGAGCGGATTTATCAGGAAAGTTCCGGTTAATTCAGATGGTCGCAAAAAGCAGATTGTTTTAACCGAGGTTGGAAAGAAGTTCACCAACATGGCTGAAGATCAGATCATTGCCGTTGATGAATACATCACAAAGGGCATATCCGAAGAGCAAATAGAGCTAGTGGTAGAGGTTCTAGAAAAAATGCGTCAAAACGCTATGAATTACAAATCGTACATAGATTTATCCAACAAGGAGGAGTAATAATTGGTTAAGAGATTATTGAAAGAGATAAAAGAATACAAGCTATCGGCATTGCTCACACCGTTGTTTATGATTCTTGAGGTTGCAATGGAAATGATTATTCCATTATTGATTGCAACCATAGTAGATGACGGAGTAAAAGAAGGAAAATTGTCTGTCATATATTCTGCAGGCGGCAAGATGCTCATCTGCGCAGTCATTGGTTTGTTTGGAGGAATCATGGGTGCGGTGCTTGGCAGCAAGGCCTCGGCTGGATGGGCTAAAAACCTTAGAAAGGCAATGTTCGAGCGCATTCAGACATATTCCTTTGAAAATATTGATAAGTTTTCAACAGCAGGTCTAGTAACACGTCTTACAACTGATGTTACTAATGTGCAAAATGCCTTCATCATGATTTTGAGAATGGGCTTTAGAGCGCCTGTTACGGTTATCGTTGCTATGGTGCTGTCCTTTAAAATCAACGTAAGGCTTGCATCGATTTTCCTTATAGCGATGCTTCTTATTTTGGCGGTGATGGTTTTTGTTATGGCCAAGAGTAAGAGCTTGTTCGAGACACTTTTTAGAAAGTATGATGATTTGAATGCATCTGTGCAGGAGAATGTTACAGGTATGCGAGTTGTTAAGGCGTATGTTAGAGAGGACTACGAAAAGAAAAAGTTCGTTGAAGGTAGCGGCGGAATTTATAAGGCAGCTACCTCGGCAGAAAAGATGATTGCATTTACTATGCCATTTTTAAATGCTGTAGTTTACACTTGCATCATTCTAATCAGTTGGTTTGGTGCTAAATTTATTGTTCTAGATGGCACTCTTACAACAGGTGAGCTTTTATCTTTGTTTAGTTATTGCTTGAATATCCTTATGTCGTTGATGTTCTTTGCCATGATTTTCATTATGATTACCATGTCAATTGCAAGCGTAAAACGTATCTACGAGGTGCTTGAAGAAGAGAGCACAATCAAAAACTGCGATAAGCCTCTATATGATGTGTTAGATGGTTCAATCGAGTTTAAGGATGTTGTTTTTGGATATAACAAAACGGCAGAGAGGCCTGTTCTTGACCATATCAATTTAAAGATTGAATCTGGTGAGACAATCGGTGTTTTAGGTGGAACAGGTTCGGCTAAATCTACGTTAGTATCAATGATTTCTAGACTTTACGATGTAGATGAAGGACAGGTGCTTGTTGCAGGACAAGATGTTAGAAACTACGATGTTGAGACTATCAGAAATGAGGTCTCTGTTGTGCTTCAAAACAACGTATTGTTTTCGGGAACAATCGCAGAAAACCTTCGTTGGGGAGACAAGAATGCCACTGATGAAGAGGTTAAGCATGCAGCTCAATTAGCATGCGCTGGTGAGTTTATCGAGCGATTCCCAGAGGGCTACGATACAGTAATTACTCAGGGAGGTACCAACGTTTCGGGTGGTCAGCGCCAGAGACTTTGTATAGCAAGAGCCTTGCTGAAAAAACCAAAGATTCTTATTCTAGATGATTCAACATCTGCGGTGGACACAGCAACAGATGCCAAGATTAGAAAGGCATTTAGGGAAGAAATACCAAACACAACAAAGCTTATCATCGCCCAGCGAATTGCATCCGTAATGGACGCAGACAGAATCGTTGTTATGGACGATGGCAAGATAGATGATTTCGGAACTCATGATGAGCTTATGGCTCGGAATCAGATTTATCGTGAAATCTACGAGCAGCAGACGGGCGCTGGAAGCGGCGATTTCGATAAAGTAGATGAGGAAGGAGGTAAGGACAATGGCTAGAAAAGTTCAACCAGGGCAGTTACAGCCTCTCACACCTGAGCAGAAGGCCAAAAGACGAGGAGTCCTTGGCCGCCTTATTAAATACATTGGTAAAAACTATAGCGTACACTTAATCTTTGTAGTTATAGGTATATTTACAGCAGTAATCTGCAATGCCAAGGGAATGGCTATGATGCAGCGCTTGATAGATGATTACATCGAGCCAATGCTTAAAACTGGAAGTAAAGATTTCAGTCCTCTTGCTATGGCGATAAAAGAGCTGATAGCCTTCTTTGCAGTTGGAAGCCTTGCATCGTATTTGTACAATTATTTGATGATTTTTGTTGCACAGGGAACGCTCAGAAATCTGAGAGATGAAATGTTTGAAAAGATGGAGGATTTACCAATCCGATATTTTGATACACATGCCCACGGTGACATCATGTCTGTTTATACCAACGATATCGATACCTTAAGGCAAATGATATCTCAAGGCTTTCCGCAGATATTAAACAGCTCTATCACCATAGTTACTGTATTGATATACATGATAATGACTTCATGGCCTTTGACGATAGTTACCCTTGTCATGGTATTTTTGATTTCGTACACCACTGCACAGGTGGCTAAACGCTCTGGAAACTTCTTCCGTAAGCAGCAGAAAGCCCTTGGCGAAGTCAATGGAAACATCGAAGAAATCATGAAAGGACAGAAGGTTGTCAAGGTGTTCTGTCACGAAGAAGAGGTCATGGAAAAGTTCAATCAGCTTAATGAAGAGCTTTTCGAAAATGCTTACAAGGCAAATCGCCTTGCCAACTGCATGGGTCCTATAAATATGCAGATGGGTAACATAAGCTATGTTGCCTGTGCGGTAGTTGGTGGAATTCTTGTTATCAACGGATTCTCAGGCCTTACGCTAGGCGGTCTTGCTGCTTTCCTACAGTTCAACCGTGCATTTAACATGCCGATTTCGCAGATTTCACAGCAGTTCCAGTCTATCGTACTTGCGATGGCAGGGGCCGAGCGTGTATTTGACTTGATTGATCAAGAGCCAGAGGTTGACGACGGCTATGTTATGCTCGTAAACGCCAAGGAAGAAAACGGCCAGATAGTAGAGTGCAAGGAGCACACAGGAATGTGGGCTTGGAAACACTATCACAAGGCCGACGATACAACAACTTATCAGAAGCTTCAGGGTGATATCGTATTTGATGATGTAGACTTTGCATACAATCCAGACAAGACAGTTCTACACAACATCAAGCTCTTTGCAACCCCTGGCCAAAAGATTGCCTTCGTAGGTGCCACAGGTGCCGGCAAGACTACAATCACAAACCTTATTAATCGATTCTACGACATCGCGGATGGTAAAATCCGCTACGACGGAATCAACATCAACAAGATTAAGAAGGCTGACTTACGTCGCTCTTTGGGAATTGTTTTGCAGGATACTCACCTGTTTACAGGTACTATCGCAGACAATATCCGCTATGGAAAACTGGATGCCACTGGAGAAGAGGTTATTGCAGCAGCAAAGCTTGCTAACGCAGATGGATTCATCCGCAGATTGCCACAGGGCTACGACACCGTAATCAAGGGTGACGGAGGAAACCTGTCTCAGGGCCAAAGACAGCTTCTCGCCATAGCAAGAGCGGCTATCGCAGATCCACCGGTGCTCATCCTTGACGAGGCCACCTCATCCATCGACACCCGCACCGAAAAAATCGTCCAGGACGGAATGGACAAGCTCATGAGCGGCCGCACAACCTTCGTAATAGCCCACCGCCTTTCGACCATCCGCAACTCCGATTGCATCATGGTCCTTGACCAAGGCCGAATCATCGAACGAGGCAGTCACGAAGAACTCATCCAAGAGGGCGGCAAATACTACCAGCTCTACACCGGAAAGATTCAAAACGCCTAAGGCACCCCGCCTCCGCCGCCACAAAGTCAGACCTCGCCCCCGCAGCTTCGGGCTTCCACCTCCCGCCCTAGGCCTTGGGGAACAATTGAGCTAAGATTGCAGATTTTCTAAATGCTAAAATATCGCCATCAGTGGGTGTGCGCTCGCCGATTTTACAATTCGAAGGAGTTGTTATGTCCCTGACGGACATATTTAAGTTAAATAATAGTTCCACAAACTAGACTTAGTA
>DBWZ01000071.1:0-7273 GCA_002309345.1 Pseudobutyrivibrio sp. UBA1225
TTACTAATGATAATTAAATCCATTGAACTTGAGAATTTTAGAAATTATGAATCATTAAACATTGATTTTGATGATAATACTACTATTCTCTTTGGCGACAATGCACAAGGCAAAACAAATATTTTAGAGGCTGCTTATATATCTGGTACTACAAAATCACATAAGGGTAGCCGCGATAAAGAAATAATTAGATTTAATCAAAATGAAAGTCATATCAAAACTATCGTTTTAAAAAATGATAGGGAGTATCAAATAGACATTCATCTTAAGAAAAATAAATCTAAAGGAATTGCTATTAATAGAGTTCCAATTAAAAAAGCAGCAGATTTATTTGGACTAGTAAACATAATATTTTTTTCTCCAGAGGATTTAAACATTATAAAAAATGGTCCTTCAGAGAGAAGAAAATTTATGGATGCAGAGCTTTGTCAAATAGACAAAATATATCTATCTGATTTAACAAATTACAACAAAGCATTAAATCAAAGAAATGCTTTGCTAAAAGAGATGATTAGTAAGCCAGAGTTAAAAGAAACACTTCCAATTTGGGATGAACAGCTTATTAACTATGGCAAAAAGATAATAACAAGAAGACAACAATTTATTAATGATATCAACATTATTGTTAAAGATATTCACAGCAAGATTACATCAAACAAAGAAAAAATTGAGGTTACTTATGATCCAAACATAGAGGATATTTTCTTTTTAGATGAGCTTGTTAAAAACAAAGAAAAAGATATGAGATTTTGTCAGACTTCGGTTGGACCTCATAGAGATGATATCAAAATTACAGTTGATGGAATTGATATTAGAAAGTTTGGAAGTCAGGGGCAACAACGAACTTGTGCTCTCTCACTTAAGCTTTCAGAAATAAAACTTGTTGAAAATACAATTAATGACAAGCCTATTCTTTTACTTGATGATGTTTTATCAGAGCTTGATAAAAATCGTCAAAGTGATTTATTAGATAATTTGTTAGATACACAGACAATCATTACCTGTACTGGTATTGATGAATTTGTAAAAAATAGATTTAAGCTAAACACAGTTTATAAAGTAACAGATGGTTCTATAGATTTAATAACGGAGGAACGCAGGTGAGTAAGGAAGTAAATCAAGAATATGGTGCTGACCAAATACAGATTCTAGAGGGACTCGAAGCAGTTCGTAAGCGTCCTGGTATGTATATTGGCTCAACATCTGAAAGAGGACTTCATCATTTGGTATATGAAATTGTTGATAATGCAGTTGATGAAGCTTTAGCAGGTTTTTGTAAACATATTCAAGTAACAATAAATCCAGATAATTCAGTTACAGTCGTAGATGATGGACGTGGTATTCCTACAGGTATCAACAGTAAAGCTGGAATTCCAGCGGTAGAGGTTGTATTTACAGTACTACATGCCGGTGGAAAATTCGGCGGTGGTGGATACAAGGTATCTGGTGGACTTCACGGTGTAGGAGCTTCAGTTGTAAATGCTCTTTCAAACTGGGTTGAAGTTGAAATAAAACGTGAGGGCAAAATCTACAAGCAGCGCTATGAGCGCGGTAAAACAATGTATCCTCTTAAAGAGATTGGTACATGCTCAGCTGAAGAAACTGGAACAAAGGTTACTTTCCTTCCTGATGATACAATTTTTGAAACTACAGTTTTTGATTTTAAAACATTAAAGGTTAGACTTCGAGAGACTGCTTTCCTTACCAAAGGTCTTAGAATTACACTTAGGGATAATCGCGAGGAAGAGCCACGTGAAGAAAGCTTCCACTACGAAGGTGGTATTAAGGAGTTTGTTCAATATATCAATCGAAGCAGCGAAGCACTTTACGATGAGGTTATATATTGCGAAGGTAGTAAGGACAATATCTACGTTGAAGTTGCTATGCAACACAACGATGGTTTCCAAGATCAAGCCTACAGTTATGTAAACAACATTGTCACTCCAGAAGGTGGTACTCATCTTACAGGTTTCAGGGGTGCACTCACAAAGGTATTTAATAAATATGCTAGAGATGCCAAGATTTTAAAGGATAGTGATCCACAGCTTGATGGTGATGATATCCGCGAGGGTCTCACAGCAATTATTTCAATCAAAATAGAAGAGCCTCAGTTTGAAGGTCAAACTAAGCAAAAGCTTGGTAATTCAGAGGCAAGAGGTGCAGTTGATGCAATAGTTTCAGAGCAGCTTACTTGGTTCTTAGAGCAAAATCCTACTATTGCCAAAAATATCTGCGAAAAATCGCTGCTTGCGCAGCGAGCAAGAGAGGCAGCTAGAAAAGCTAGAGATCTTACTCGTAGAAAAACAGCTTTAGAGGGAATGTCACTTCCAGGAAAGCTTGCCGATTGTTCTGATAAAGACCCACAAAACTGTGAAATCTTCATAGTCGAGGGAGATTCGGCCGGCGGATCAGCTAAAAAAGCGAGAAGTCGTGCAACACAGGCTATTCTTCCACTTCGTGGAAAAATATTAAATGTTGAAAAGGCAAGAGAAGACAGAATCTACGGTAATGCCGAAATTAAAGCAATGATTACAGCTTTTGGTACAGGTATTCACGAAGATTTCGATATATCCAAGCTTCGCTATCACAAAATCATAATAATGACTGATGCCGATGTTGATGGCGCACATATTGCAACACTTATGCTTACATTCCTATACAGATTTATGCCAGAGCTTATAAAGCAAGGCTATGTTTACCTTGCAACTCCTCCACTCTACAAGTTGGAGAAAAACAAAAAAGTTTGGTATGCATATTCTGATGAGGAATTAAATAAAATTCTTACAGAGGTTGGCCGTGACAATAGCAACAAGATTCAACGATACAAAGGTCTTGGAGAGATGGATGCGGAGCAGCTTTGGGAGACAACTATGGATCCTGAAAAGAGAATTCTTAAGCGTGTAGTTATTGATGATGAAGATGCTTCTGAAATCAATGTTACATTCTCTACTCTTATGGGTGACAAGGTTGAGCCTCGTAGAGAATTTATAGAACAAAACGCAAAGTACGTACAAAACTTAGATATTTAGTTTTTTAAAAAATTTTCGGGCTACGCCCGTAGAAAAGGAAAAAAATGGACGACAAAATTTTTGATAACATTCACGATGTTGATCTAAAAGAAACAATGGAAAACTCCTACATCGATTATGCCATGAGCGTTATCGCCTCACGAGCACTTCCAGATGTAAGAGATGGTCTCAAGCCTGTTCAACGTCGAGTTCTCTTTTCAATGATAGAACTCAACAATGGTCCCGACAAACCACACAGAAAATGTGCACGTATTGTCGGTGATACAATGGGTAAATATCATCCACATGGTGATAGTTCCATATACGGAGCACTTGTCAACATGGCTCAGGATTGGAACACAAGATATCCACTTGTGGATGGCCACGGAAACTTTGGTTCCGAGGACGGTGACGGTGCCGCAGCTATGCGATACACCGAAGCTCGACTTTCAAAGATTTCCATGACAATGTTCGGTATCAACTACAAGGATGAGAAATTCACAACAGGTAAAGATATCGACATGGATGGCGTAGATTTCATGCCAAACTTTGACGAGACTGAAAAAGAACCGACAGTTCTTCCAGCTCGTTATCCTAACCTACTTGTCAATGGAACCACTGGTATTGCAGTAGGTATGGCAACCAACATTCCGCCACACAACCTTCGAGAAGTAATAAATGCTGTTAACAAAATCATCGACAACCAGGTTGAAGAAGATAGAGAAACAGAAATCGATGAGCTTCTTGAAATTGTAAAGGGACCAGATTTTCCTACAGGTGGAGTTATTCTTGGTAAGACAGGCATCGAAGAGGCATACCGCACAGGACGTGCCAAGATTAGAGTTAGAGCAGTTTCGGAAATCGAGCCGATGGACAACGGCAAAAACAGAATCGTTGTTACCGAGCTTCCTTACATGGTAAACAAGGCTCGATTGATAGAAAATATAGCAAAGCTAGTTAAAGATAAAAAGGTTGATGGAATAACAGATCTTCGAGATGAAAGTTCAAGAGAAGGAATTCGAGTTTGTATCGAGCTTCGAAGAGATGTCAATCCAAACATCATTTTAAATCAGCTTTACAAGCACACTCAATTACAGGATACCTTTGGTGTTATCATGCTTGCACTTGTTAACAACCAGCCAAAAATCCTTAACCTCAAGCAGATGCTTGTACACTACTTGAATCACCAAAAGGATGTTGTTACTCGCCGTACCAAATACGAGCTTAACAAAGCCGAGGAAAGAGCTCACATCTTAGAGGGCTTACTCATCGCCTTAGATAACATTGATGAAGTGATTCATATCATCAGAAATTCCGCCGATGTCAATACAGCAAAGGCTCAGTTGATGGAGAGATTTGGTCTTTCTGATGCTCAGGCTCAAGCCATTGTAGACATGAGACTTCGTGCTCTCACAGGCTTAGAGCGAGACAAAATACAAAAAGAATACGATGACTTACAGATTTTAATTGGAAAATTGAAGGCAATACTTGGTGATGAAAAGATTCTTCTTGGAGTAATCAAGACAGAAATCACAGAAATCGCAGAAAAATACGGTGATGATCGCCGAACAACAATCGGATTTGATGAGTTCGATATTAGCATGGAGGACATGATTCCTGTTACAAATACAGTTGTTACCTTCACAAAGCTTGGTTACATCAAGCGTATGAACGAAGACAACTTCAAGGCTCAGCACAGAGGCGGTAAGGGAATCAAGGGAATGGAAACAATCAATGAGGACTACGTAGTAGAAATGCTCATGATGTCTTCACACGATTATCTCCTCTTCTTTACCAACAAGGGTCGAGTATATCGAATCAAAGCATATGAGATTCCAGAAAGTAGCCGAACAAGCAGAGGAATCGCGATTGTAAATATTCTTCAATTACAACCAGATGAAAACATCACAGCAATGATTCCAGTTGAGGAATACAGCGAAGACAAATATCTGTTCATGGCTACTGCCGATGGATTTGTTAAGAAGACTAAGATAACAGAATATGAAAACATTAGAAAGAATGGTCTAACCGCTATCAATTTAAGAGACGATGACAAGCTTATCGAAGTAAAGCTTACTGATGGTGATGAGGACGTTATCATGGTTACAAAATATGGACAGGCAATTCGCTTTAGCGAGACAGAGGTTAGAGCGACTGGCCGAGCAACCATGGGTGTTATCGGAATGAATCTTGCCGCTGACGATGTGATAATAGGAATGCAGTTAATTTCACAGGGTGAGAGCCTCATGACTGTTTCAGAAAATGGTCTTGGTAAATGTACACTTATGACTGAGTTCAATACTATTCACCGTGGTGGTAAAGGAGTTAAGTGTTACAAGATAACAGAAAAAACAGGAAATCTTATAGGCGCAAAGGCAGTTGAAAAGGATGATGAGGTAATGCTCATTAATACTGCCGGTACAATCATAAGAATCAATGTCGCTGGTACTGCCCTGCTAAGCCGAATCACTTCCGGAGTCAAGCTGATTGACTTAAAGGAAAACACAAAACTGATTAGTATAGCAAAAGTCAGAAAAGGCGATACGATACTCGAGGACGGGGAAGAAGAATCAGCTGAAGATTCAAGCAAAGAGTCATAAATTATAAAATTAAATTTCTTGCAACAGGGCTGCAAAAGCAGCCTTGTTTTTCTGCAAAAGGCAGAAAGTTATATTACCGGAAAAACCAGCAAAGATAAAATAGGACAGATTAGATGAAGATAATAAATACATCAACGATTACAAGTACAATCAAAGATATGTGCATAAAGGCAAATCACTATTTATCAAGTGATATGAATGCAGCTCTTAAAGAAGCTACAGAAACCGAAAAATCCGAGATAGGTAAGAAGATTTTAAATCAGCTTCAGGAGAATCTTGAAATTGCAGATAAAGAAATGATACCTATTTGTCAGGATACAGGAATGGCTGTATTTTTTGTAGAAGTAGGTCAGGAAATACATATCGAAGGCGGTCTTTTAACAGATGCCATAAACGAAGGTGTCAGACAAGGCTATACCGATGGTTATCTTAGAAAATCTGTTGTAAAAGATCCAATAGAAAGAGTTAACACAAAGGATAATACACCAGCTGTAATTCATTACAATATTGTCGCAGGTGATGAGCTTAAAATTACTTTGGCCCCAAAGGGCTTTGGCTCTGAAAATATGAGTCGGGTATTTATGCTAAAGCCAGCTGATGGAATTGAAGGTGTTAAAAATGCTATTCTTACAGCAGTTAAGGATGCAGGACCAAATGCCTGTCCTCCAATGGTAGTTGGAGTAGGTATTGGTGGTACTTTTGAAAAATCTGCGCTCATGGCTAAAGAAGCGCTCACGAGAGAGTTTTCAAAACGCCCGACAACTCCATGGGTTAAGGATTTAGAAGACGAAATGCTTGAAAAGATAAATAAGCTTGGAATAGGACCGGGCGGTCTTGGTGGAACCACTACTGCCCTTGCAGTAAACATCAATACTTACGCTACTCATATAGCAGGCTTACCTGTAGCTATCAATATTTGTTGTCATGTTAATAGACATGTTACGAGGACATTATAATGGAGCAGAAAATTACAACACCAATTACTGAGGAAGTTACTACAAAATTACATTCAGGAGATTATTGCTATATCACTGGCGAAATATATGTAGCAAGAGATGCTGCGCATCTTCGTATGAATGAAGCACTTGATAGAGGTGAAGAGCTTCCAATTGCAATAGAAAATTCTACTATTTATTATATGGGACCATCTCCGGCGAGGGAAGGCAGACCGATAGGTTCCGCAGGCCCTACTACTGCAAGCAGAATGGATAAATATGCTCCGCGCCTGCTCGACCTTGGCTTAAAAGCAATGATAGGCAAGGGAAAGCGGACAAAAGAGGTTATTGATGCAGTAGTTAGAAACAAGGCTGTTTATTTTGCAGCAGTAGGAGGAGCCGGTGCCCTTTTATCAAAATGCATCAAGTCATCAGAAGTCATCTGCTATGATGATCTTGGAGCCGAGGCAATCAGAAAACTATATGTCGAAGATTTTCCTGTAATTGTGGTGGTTGATTCTGAGGGAAATAATCTCTACGAAACCGCTATTGAAGAGTATAGATCAATTTAGAGTTTTCCTTATTTTTTCTAGAAAAAAGGCCATATTTTTATTGACAACGATGGCCTACTCTAGTAGAATAACACTTGCGTCAAATAAATGAGAAGTTAAACCTACAACTTTGGAGAAGTACTCAAGAGGCCGAAGAGGCGCCCCTGCTAAGGGTGTAG
>DBWZ01000071.1:7290-7719 GCA_002309345.1 Pseudobutyrivibrio sp. UBA1225
TCAAATCCCTCCTTCTCCGTTTAGAGAGAATTATTGTTTTCCCGCTTAATGATTTACTTAGTATAAGGCAAACGGGAAGACGCACACATTAAAGATTCGCTTCGCGAATGGGTGTGCGTCGTGGGAAACGAATCTTTTTGCGGAGCAAAAAATTCATTTCCGTTTGGTGCTATAGCCAAGTGGTAAGGCAAAGGTCNNCTGCAACACCTCTATCACCAGTTCGAATCTGGTTAGCACCTCTGAATTATCCCTCGACCCTAGGAATGGGGGCGAGGGATTTTGTTAATTTAAAAGAATTATCTGTAGTTCCTTTTAAGTGACAAAAGGCATAAAAACAGGAGGTTATAATGCTATGACAATTTATGACGAGTTAGTTGAACGTGGCTTAATTGCTCAGGTTACCAACGAAGAAGAAATTAAAAATTTAAT
>DBWZ01000071.1:7784-7971 GCA_002309345.1 Pseudobutyrivibrio sp. UBA1225
TTATGGCTCTTACACTTATGAAGAGATTACAGATGGAAGGCAACAAACCAATCGCACTTATCGGTGGTGGTACAACCATGATTGGCGACCCTTCAGGTCGTACAGACATGCGCAAGATGCTTACAAGAGAGGATATAGATCACAACGCAGCTTGCTTCAAGCGTCAGATGGAGCGTTTCATCGATTT
>DBWZ01000084.1 GCA_002309345.1 Pseudobutyrivibrio sp. UBA1225
TGTGGAACTTTTTCTTGAAACTCTGAGTATGTCCGTCAGGGACAAAACATTCCCTTCGAATTGTAATAAGGAGACCTGCCCATTGAAAATCAGCTCCGCTGATGGGCAGGTCGAGTTCCCGATTTACTGCGACAAGCTTGCAAATCGGGAAATTTATCGACGAACGTACACCCGATAGAAGCTCCCTTTTGGCATTAAGAAAATCTATAATCTTAGCTCAATTGTGAGCAAAGTGCCAAGGGGGAAGGTGCCCAAGGGCGGTGCGGGGCATGTCCAGATGTGTGGGCCGGGCCGCGGGTAGGTAGTGGCGGCGTTAGGTGGACATGTAGTGTTGGATGCGGTTGGCATCCAGGTTTTCGCCGATTACGATGAAGACGTCTTGGCCAACGGGCATCTGCGTGAGTTCGAATTCTTGAGGGGTGGCATTGAATTGATACCATTGGTTGGCTTCCCTGAAGAATCCTTTGGCCCGTAGGATTTTGCCGTAGGTTTCATCGGTCATGAGGGTATTGATTTTCTCTTCTATGGAGTCCTTGTTCATTGGCAGTTCGAGGAAATAGACTGTTTTGAAGCCTGCATCGTCCATGCCATATTTCTTGACGTACGAAACCATAGAATAAGAAGAATTTGCAAGTTTTTCAAAGTCTGAGGCAGTGAGTTTAGCCCAGTCTTTGTCAAAAATGATTGAGTCTATGTCTTTGTTGAGCTGAGCCTTGGCAGCTGCAGCCTTTAGGTGCTGCCTAGTTGAGTTGAGCTTGGAAGAGTCCACAAGCTGTGTGCGGCTTAGGACTATTGTGCCGGCATGAGCCAGTTGTGATGCCAAGAAGTAGTCTGATGAATCAGAGAGATTATCCTCTAGGCGGGCATCCACGACTGTGATTACATTGCCTATTTCGTACCATCTATCTAGAGGTTCATCCCTGACTGCATCAAAGAATTCATCTACATCAAATATCCCTGAAGGTTCAATGATAACTCTGTCATAGCCACTCATTCCCATGGCAATAAGCTTTGTTTTGAAGCGCCTGCGGTGGCAATCCGCATCGCAACCTCCGGCCACCATTTCAAGCTCACAGTTGTCGCCTCTGAGTTCATTCAATAAAAGCATATCGACATTGACTGCACCATAGTCATTCTCTAGAATTCCTATCTTGAGTCCCTGATCCATGAAATACTTGGCGTAGAGCTTCAAAAATGTAGTTTTACCGCTTCCCAAAAAGCCCGTTATCAAATCAACCTTAACCATTATTTATGCCTCTGTAATTTCTCCAGCGATTGCAGTAGCCGCTGCTGTGGCAGGGCTAGCCAGATATATTTGAACCTTACTAGTACCCATACGTCCTAAGAAATTACGATTGTTGGTAGCCACTACCACTTCTCCGTCGGAAAGGATTCCGCCGCCACGACCGCAGCAAAGTCCGCAACCAGGAGTTGTTATGATAGCACCAGCATCCGAAAGAATCTCAAGAGTACCATCAGCTAATGCTGCACGATAGATTTTTCTACTAGCAGGTGTGACAATCATTTTTACGTATGGAGCAATGTGCTTGCCCTTTAAAATTGTTGCCGCTGTTCTTAAATCTTCAAGACGTCCATTTGTACATGACCCTAAGAAAACCTGATCAACCTTAGTTCCCTTTAGCTCAGAGACAGGCTTAATGTTATCAACAAGGGATGGACATGCGCAAACTGGCACAAAATCCTCAGCGCGATATCTGAGAATCTTTGCATAACTAGCATTGTCATCGCCATGCAAATCTTTGATTTCATCATCGTATGGAATCTTGCAGTAATCACAAGTCTTGTCGTCAGGAGCAAACAAACCGCATTTAGCACCAGCCTCCACTGACATATTAGAAATAGTCATTCTACTGGCAACACTCATGGCATCTACGGTACTACCTGTAAATTCAAGAGAATTGTAAGTCGCACCTGATGCTGTCAGATCACCAATGATTCTAAGAATGATATCCTTAGAGGTAACATTGCCTGGCAATGTACCATCGATTTCGATTTTGATTGTCTCCGGAACCTTTATCCAAAGCTGACCTGTACCAAGGATACCTGCCATCTCCGTATATCCGATACCAGTAGAAAAGGCACCAACGCATCCATAAGTAACTGTGTGACTATCAGTACCAAAGGCAATATCCCCAGGCTTTACATAGCCAGCTTCTGTCATGAGCTGATGGCAGATACCATCTGTTCTATGAACGTGCTTTAGTCCGTATTTCTCAGCGAATTCATCTCCCACTCTAAAGTGTCTAGAGTCGTCGGTCTGTGTTGCTGGAAGGAAATGATCATAGATAAGTACAACCTTTTCAGGATCGTATACCTTATCAAATCCCATCTCTTCGAATTTTTGTACAGCAAAAGGCACCATGATATCATCGATCATGCACCAGTCAACTGGAACAGTTACGATGTCTCCAGGCTTTACCTCATGGCCTACCTTTTTTGCGATTATCTTTTCAACAAGTGTGTATCCCATTGTATTCTCCAAATAATTAATCTAATCCGTTGCGCTTTCGCATCGCCTTAACAAGTCCGCCAGCTTCTAGAATCTCTGTAAGATTGTCTGGCAAAGAAGCTATATCGTAGCTCTTTCCATTGACCTTGATTTCCTTGCCTGGTGTAACCTCTGCTATATCTCCCTCTGAAACCTCATCAAACAAATCAGGTTGCTCAATCAAAAGCAAACCATTGTTGATTGCATTTCTAAAGAAGATTCTGGCATAGGATTTTGCAACAATGCATGATACCCCAAGAGCTTTTACAACCTCTGGAGCCTGCTCCCTAGATGATCCACAGCCAAAATTGTTACCAGCTACAATCATATCTCCCGGCTGGATTTTGCTTGCCAAATCTGGACGAAGTGGAGAAAAAGCATATGGCTTCATTTCCTGTACCGTCTCAAAGGCTAAGTATTCTGTAGGCAGGATGATATCTGTGTCGATGTCATCCCCTAGCTTCCAAATCTTTGCACTAAACATATATATTCCTCTCTATATAAAGGTTGTGTGCAAAATCTTACCTTCACAATGTATTAATATTCCTTCGTCGACTAACACGTCTCCTGCGGAACAATAATACATTGTTAAGGAGATTTTGTTCTCCAATTTATCTACTATTGATATTGCTTAACAGTATATTTATAAAGTGTAATTTAGGAAAAATAATAAATAGCTTTTTGCTAACAATTATAAATCCTCTGCAACAGTAATATATCCGGCTACCGCGGATGCGGCTACGGTTGCTGCACTGGCCAAGTATACGAAGGAATCCTTGTGACCGGCGCGTCCCTTGAAGTTACGAGTACCTGTCGATATGAGGGTTTCACCTTCGCCGATTACGCCCTGACATGCGCCCCAGCACACTGAGCAGTTTGGATTCATCACCATGGCGCCTGCCTCCATAAATATATCTAGCAAGCCTTCCTTAAGCGCCTGCTTGTACACAGCGCGGCTGGCAGGAACCACAAAAAATCTAACCTTTGGATGCACATGCTTGCCCTTGATTACTGCAGCACCCACACGCAAATCTTCTATACGACCGTTGTTACAGCTACCTAAGAAAGCTTCATCAATCTTGACATCACTGCAATCCTTTGCAGGAGCAATGTTATCTACAAAATGAGGCTTCGCAACTATTGGCTCAATCTCAGATAAATCTATATCATAAACCTCAGAGAATTCTGCATCATCATCTGATTTAAAGATAGCCTTTGGTTCACGACCGTGCTCCTTGAGATAATCCATGGCTACATCATCAACCTCCATGAGGGCTGTCTTTGCTCCAGCCTCTACACACAAGTTACAGATTGCAATACGATCCGCAATCGAAAGGTCATGTAAGCCCTCTCCTGCAAACTCCATTGCCTTATAGTTAGCACCGTTTGCAGAAATCTTACCTATGATGGTAAGAATCAAATCACGGGCATAAACACCTGGCTTTAAGGAACCGTGAAGATTGAATCTGATTGTCTCAGGAACCAAAAGCCAAGATGTACCTGTGACAATCGAATATAAATAATCAGTACATCCAACACCTGTACCAAAAGCTCCTAGTGCACCATAAGCACATGTGTGACTATCTGCTCCAAAAATCAACTCTCCAGGTCTAACATGATTTTCCATCATAATCTGATGGCACACACCCTCGCCCTCATAAAACGTAATTCCGTTTTCCTTGGCAAACTCACGCATCTTCTTATGTGATGCTGCTGTCTTTGGACTGTCAGCTGGTATGTTGTGATCGATAATCCAAACCAGCTTGCTGACATCTGCGATGTGAGGGTTCTTGAGGTTGTTATACATATCAATAGTAAGATGTGTTGTACCATCGTTACTCATCATTTTATCTACTGTAACAGTTTCGATATCTCCAGCCTTGCAGCTCTCTTTGCCCGCTGCGGCAGCGATAATCTTTTCCGCCATTGTCATTGCCATATTAATCTCTCCTTAAAAAACGTTAGGTAAGGCCATCGAGCCCTATTATTTATTCAATGAAGCTATTAGTCCACCTTGATCTAAGATTTCCTGCATCTTTGCTGGAAGCTTGGTACATGAGTACTCCTTGCCGTTTGCAAGAATTTTGCCAGATAATAAATCAAGCTCCATATCATCGCCATCTTTTACTACGTCGTAAAGCTCTTTGCTAACAATAACTGGCATACCAATATTAATAGAATTTCTATAAAAAATACGGGCAAAAGATTTTGCAATCACAGCCTTGACCCCGAGAGCCTTTAGTACACTAGGTGCCTGTTCTCGAGATGAGCCGCAACCAAAATTCTCATCCGCCACAACAAAATCGCCAGGCTTAACCTGACTGGCAAACTCTGAATTTAGAGACTCAAATGTATGAACCTTCATCTCGTCTATAGTTGGAAATAGTAGATACTGGGAAGCAATAATTTGATCCGTATCTACGTCTTTGTGAAATTTAAATACTTTACCCATAATTCCTCCTAGTACATTTTCTGTTCAAGATATTTTACCTCACATCTTTAGTCATTTAAAGAGGTAATTTCATTAAAAACCAGATGGGCATCAAGAAAGAGTTTTTACTATCCTATAAGGTGAAAAAGATCGCAAAGCAATTTTATAACAAAGAAAAAACACCCTCATAGCTTTTCAGCTTAATTTGAAGGTGTTTATTCGTCTCCTAAACTGATTACTCTAGATAACCCGACCATCAAGATGTCATTTTTGGTTGGATGCTTCATCAGATGCACCACTGTAAACAAAGTCATTATCTTATCTTGATAATACTGCTTAACCTGAACCTCTACTCTAGTTCGGCCCTCATTGTATGCATTAATCAGTGCCTGCCTTGATAGATTATCATAATAGATTTTATCGTAACCCTTCGGCGAATTAGCCATTGAATCCTCTGTCATATCATCTATAACGCCAGCTGTGGAGGTACCAAAAGTCATATCATCGGATTGACTCATGAGATAGTAACTATTCTTGATAAGATTGCCAAATACAATCAATTGATATTCATTTCGAATAACATTTAATAATGCTGTATTTGAACTAAATGTTCCTACGGCAGCCAATGGATTTTCTTCTACCGCAGGCTCGTTGTCAAACATGGCTATAACAAGGAAATCTTCCTTGCGAATTGGCTTTGAGAAGAGATAGCCTTGTACTCTATCGCAATCCATGTTTTGCAAAAACTTCAACTGCTGTAGTGTTTCTACCCCCTCTACTATCGTTCGAAGGTTTAGCTTGCTAGCAAAGAAAAATACTGTTTCAAGGGTTCCTCGGCCTCGCTCATCCTGACAATTATCTGCCAAGAAAGCTTTGTCTATCTTTAGGAAATCTACTGGCAAATCCTTTACAAATTGTAGAGAGGTAAAGCCTGAGCCAAAATCATCTATGGATAGCTTGACTCCCAAATCTACCACCTCAGTTGCCCAACGCTCTACAAGACTAAAATCCTCAACAGCAAGAGCAGATTCTGTTATCTCGACCTCCAGCTTACCTGGCTCAATATCGTATGTATCAATTAAAACTCTGAGTTTTCTAGAAAAATCAGCTTCGCGGATATGCCATCTGGAAAAATTAACTGCTATCGGAATAGCAAATTCTCCCATCTCATGAATGGTTCGACACACCTCTTCAGCCATATACCAATCCAACGTGCAAATAGCATCTGTCTCCTCTAAGACAGGAATAAAGTCATCCGGTGTGACGATGGTACCATCGGACTTCTCCCATCTAGCCAATGCTTCAGCACTAATCAGACGCCCAGAATTAGCGTCATACTGAGGCTGATAAAAAGCCTTCAATTCTTTGGTCTCTATAGCATTGATGATTTGGTTAAAAAATTCAGATTTCATAGTCTCTACATTCTCAACATTAATTCCCTATCAACAACCTGACCGTTGCGATAGTAAACTCTAGGGACACGCTTGCTAACTGCGCATGTTAATTCATAAGGAATTGTTCCTGCTATTGCTGCAAGCTCATCTATATCATTATTCTCACCAAAAATCTCAACTTCACTTCCAACATCTACCGTTGGCATATCTGTAATATCTATCATGCACATATCCATGCAAATTTTTCCACGAAGCTTCGCCGGTCCTTCCTTGGTAACCAAGCTGCATTTATTAGAAAGACTTCGCAAAAATCCATCCGCATATCCGTATGGCAATACACCTATACGTGTCGTCTTATCTGTGACGAACACGCCGCCGTAGCTGATTGCCGTACCAGCGGGATAGATTTTGATAGTACTTACAGTTGTTTTCATTGTCATGGCTGGCTTCAAACCCATCTGCTTGGCAAACTCGCCATAACCATAAAGTAATAATCCCGGCCTAACCATATCTAGATAAGTCTTGGGATATCTGACCACTGCTCCAGTATTGGCACAATGTCTGATTGCAAATTTACGACCTAACTTTTCTTCTACCGATGCAATAACATTTGTAAATAATTCAAATTGATGATCGGTATACTTCTCGCATTCAGGCCCATGCTCATCTGAGACTGCGAAGTGAGTGAAGATCCCCTCTGCATCAAGCCCCGGCATATTGCAGGCCTCCACTATACCGTCTACGCCAGTATCGAAATAATCATTGTCACACAGGTAGCCTAGTCTAGACATTCCTGTATCAACCTTGATGTGAATCTTTAAAGTGCCACCGCAGCGAACAGCCTCTTCGCTGTACTCATCCGCCTTTGCTTTGCATGTAACGGCTTGGGTGATGTTGTATTCAATAAGTCGATCCACCTGCTCCTTGGGAGTGTGCCCCAAAATCAGAATCGGCATCTTGATACCGTTGACTCTGAGCTCAAGTGCTTCATCTGCGCTGCTTACCGCCAGATAATCGGCGCCTATATCTTCTAACAACTGGCTAACCTGAATGCTTCCATGTCCGTATGCATCTGCTTTAACAACTCCAAGGAACTTAACATCCTTGCCTATCTTTTCTTTAATCTTGTTGTAGTTGTAGGCAATGGCATCAAGATTAACCTCTGCCCACGTGCGTCTGAGAGTGGATTCCATTTTGTAAAACTCCTGTGTATGGCTATTGTAGCCTTTTAGTATGTTAAATCTGTTAAAAATTAGAGAACCTTCGACAAGAAATCTTTTAGTCTCTGACTCTGTGGAAACTCAAAAATCTCTGCAGGTGTTCCTTCCTCTAGTATACCCTTTTCATCAAAAAACATAACCCTATCTGCAACTTCTTTTGCAAATCCCATCTCGTGTGTTACCACAACCATTGTCATGCCGTCATCAGCAAGCTCTTTCATAAGCGAAAGAACCTCTCCTACCATTTCAGGATCAAGAGCTGATGTTGGCTCATCAAATAGGATGACTTCAGGATTCATTGCAAGTGTGCGGGCGATTGCAATGCGCTGCTTTTGACCGCCTGAAAGGCTATCTGGATAAGCATCTGCCTTATCAGAAAGCCCGACTCTTTCTAATAATTCCTTTGCCTTGCTATCTGCTTCTGCCTGAGTCATAAGCCCAAGCTTCACTGGGGCAAGCGTAAGATTCCTTTTGATAGTAAGATGTGGGAACAAATTAAAATGCTGAAAAACCATCCCCACACGGCGGCGAACATCATTTATATCTACGCCCTTTTTAGTGATGTCTTCTCCATCTAAATATATGACGCCAGAAGTAACATCCTCCAACTGATTAAGAGTGCGGATGAAGGTTGATTTGCCACAGCCGGATGGTCCGATGATAGCAATAACTTCTCCCTTTTCAATTTGCATATTTACATTTGTAAGAACCTCGTTGTCACCAAAAGACTTTGCCAGATTCTCAACCTTTATTAAAACTTCGTTACTCATATTTTATCTCCTTTATTACTGCTCGCTTTTTCTAAGATTCTTTTCTAGTTTTCCAACTCCCAAATTCAGAAGCTGAACAATAATAAGATAGATGATTGCAACAGCGATAAGTGGCAAAAATGCCTCGTAGGTAATACTTCTTATAACATCGCCGCCGCGGGTCAAATCCATAAGACCAATGTAACCACAGATGGATGTTTCTTTTATGAGTGAGATAAACTCATTTGCAAGTGCTGGTAAAACATTCTTGATAGCCTGAGGAAGAATGATTGAACTCATAGTCTGTCTATAGGAAAGGCCAAGGCTTCTACCTGCCTCCATCTGACCATCATCGATTGACATGATACCGCCACGCATAATCTCTGCCACATAGGCGCCTGAGTTTATCGCAAATGCGATAATTGCAACAAGTACCTTCGGCACATTTACAGCTTTAAACACTACATAGTAAATAATCAAAAGCTGAATCATCATAGGTGTTCCACGGATAATCGCTAGATATAGCCTGCATATAGAATTGAGCGCAGTTAATCCACCGGTTTTATCATGGGTCACTCGAACAATTGCCACACCAAAACCGATAATCATGCCCGCTAATACCGCGCATATTGCAATAATTAATGTGTTCTCAAAACCTTTTAACAGATACTGCCATCTATTGTCTTCAATAAAGTTTCTCTTCAGATTTTCAACGAATCCAACCTTGCTACCCGCAAGAGAAACATCTCTTGAAACGATGACCTGTTTAGAAGTTACATATGAATCAGAGAAGTTAATAGATTTGAGACGTTCTTCAGTCATTGTCATGCCGGCGATTCCCAAATCCACCTTGTGTGAATCTACCGCATTGATGATGCTGTCAAACTCCATGTCCTCGATTTCAACTTCCATTCCAAGCTTGTCACCGATGGCACGGATGAGTTCCATATCGATACCAACTGGCTCGTTCTTTTCATAGAATTCATAAGGAGGGAAAGCCACATTTGTTGCAGCCACAAGCTTTCCATTTTCGTAAGTAGTTCCCTCTGGAGTTACATAAGGACATGTGCCCTTTTTGTCATCATCTATATAGTTTGCTGATATTTGCTCAATAACGCCCTCTTTTTTAAGCTCAGAAAGAGCGCCGTTGACCTTATCCAAAAGCTCATCATTGTCTTTGGCGATACAGATTGCGTAGTCTTCAAGAGCAAAAGGCTCATCAAGAATAACTAATGTATCTTCGTCTTTTGTACAGGCAATAGCCGGCTGTTCATCTATGATTACACAATCTATCTTGCCCTGCTTCAAAGCCTGCATAGCATCTGCCACCTTGTTATAACGCTCTACAACAGTGCCTGCTTCATCACCCTCGTAATCAGAAGCATAGATATCGCCAATTGTTCCCAGCTGGACACCTATCCTTGCTCCCGTTAAATCATCAATTGTTTTTACTTGCTTTTCTGTTTCTTGAGCCTTAGAACCGCAGCCAATCAACATAATGGTCGCCAAGGCCATAAGAAATACTGATAGTTTCTTATTCATGTATATTTATTCCCTCTCATTGCATATAGTGCGATTATGATACCACAAATCGCTTGAATTCACCATAATATCTCGTGAAAATAAATATACACTTAATTTTATTTTACTCTACAATCTTTACATTTACCCATGATTACAGTGTTTCCCGGCTCAGTAGAAAAACCATATTCTGAATCCATTAGCTTTTCAAACTCGCCAACAAATTTATCCTCCAGATGGAACACCTTACCACAGTTCGAGCACTGCGCATGCATATGTTTACCACAATGCGCATGCCCCTTGGAATACTGATAAAACCATGAATCGCTGTTCGGCTCTTTCATTTTCATTAAAAAGCCTTGCTCACTCATCCTATCAAGATTACGGTATACTGTTGTACGATTTACACCTTCAACCTTTTTGCTCAGCCAATCATATATCTCTTTTGCCGTGAAACGGTTATCTGGATGCTCTTCAAAATACCCATTAATAAAGGCACGAGCCTTTGTTTTATATTCGTTTTTCATAGCTTCACCTTAAACTGCAAGACAATCATCAAGAGCCTGTTTTATCTTGTCTCTGTCATAATCTCTTCCAATAAAAACTATCTGATTTAATCTGTCACCATACGCTTCGTCCCAGTCTTCTTTTATATCCGGATATGCGGTTAAAACCTCCTGCATCTCCTCCTCGGAAAAAGAAGAAACCCAATTTGAGACCTCAGACACAGTTGCGTTTCTACCTGCCTGCTCAAAAAGCTGAACATGAATATCATCATTTGAAAACCAGATATATCCTTTAGCTCTGATTATCTCTTCAGGATATTCGTTCTCCATAAATTCATAAAACTTATCAACGTCGAAAGGTCTCTTTTCCTCATATACAAAGGATGACACGCCGTATTCATCCGTGCAGGATTCTTCCATCGCCTGCTCTCTCGCCAAGGCAAGCTGCATCTCAGATGAGTTCATAGTCGCCTCGTAATCAAACTTTGTTCCTTTGAATATCTTGTCTGGATTTACCTTTCCATGCATGCACTCAATCAAATCAGCTTTATGCTGCAATTTGCGTATCAGCTTTATTACTTCGCGAGTCTTATCAGAGGTTAGCAAATCACATTTATTAAGAAGCACTACGTTGCAAAATTCTATTTGATCCATCACAAGGTTAATAATATCTGGATCATCATCGTTTTCTTCATCTAGCTTGTCGTTAATTCCATCTAAAAATTCGCTGTAGATTCTGTCCACATCCACGACTGTGACAATGGAATCAAGATAATAGGTTGGCTTCTTTTGCATATCCTGATACATCAAAAATCCATCTGCAATGGATGCTGGATTACTTATTCCCGAAGCCTCAACCAAAATTCTCTTAACCGCTTTTTGCTTAGACAAGGATTCTATCTGATCCATGAAGGCCTCCTGAAGGGTACAGCAGATACATCCATTTGTAAGCTCCACCATCTTTGAATCTGCCTCCACCACATTGGTCTTTGCAATCAAGGATGCATCTATATTTACACTTCCCATATCGTTAACAATGAGCGCAAGGCCCTTGGCTTCTTTGCTCTTGAGCAGTTCATTTACTACAGTTGTCTTTCCTGAACCTAAATATCCTGTGATTATTGTGACCGGTTTTTTCTTATTCATTAACATGATGTTTCTCCTCGCATAAAATATTACATGAAGTTTATAAAGTCATCTGATGTCTGACTGTCGGATGGCTTTCCTTTTAAATGATATCTACAATTTCTTTTTTTGGTGTTTCGCATTTGCGGATTAGCTTCACCTTGCAGATTGGAACAGTCACGTTGTAATCTGCAAAATGCTCCTTGTTCATGAAGCCATCAATCTCAATCCATTCATCAATCTTAAGCTCATCCGCGCCTGCGTAATCACATATGAATCCAAACAGAGTCATATCCAGCTCGCAGCAGGTCATGGCATATCTGCCCGCCAGAAAGGAATTTTTAGTTACGCCCTTATCCTTTATAACCCGCGCCTTGAACTTTACACGCTTGTTTAAATATCTGTCCGGATTTTCCATCGAATCCAGATAGAAAATCGAGTAAGCGTCACCCTTTATTTCGATAATATCTGCATTCAAATCATACGGTAACTGATCCTCAAAAATAATCGAAAGCTCTTCGCCGTTTTTATCTCTGAATATGATATTGCCCTTTGGATTAACCGCCTTTATGTTTCTTCTGAAGGCAGGAATCTTGTCCTCAACATCATTGCAATTATTAAAAATTACCATGAAGGCATTTCGCACCTGCTCTGACAGAGACGATTTCATGTTGCGGGCATACAATTCAAACATTCCCGCATCTAAAATTGCAATCTCCATGATGTCTGTCCAGGTTTCAGGAAGGATCAAATCCTTTCTGGACCACATGCCGTTAAACTCAATTATTATTCGCGCCGGATTAATCTCTTCTTCAAGTTTTAAAAGCTTCTCCGGTGTAAAATCTTCCTGATTATATATGTATCTAATCTCTACTTTTAGCATGTCCATCAGGTAATCGTCGTATTCGACATCTCCATCCTCACATACTATAAGCAGAGTCGTTTCATCTATTTTAAAATACGCTTCTTCGATAAGGCTTTGAATAAATGTGGTCTTGCCGGCATCCATAAAGCCATTTACAAAATAAACTCTTTCCATATATTATTAGCCCTTCTACAAATTTGCAACCCGATTGCATATTTTAATGCTATTGTTCTAGGAAGTCAACACTTTTGCAACTCATTTGCAAAAAAGAAAGAGTTTGCTTAACAAACGCCAGCATTGCGAGGCGACATTTGCTGTAATGCAAGAAAGAGTTTGCTTTGCAAACTCCAGTAGTGCGAGGCGACATTTGCTGTAAGC
>DBWZ01000019.1:0-45485 GCA_002309345.1 Pseudobutyrivibrio sp. UBA1225
AGAAGTATTTCTTGTATTACAAAAAACGTGTCCGTTCAGGGGCACACATTGACGAATTGTAAATAGTTGCCCGAACACCCGGCGCCAAAGAAGCGACACATCGAACTTAGAAAAACAAAATTTTATTGCGATGTAAACTAAGCCGGTGCGGAGGGCTGGGCCGCAGGGTGGTGGCAGGCGAGTCAGGGCGAGGGCGGGGCGAGCGTACTTTTTGGGTGGCGCCAAACTCTTTCTTGAACTTTTCCAGTTTTTATCAGTATAATAGTAGTATCCGGACTATTAAGCAGAAGATGGGAGGTAGGAATGAGCAAGGTATTAATTTTCATGGCGGAGGGACACGAAGAGATTGAGGCACTCACAGTAGTGGATTTACTCAGAAGAGCAGGTATCGAAATCGAAATGGTTTCGATTACAGGAAATAAGAGGGTTCCAGGTTCACATGGAATTATGACAGTTTGCGACAAGCTCATTGAGCAGGTTAATTTCGACAGCGCGGATATGCTCGTGCTTCCTGGAGGAATGCCAGGTACACTCAATTTGGAGCTTTGTGAGCCACTTATGGATCAAGTGCACGGGTTTAACACATCCAAGAAGGGGCTTGCTGCAATATGCGCAGCGCCAACAGTTCTTGGTAAAGCAGGTATCCTAAAGGATAGACAGGCAACATGCTACCCTGGCATGGAAGACAAGCTTGTTGGAGCCAAGGTTTCCACAGACCAGGTTTGTCACGACGGTCATGTCATTACTAGCCGTGGCCTTGGGACAGCGATTCCTTTTGCCCTTGAAATAATCAAGACATTCCAAGGGGATGCTGCGGCAGACAAGATTTCAAAATCTGTTGTATATACAAAGTAATCATTAAAGATGTAACAAATGACATCAGTTGGCATAGGCTAACATCTTCCCTAAATCAAGGGAAGGCGGTAGAAAGGAAAGAATAATATAATGGAAAGAATTAAAAGCTTTACGATTGACCACGATGTGCTTACTCCAGGATTCTACATTTCTAGAGTAGATGATGGAGATATCATCACATACGATCTTCGCACTAGAAAACCAAATGCAGGGGACTACATGGACAATTCCACAATGCATTCGGTGGAGCATATGATTGCAACCTTCATGCGCAATTCAGAGATAGCAGACAAGGTTATCTATTTTGGACCAATGGGCTGCCAGACAGGATTTTATCTTGTAGTAAAGGGTGTTGAGCCTAAAAGGGTATTTGATATCACTAAAAAGGTTTTCAAGCAGACAGTGGATCACGATGGAGATGTATTTGGAAAGAGTGCAAAAGAATGTGGTCACTATGAAAACCTCTCAATCGAGGCGGCAAAAGCAGAGGCTAAGTATTACTTGGATGTATTAAATAACTTTACCAACATGGAGTTTACCTACCCAACCAAATAATACATCTTTAATCAAAACATAGCCGGGATACGAGCCGGCGGGATAGGAGTTAATATGAAACTTGGAATTATTGGCGCTATGCAGATGGAACTTGAGAATCTCAAGCCTTCCATCAAAAATCAGTCTATGGAGACCATCAGCGGTATTGAGTTTATCAATGGTGAAATCGATGGTGTCGAGGTTGTTGCAGCAGTCAGCGGCATTGGTAAGGTGTTTGCAGCAGTTTGTGCCGAGATCATGATTATTCACTTTGGTGTAGATCATGTAATCAATATCGGCGTTGCAGGTTCTCTTGTAAAAGACCTAAAAGTGTTAGATGTTGCAGTAGCACAATCCGCTGTACAGCATGATATGAACACAACAGCACTGGGGGACCCAGCTGGTCTTATCTCCGGAATCAACATAGTTAATTTCGAGGCAGACAAGGACTTAAATAAAGCTGTTACAGAGGTGCTTTCAGCTAGAGGAATCGCATATCAGACGGGTATTATTGCCTCTGGCGATTTGTTCGTAGACACGGATAGACAGCGCAACAACATCCACGTTAAGTTTGATGCTATTGCAGCAGATATGGAGGGTGGAAGTATCGCCCATGTCTGCTTCATCAACAACGTCCCATTTACTCTGATTCGCTCTATTTCAGACGCAGATGGCAGCACTATGGATTACAATACATTCGCAGGCAAGGCAGCTGAGCAATCAATAGCTATTGTCTTAGATGTTATAGCAAGAATTAAATAATAGTTGGCAACAAGTGCATAGAAAAAATCCTTGAAATAGGCGATAGTACTATGGGTTAAATATTTAACAATCTGCGATTATTACGAGCTAAGCAAATCTGAGTAAAAGTAAAACACTTTAGCTTCGTTTTGCGAATATGCTTCTGAATAATTACAGTTAAAGTTATAGTAAAGTTATTAAATGAAGGAGTGTAAGTATGAATCACAATGTAATTACCGATGAATACCTAGAGAAAATGAACGCCTACTGGCGTGCAACAAATTATCTCGCAGCGGCACAATTGTACCTTCTTGAGAACCCACTTTTACGTGAGCCACTTACGAAGGAGCAAATCAAAAAGAAAATCGTTGGACACTGGGGAACAGTTCCAGGCCAGAATTTTATCTATGTACACCTCAACCGTGTAATCAACAAGTACGACCAGGATATGATTCTCATCTCAGGTCCAGGACACGGCGGAAACTTTTTCGTAGCCAATACATATCTTGAGGGCTCTTACAGTGAAGTATATCCAAACGTTAGTCGTGATATGGATGGTCTTCAGAAGCTTTGCAAGCAGTTCTCATTCCCAGGCGGAATCTCAAGCCACGTTGCTCCAGAGACTCCTGGTTCAATCCACGAAGGTGGTGAGCTTGGTTACTCAATCGCTCATGCTTTCGGTGCAGTTTTTGATAATCCAGAGCTTGTTGCTACCTGTGTAGTTGGTGATGGTGAGGCTGAGACAGGTCCACTTGCAACTTCATGGCAGTCAAACAAGTTCCTTAATCCTATTACAGATGGTGCAGTTCTTCCAATTCTCCACCTTAACGGATTCAAGATTTCTAACCCTACAATTCTTGCTCGTATGTCACATGAGGAGCTTGAGTCATTCTTTACAGGTATGGGTTGGAAGCCTTACTTCGTAGAAGGTTCAGAGCCAATGGAAATGCACAAGAAGATGGCAGAGACTCTTGATATCGTTATGGACGAAATCAAGGCAATCCAGAAGAACGCTAGAGAAAAGAACGATGCTACTAGACCAGTATGGCCAATGATTGTTCTTCGTACACCAAAGGGATGGACAGGTCCAAAGGTTGTTGATGGCAACAAGATTGAGGGCTCTTTCCAGGCTCACCAGGTTCCAGTTATGATGGACAAGCCAGAGCATCTTGATATCCTCAAGGATTGGCTCATGAGCTACAAGCCAGAGGAGCTTTTCGACGAGAATGGTCGTCTTATTCCAGAGCTTGAAGAACTTGCTCCAAAGGGAGACAAGCGAATCGGTGCCAACCCACATGCTAATGGTGGAAAGCTTCTTCGCGACCTTAGACTTCCTGATTTCCGTGACTACGCTATCGATGTTCCTGCACCAGGTTCAGTTGAGAAGCAGGATATGATTGAGCTTGGCGGATACATCAGAGATGTATTCAAGCTTAATGACGAGCAGAAAAACTTCCGTATCTTTGGACCAGACGAGACTATGTCTAACCGTCTCAACAAGGTATTTGAGGTTACAAATAGAGATTGGAACAGCCCAATCGAAGAAGGCACAGACCAGTTCCTTGCACAGGATGGTCGTGTTATGGATTCAATGCTTTCAGAGCACATGTGTGAAGGTTGGTTAGAAGGATACCTCCTCACAGGTAGACATGGCTTCTTCGCAAGCTACGAGGCATTCATCCGTATCATCGATTCAATGGCTGCACAGCATGCTAAGTGGCTTAAGGTTTGCAACGCTCTTCCATGGAGACGTCCAATTGCATCCCTCAACCTACTTCTTACATCAAATGTATGGCAGCAGGATCACAACGGATTTACACACCAGGATCCAGGTTTCCTTGATCATATTTCTAATAAAAAGGCAGACGTTGTACGTCTTTACCTTCCACCAGATGCAAACTGCTTGCTTTCTACAATGGATCACTGCTTAAAGAGCAAGAACTATGTAAACGCAATCGTTGCATCTAAGCATCCAAGACCACAGTGGCTCACAATGGAGCAGGCTGTTAAGCACTGTACTCAGGGTATCGGCATCTGGGATTGGGCTTCAACAGACAAGGGTGAGGATCCAGACATCGTACTTGCATGTTGCGGTGACACACCTACACTCGAGGCACTTGCTGCAGTTGATATTCTCCACAAGGAGATGCCAGAGGTTAAGGTTCGCTTCGTAAACGTAGTTGACCTTATGAAGATGGAGCCAAGCAACAAGCATCCACACGGTCTTTCAGATGTAGAGTATGATTCTATCTTTACAAAGGACAAGCCAATCGTATTTGCGTTCCATGGATATCCAACACTTATCCATGAGCTTACATACACCAGACACAACAGAAACATCCATGTTTATGGTTACCACGAAGAGGGTACAATCACAACTCCATTCGATATGAGAGTTCAGAACAAGATTGACCGCTTCAATCTTGTAATCGCTATGCTTAACAACATGCCAGAAATGGAAAACAAGGGCGCATTCCTCAAGCAGAAGATGAAGGATAAGCTCGTTGAGCACAAGACATACATTCACGACATCGGTGTTGATATGCCAGAAGTTGCTGAATGGAAGTGGACAGGTCTTAAATAAAATAGACTAATTTTTTAAAGCCATCCTAGGGCAAATGCTCTAGGGTGGCTTTTATAGATTGACATGACTAACCAATAAATTTAGAATTATAGTCAGTTGAAAACTCTAATGATGATAGGAGATAGGATATGTATAAAGATGATTATCAGCGTTGGCTTGCAGCAGATCTTGAAGATCCAGACCTTAAGCCGGAGCTTAACAAAATCAGTGGAAATGATGAAGAGATAAAGGATAGATTTGCGGTTGCACTTGCATTTGGTACAGCAGGACTTCGCGGTGTGCTTGGTGCGGGCACCAACAGAATGAATATTTACGTTGTTAGACAGGCTACTCAGGGTCTTGCTAACTGGGTTAAGACTCAGGGAGGCAATCAGACAGTTGCCATCAGCTATGATAGCCGTATCAAGAGTGATGTGTTTGCCAAGGCAGCAGCAGGTGTTCTTGCTGCAAATGGCATTAATGTTCGCATTTACGATGCTCTTATGCCAGTTCCTGCACTTTCTTTTGCAACACGTTTTTATAATTGCAACGCTGGTATCATGGTTACAGCTTCTCACAACCCAGCAAAGTACAATGGATATAAGGCTTACGGTCCAGACGGATGTCAGATGACAGATGATGCAGCAGCAATTGTATATGAGGAGATTCAAAAGACTGATATTCTTACAGGCGCCAAGGTCATGTCATTTGCCGAGGGCGTTGAAAAGGGACTCATCAAGTTTGTTGGAGATGACTGCAAGGACGCTTTCTATGCAGCAATTGAGGAGCGTCAGGTACGTCCAGGTCTTTGCAAGACAGCTGGCCTCAAGCTTGTATATTCTCCACTCAATGGCTCGGGCTTAGTACCTGTTACACGCGTACTCAATGACATTGGTATTACAGATATCACAATAGTTCCAGAGCAGGAATATCCAAACGGATACTTTACAACCTGTAGCTATCCAAACCCAGAGATTTTCGAGGCGCTTAAGCTGGGACTTGAACTTGCCAAGGAGGAGGGGGCAGATCTTATGCTTGCCACCGATCCTGATGCAGATAGAGTCGGTATTGCTATGAAGTGTCCAGATGGAAGCTATGAGCTCGTTTCTGGTAACGAGGTTGGCGTGCTTCTTTTGGATTATATTGCGGCAGGACGTATCGAAAAGGGCACTATGCCAAAGAATCCAGTTGCTGTTAAATCAATAGTTTCAACTCCACTAGCAGATGCAGTTGCAGCACACTACGGGGTAGAGCTTCGTTCAGTGCTTACAGGATTCAAGTGGATTGGCGACCAAATTGCTGGTTTGGAAGCAGATGGACAGGTAGACAGATTTATCTTTGGATTCGAAGAATCTTACGGATATCTTGCAGGCCCTTACGTTCGAGACAAGGATGCCGTCATCGGCTCTATGCTTATCTGTGAGATGGCAGCGTACTATCGCAGCATAGGAAGCTCCTTAAAACAGAGATTAGAAGAGATTTATGCTGAGTATGGTCGCTACCTGAACAAGGTAGATTCATTCGAATTCCCAGGTCTTTCAGGAATGGATACAATGGCAGGCATAATGTCATCCCTTCGTGAAAACCCACCAGCAGACTTTGCAGGTATCAAGGTTTCAAAGGTTACTGACTACAAAAATACAGCAGAGACAGGTCTTCCATCAGCAAACGTTCTTATCTACGGCTTGGAGAATGGTTCTACAGTTGTAGTTCGTCCTTCGGGAACTGAGCCAAAGATTAAAACCTACTTTACAACTAAGGGTAAGGATTTAGCTGAAGCACAGGCAATGAAGGATAAGCTGGCAGAGGCATTAAAACCTATACTTAAATAAAAATTATCGAAGCAGTCACTAGGGTGGCTGCTTTTTCTTATCACAAGCCTTCCCCCATAGGGGGAAGGTGGCGCGAAGCGACGGATGAGGGGAAAATATGTTGACACATAACCTCAATGGTGATATAGTTAATTACACAAGTAATTAACCGACGGACTAAAGGAGGTGATTATGTGCTAGAGAATCTTGGGGAAGATAAATCAATTTATTTACAGATCGGGGAAATGATTGAGGACGAAATACTTAGAGACATACTTAAAGAAGAAGATCAAGTACCTAGCACAACAGAATTATCGAAGTATTATAAAATAAATCCGGCGACTGCCGCCAAGGGAATTAACTTATTGGTTGACAGAGATATATTGTACAAAAAGCGTGGTATAGGAATGTTTGTACAGAGTGGAGCAAAGGACAAAATCAAAAAAGCAAGACGTGATAATTTTTACGAATCATATGTTAAGAGCATAATCAGCGAGGCTACTCTTATAGGGATAAGCAAAGCAGAGTTAAAGCAAATGCTAGACAAGGACGACAAACAAAAGCTTTTATAGTTATTTGACATGGAACAGAAAGATTTCATGAAAGCATGAATCTAATTAATAATTGTTATTTATACAATGTATAAGGAGGAATATATGTCTACATTAAGCGGAAAGAATTTGGTAAAAAAATATGGGAAAGACACAGTACTTAAGAATGTCAGTGTCGACATTGAAACTGGAAAGATTTATGGATTAATCGGCAGAAATGGTGCGGGCAAGACAACTCTCTTGTCTCTTCTTACAGCACAGAATCCTGCCACAGAAGGAGAGATTACTCTTGACGGTCAGCCAGTTTGGGAAAACGAAGAGGCTTTGTCTCACATCTGTTACTCAAGAGAGATTTCACCTCTTACAATTTTTGGTCCAAACACAACTAAAGTTAAAGCATATCTTGCTACTGCAAAGGCTTTTTATAAAAACTGGGATCAGGCATACGCAGATGAATTGGTAAAGCTTTTTAATATCAACGTTAAAAAACGTATTAACAAGCTTTCAAAGGGTATGCTTTCTGCTGTGACTATCATAGTTGCACTTGCAAGTAAGGCAGAAATCACAATTCTTGATGAGCCAGTTGCCGGTCTTGATGTTGTTGCAAGAGAGCAGTTTTACAAGTTGATTATTGATGAATATGCTGCTACAGGCAGAACATTTATCATCAGTACTCATATTATCGAAGAGGCAGCCAATCTGTTTGAGAGAGTTATCATGGTTGATGATGGTAAAATTGTTTTACAGGAAAATACAGAGGAGCTTCTTAGCAGAGCCTACAGAGTTAGTGGTGATTCTGCTGCAGTTGATAGTGCGGTTTCTGGCTTCAAGTCATACAATCCAGAGAATCTTGGCAACCACAAGGCAGTAACAGTTCTTGCGAATGAGCCTGTTGATTCATTTGGCGAGAGTGTTCAGGTTGAGCCAGTGCAGCTTCAGAATCTTTTCTATGCAATGTGTGTAGATACTAGAAAGGAGGCTTAGTATGAAAAAGAGCTTAGCGACTCGTTCTAATATTTACTATGCAGTAACTGGATTAAAGCTTCTTGGTACAGTGGGAGCCTGTGTGCTCATAATGGTAGCGGAATTTTTCATTATGTATTATGGGGATGACGAGTTATTCAAATATCAAATGAATACTCTTGTGATGCTTGCGATGATGTTTCTAGTTATGTTTAACGGAATATTTAGCTTGTATTCTGCAAACTGGACAGACAGCATGGTTTTATCTATGGGAGCCCGCAGAAAAGATATTTTTAGAGGCCAAATAATAAAAACTGTTGTTGCTATGGTGTTAGGCACAGGTGTTGTTATAGCAGCAATGTATTTAACAGACCAAATGGATCATCTACGCATAGTCATAGGTATGGCTATAGCTGCTTTTCCAATAAGCGCTTTGTTTTATGCCCTTGGCCATAAGATAAGAAAATTTGGAAAGATGGGTTTCGTAGTTATAATCATGGCGGCAACTATTGGCGGAATACTATTTGGGCTTAATGCAGCTACACCGGGCAATCCTTTGGCAGCATTTGTTAGAAATCTCAATACAGGCGCTATTATAGGCATAGCAGTAGTTTTGTATTTGCTTTTTGAGCTATGGGCATACAAATTAAACAAGAAGAGCATGGTGCACTAGGAGGAGAAATAATGATTCGAGATATCAAGGCAATTTTAACACTGAAAAAAGAATCTGAAATACTCAATATATCTATAGTGTTAGGAACTCTAGTAATAGGTGGAGTCGTGGCTATACTGACAAGTACAAGTGGTATAACACGCAAAGAGGTGTTTATGCTTGTTGGTGGAATTATGGCTTTCATGTATCTAATTATCGGAGTAATGGTAAAGCTGTTTAACAACACAGAGGAAACCTATAAAGGTTTGTCATTTGGTTTTACTAGAAGAAAGCTTTTCACATACAGCAGATTAGTAGATTTAGCCGAGCTAATTGTATTAGCATTGATTGAGTTGATATTCTTTAATGAATACGGATTTACGATAATTATCCGAGTTGGATTAATACTATTTGGACTTGTAATGTGGACAGAAGGAATAGGTGGTAACAGTATCATCAGATATGGCAAAACAGCTTACATAGTTTATTATGTATTTATGTTTGTTGTCATGTTTGGAGGACCTAGATTAGTTGCCAAGGTTCCAGTACTAAAGAATGGAGCTATTAAATTCCTAGAGGGACTAATCAATCCTGCGGCAGCTCAAGCTCCAGTATGGATTGGGTTAATTGCATTTGTAGTTCTAGGCTTAATTGTAAACTGGATTACCTTCAGAAAAATCCCTGTAAATCAGGTTTTGATGTAGAACAAGATTAAGCATCAAGCTTAATCTTGTTCGTACAAGGATGCTCCCTTGAAGAATTTCAAGGGAGTAGTCTGGATTGAATGGAATGAAATCCAGATTAAAATGCAGCTATCCTATGCTGCATTTTAACCCCAAGATTAAGCATCAAGCTTAATCATGTTCGTATAAGGATGCTCCCTTGAAGAATTTCAAGGGAGTAGTCTGGATTGAATGGAATGTGATGCTTCCTTGAAGAATTTCACGAGTGGTTGCTCTTTCAGCAGCCACTCTTTTTTGATTTAAATCTCATAATTGGTATAATGGTTGTTGTAGGTGTCAAATACAAGAAGTAAGGAGCAGTAAATGACAGCGACAATAACAAAGAAAAATGGACGGATAGAATTCTTACGTTTTGTTTTTGCTTTGGGAATTTTATTTTTTCACATTCACAAGCGCTTTATCGAAGAGGGCGAGTTCCTTGAGATTGGCGATACTGGATTAAACTTCTTTGCCAGAGGCTACATCGGGGTAGAGTTTTTCTTTTTGGTGTCTGGATATCTGTTGGCAGCCAGTGCCTTTGCCAAAAGGAATGACAACGATTTGCCGATTGGTTCAGAAACAGCATTGATGATGAAGAGAAAATTTTGGAATGTTTTTCCTTATCATCTATTTGCAATCATTCTTACAATTATCGTAAATGCGTATTTTCTAGAAAATACTTTTTCAGCAAAGTTCCACTATGTTGTGGATTCTTGGGCATCTTTATTTTTCCTTCAGGTGTTTGGTTTTGATAGCACATGGGTTAATAAACTCACATGGTATTTAGATGTTTGGCTTATGGTTACCTTTATGTTCTATCCATTACTGCGCAAATACTATGATGTATTTGTAAAGATAATATGCCCTTTGCTAGCGCTATTTATTTTGGGCTATATGGCTCACGAATATGATGGAATAGCAGGAATTGACGGTTGGACTGGAATGTTTTACAAGTGCTTCCTAAGAGGACTCTCGGAGATGGCTTTGGGCTGCACCACATTCAGCATAACTAGACGTATCAGTAGATATGAATTCTCAAAGTCTGGCAAGGTAATACTTGGCATTTTGGAGGTAGTATGTTATTTTATTGTCTTTAGATATGCTTGCACAGAGATGGATGTCAAGTACAGCTTCCCTGTTATTTTTGTGTTGTGGATTGCAGTTATACTTACATTTTCAGATATAAATCCTTTACGCAAAGTGTTTGATAATGAGGTTTGCATGTGGCTTGGCAGAGTCAGTTTGCTAATATATCTCAATCAATTCTATGGAATTAGATTAATGCAGGAGTATCTTGCAAAGGAATGCTTTGTTGTCAAAGTAATTGCTTGTACTGCAATAACATTTGCAGGCGCATTTCTATGTCACATAGTAGTATCCTTTTTCAAAAAGATGCATCCAATTAGAAAGTTTATAGTTAAGTATCCAGAGGAAGAATAGTTTGGTTTTTAGTTCTTTAATTTTTTGTACTATATTCCTTCCATTATGCTTATTGGCATACTTTGCCATTCCTAAAGCTGTAAAGGGTGGAGTAAAGCGCAAAATTTCGATATCAAATTACATATTGTTAGTTTTTAGTTTAATCTTTTATGCTTTTGGCGGCGTTAAGTATCTGCTTCTCATAGCACTGATAATCCTTATCAACTGGGGGGCAGGATTTTTGTGTGCCAACGACAGGCATGGTCTTGCTGTTAGAAGAATAGGTCTTATAGGCGCCATACTAGGTGATTTGGGATTGCTGTTCTTCTTCAAATATTTCAATCTTGCTGTTGCAATAATTGAAAATTTGTTTTACAGTAACAAGCTTTCTGTGGGTAAGAGGCTTGCAGGAGTGTTCTCTGGAGTTGGAAATGGAGCTCTTGGCATAGAGCAAATTGTGCTGCCAGTTGGTATTTCCTTTTTCACATTCCAGGCGTTGTCTTACGTAATTGATGTTTATAACGATACCGTAGATATTCAGGGCAATTTACTATACTTTGCTCTTTATATTTCATGCTTTCCACAGCTGATTGCTGGACCAATTGTCCACTACAAGGACATTGATACTCAGCTTTCTGAGCGAAGTGTCAGCATGGAGGGATTTGCTGAGGGTGTCAAAAGGTTTTGCTTTGGTCTCGGTAAAAAAGTATTAATTGCAAATACACTTGCAACTATAGTGGATAAGATTTGGGACATAGATATGAAAACTCTAGATGCAACAACAGCATGGCTTGGAGCAATCTGCTACACCTTCCAAATCTACTACGATTTTAGTGGCTATTCAGATATGGCAATTGGGCTTGGCAAAATGTTTGGATTTGATTTCAAGGAAAACTTTAACTATCCTTACAGATCCCAGTCAGTTCAGGAGTTCTGGAGACGTTGGCACATCTCTCTATCAACCTGGTTCAGAGATTATGTCTACATCCCACTTGGAGGAAGCCGTTGCAGCATAAAAAAAACATGCTTCAACATATTCATTGTTTTCCTTCTTACAGGAATTTGGCATGGTGCCAATTGGACCTTTATTGTATGGGGACTTGTCTATGGATTGCTTCTGATATTTGAAAGACTTTGGTTTGGAAAAATACTAGAAAAAAATCCTCTTAAGTTTTTAAACAGATTTTTGATATTTATTGTAGTAACGCTGCTCTGGGTAGTATTTAGAGCTGACAACATTATGCACGCTAAAGCATACTTGGCCCGCATGTTTACAGGTGGAATAAGCATTTTGAATCTGCTTAATTATCTATCTGGAATAGGAGTGATTGCAATAGTTTTGGCAGCATTGCTGTCTGGATTTGTGCAGGACCATATCAAGAGTCCTATCATAAAAAATAATGGCGTTTTAGCAATTGTTATTATGTTGCTCAGCCTGTTGTTTTTAGTTAACGGAACCTATAACCCATTTATTTACTACCAATTCTAAAGGAATAAATATGAATTTTAATAGCTTCAAAAATAAAACTTTAATATTGGTATTCGTTTGTATCTTGGCACTGCCGTGGATTGTTGGTGGCGGGATGCGTCTGTTTGCGCCAAAGCTCTTTAAAAAGCTTACAGTTGTTGAGACGGAAAAGCGTCAACTCAACAAAATAGAGTGGAGCAACTTGTTGAATACAGGTGAGAGCATTTCTGATTTTGTAGATGATAGAATACCATTTAGATATTCTTTGATTTCTCTTTATAAAAACATGAATGACAAAACAGAAGGCCAGTATCAAAAGGCTGCCACTGCAATAGGTCAAAAGATTTATTCTGCAAATAAAGGCAAGGATAAAGGGCAAGAAGCCAATCAGCCAGTAGCTCCAGACGAGGCGGCTGCAGGCGAGCAGGCGGCACAAGAACAATTACCGGACAATTATTTTCCGTTGCAAACCTATGAGGATGTTATCATAGCTAGAGATGGCTGGTTATTCCTATATGGAGAGCATGAAATAGAATGTTATCAGGGCACTAATTTATTATCGCAAGAAGACTTAGCAAACTACGCAGCAAAGCTCAATGCTTTGCAGGATTTATGTGATGCCCAAGGCAAGCAGCTATATATTTATATAGCGCCAAACAAATCGCAGGTATATTCAAAATATATGCCGACTGTTGATATCGTAAATACGGTTAAAAGAGCTCAGCAGCTGCATAGCTACATGGCAGAAAACTGCCGAACACCGTTTATATATCCGTTGACAGAATGTTTAAATGCAGCTGGAATAGTTCAGACATATTACAAGTACGATAGCCACTGGAACCACATAGGAGCTTTGTACGGCACAAACGCTTTATATGCGGCTATGGGTGCAGAGCAGACAAATCCTATGGATTGGAATGTGGGAACCCAAGACGCTGACAAATACGAGCTATATACCTATATGGGTATACCTGATGATATGGTTACACATGATGATCAGGAATGCACAATCGATTATAGACCGAATGTGACTGTAAATGGTCTTGATCCTGAGGCTATGATTTGTCGAACCACAAGCGATGGAATGTATGACAGAAGAATTTGCATGATTGGGGATAGCTTCAGAGTAAATATGATGCCATATATAGCAAAAGATTTCACAAACTGTACCTTTGCTCATCGTGATCACATGAAGGAGGTATATGACGATATTAAAGCATCAGATACCATCATCATTGAAGCGGTAGAGCGCTATGACTACGAAGCATTCAACACGATACAAAGAGTTACTAATGTATTGAGTCAATAAATAAGAACAAGCACCTTGTAATAACAAGGTGCTTGTTCTTATTTACAATGCTGCAATTAAATGCTCTGCTATAGCTTCAAAGCCTTCATCGTTTGGATGGCCGGCCAGGAATGACCCTATCGTATATACGGTACCATTTGGTGCTGTAAATTGATCACCCTCGTGAAGCTGATATTTGGATACGCCCTGAACATCTGCAAGACTTACGAATGTACAGCCTGTTTCAGAAGCAACAGCTTTTTTGGTATTTATGATGTTTGAATAATCCCAGAAATTGTCTAGGATATATACTTTGGCGTTAGGATTGTAGCTGTGGATATAAGTAACCATATCCCTGAAATCTTCTTTAAAGTGGCTTTCGTGCCCTTTAACATTTTCACCTAACTCGATAACAATTTTGTCGTATTGATACTTGGTGATATATGGATCCAAATCATCCACTTCTCTGTTTCTAGTGTTTGAAAATTCCCAAGAACGCATTGACATAAAATCAAATGATGAATAGCCCTTGGCAGAGACGGTACGATGAACATAGTCTTTGTCAGGTGTTGTGGCACCGCAACCCCAGCCCGAGCCCCACCAATCCTTGGTGGCAGGATACATTGTTATGGAATTTCCAATAAACAAAATATCTTTGGTAGCGGTAGGAATTGGCTTTGAGTTTTTAGGAAGTGGTATATCAATGTATTCTTCCGAAAGATCTTCAAACGCAACGAAGCCATAATCGCCATTGATTTTGATTTTATAGAAATCTGATTGGTCACACTTGGCTACGATTTCTGTTGGTTGGTCGATTGTAAGGGAACCAATTATTTCTGCTGTAGAAAATGGCTCTTCACGAACAGTTGCCTTATCAACTGCGTAATAGGTCTCTTCAAAATCGGTGAAGGTGTATTCATCTTTATCTAATTTTTCATCCGATTCTTTAAATTGTTTCTCCTGGCGTGCTTTTGCTGCTTCTTCTGCTTGAATCTGAAGCTGTAGTTCTGCTTCTTGTTGCTTTTCCCTTTGTGCAATTCTGGCAGCCTCTTGCTTGTTCTGATATACAACTAAACTACAAAAGGCTATGATCAAAACCACTAGGGAAATCCATAGTGCAATAACAATTTTCTTCTTCAAAATTATTCTCCTATAAAAAACAACTACGATTAACTATAATGGTATCAGGAAAACACCATTAACGAACATTATAACACTTTAGTACTTGGAAGTCATATGGGGGCTATTCTATGAAGAATATACTTACAGCAAAAGAAATGAAATCCTTTGATGAAGCAACTATTGCAAAGCACAAGGTTCCATCAATGGTGCTCATGGAACGAGCAGCCATTTCAGTCAACGACTTGATTGATGATAAATATCCAGAGGTGGAATCTATCTGCGTTTTGTGTGGTCCGGGAAATAACGGGGGAGACGGAGTTGCAGTAGCTCGATTGCTTTATCTAAAAGGCTACAACGCAAGTGCGATATTGATTGGAGACAAGAAAAAGTTTTCAAACCAATTAAATGAGCAAATAGAAATTGCAAAGTCTTACAATGTGCCGCTTAAATATGGATTTGATTCAAACGTATATGCGGATTTATTTGTAGATGCAATGTTTGGAATAGGACTTAAACGAGGCCTTGAGGGAGAGTTCGCCGCAGCTGCAAAGCATATAAACGATAGTGGAAAGCCTATTATTGCTGTGGATATCCCATCTGGATTGGACACAGACTGTGGAAGAATCTTGGGAGAGGTAGCAGTTAAGGCAAATATGGTAGTTACATTTGCGTATCTAAAAAAAGGATTAATTCTTGGAGAATGCAAGGATTATGTTGATGAGATATTCGTTGCAGATGTGGGAATTTATGGCGATCCTACAAATAGCTATCTATTAGGCGAGGAAGTTCTAGATTTAATACCAGAGCGTCAGGCTACAGCCAACAAGGGCACCTGTGGTAAGATACTTGTGGTTGCAGGAAGCGAGAGCATCTATGGCGCGTGCTATTTGTCTGCCAAGGCGGCATTAGTGACTGGTTCTGGGTTGGTAAAAATCTATACACATACAAATAACATATCTTCTATACAACAAGCACTTCCAGAGGCGATGTATTTGGGATATGAAAGCTTCAATAAAAAAGAATTATTAGAGCAGATGAATTGGGCTGATGTGATTTTAATAGGACCAGGGCTTGGTACGTCACAATTATCTGAGGCTATAATGACTACAGTTCTTGAAAAAGCAGATAAACCGATGATTATAGATGCTGATGGAATTAATTTGGCAGCAAAAAATATGGAGTTGTTAAAGGCAGCTTCAGACAGGATTGAAATAATTCTTACCCCACATTTGAAAGAGATGGAACGCCTTACAGGAATAAAGGTTTCTAAGATAAATTATTCCATGGAGGAAGTTGCTAAAGAGTTTATTAAAAAAATAAAATGCACACTAATTTTGAAAAACTTCACAACTGTGATAGCGGCTGAAAACAAAATATATTACTGCATTAGTGGAAACCAGGCGTTGGCGACTCCAGGCTCAGGGGATGTGCTTTCAGGAGTAGTTTCATCCTTGGCGGGCCAAGGCTTATCCGCGGCAAATTCAGCAACAATCGGGGCTTATATCCATGGTGTCGCAGGAACAAATGCCTCAAGAAATAGAAATATAAAAAGTGTCCTTGCCTCCGACATAATTCAAGAGCTTACAAATATTAAAAAACTCTAAAAATAATTTTTAACCATTGACAAAATAAAGAAATAGTAGTAGCTTACTACTATGGATTATTTTACAAGGAGGATATAATGGAATTAAAGGATAAAAATGGTCTTACCGAAGCGGAATTCTTAGCACAATATGATCCAGGCGACTATCCTAGACCCTCTGTAACAGTTGATATGATGGTTCTTGGCACCAAGAAAGATTTATCAGGGCTTAGGATTTTATTGATAAAAAGAGGCGGACACCCATACTTAAACAGTTGGGCGCTACCTGGTGGTTTCGTCCATCCAGACGAAACATGCTACGAGGCAGCAAAGCGAGAGCTTAGAGAAGAGACTGGTATCAAAGATGTATTCCTCGAGCAGGTATACACTTTTTCAAAGCCAGACCGTGATCCTCGAACTAGAGTAATGAGCGTTGCTTACATTGCTCTTACACCATTTACACTACCAGTTAAGGGTGGTGACGATGCTTTAGAGGCAGCTTGGTTTGACTTCGAATTTACGGATAACAAGATTCACATCTACAATGAGGATATCGGAGTTGATATCTTATATTATCTTTCAACAAAACGTTTTAAAAATGGTCACATCAAGTACCCAAATCTTGTTCCAACACTTAAGAGCAAGACAAAGCTAGCGTTTGATCACGTAGAAATCATTGTGGAATCTATGAAAAAGATTCGAAAGGAAATCGAATATACGGATTTACCTTTCTCAATGGCGGAAGTATCATTTACTTTGCCAGACTTACAGGTTATCTACGAGCTATTGTTAGGCCACAAGCTCTACAAAGCCAACTTTAGAATTATGGTTGCCGATAGGATAGAGCCTCTTGGAGAAAAGGGCAAATCAATCGTCGGTCGACGCATGTCAGAGCTATACATACTCAAGTAGGAGGCACAAATTGAGAGAGTTTAATGTTGAAAAACAGACAAAAGCATTAATAGACTATACAAGAGAATGGTTCAACAAATTTGGCGACAATTCAAGAGCCATCATCGGTATTTCTGGTGGCAAGGATTCATCAGTTACAGCGGCAGTTCTAGTCAAAGCCCTTGGCGCTGACCGAGTTCGCGGCATCATAATGCCAAACGGAAATATGAGCGATTTGGATGATGCCAAGCTTTTAGCAGAGCACTTGGGTATCCCAAGCGAAGTTGTTCCTATCACAGATTATTACAATGCGGCAATTGCAACATTCGAAAAGGCTAGCACGTTCAAGGTTACAGAAGACTTAAGAATCAATCTTGCTCCAAGACTTAGAATGTCTACACTATACGCAGTAGCCCAGGGACAGGAGGTCACATCCTTTGTAGTGAACACCTGCAACGCATCCGAAGACTACGTTGGTTACTCAACCAAGTACGGCGATGCAGCCGGCGATGTTTCTTTACTACAGGATCTTACAGTTACCGAAATCCTTCAAATGGGCGAATACCTTGGCTTGCCAGAGCAACTAGTACACAAGGTACCTTCCGATGGACTTTCCGGAATGTCTGACGAAGACAAGCTCGGCTTCAAATATGCCCAGCTCGACGAATACATCTCAGACCCAGCTGCCGACATCCCAGCCGACGTCAAAGCATCCATCGAGAAGAAGCACGTGGCAAATCTCCACAAGCTTCAACTCATGCCAGCATTCAAGCGAATATAGCACTGCCCACCACAAGGCAGTTAATCACCAGCTCTCCCGGGGCACCCTTGCCTCTCTACGGGGGAGCTTATATTTTGTTCGATTATAGATTTTCTTAGTGTCTTTAACTCGCATCTCTAGCGTGTACTTTCATCGCTTTTACAATTCGACGAAAATGTGTGTACCCTGACGGACATATTTAGTTTTTCTATATACTTCCACCCCTAGTCTTTGTGTAATTGTTTCGCAACTACTTTCGCCAAGTTGGATGACGAAGTGACTTTTTTGATTTTGGGCACCGTGCTCTAGTTCAGTCCATTTCACCTTCGCACTCTCGGCGCCGTCCGTGGCGCCTCGTGCCCAAAATCATCAAAAGTCACTTCTATCCAACTAGGCTCACTCCAATGCTACACAATTACTACAAAGGCTAGGGGAGGAAGTATATATTTTTTTAGTTATGTCCGTTCAGGGAACCACATTTTTAACAGAATTGTAAAACGTTGAAAGAACACGCTTAATAAAAGATGCGAGGTTAGACACTTAGAAAATCATAATCCAGAACAAAGTAAGCTCCCCCATAGAGAGGCAAGGGTGCCCCGGGAGAGCTGGTGATTCGTATATACGGATGGGCAGTGCTATCGCCCGAATATCTCGACGGTGAGGTTGAGCTTGCCCTTGCGGGATAAGCCACCTTCGGCTGTGATGTTGAATTTGCCGTGGCCACGGACGGAGACGGAGTCGCCGGCAGATAGAACTTTGTCGTTGTTTTCTACGATGTGTCCGTTGACGGAGACCTTCTTTTCGGTGAAGTAGGGGAGGGTGTCCTTGCGGCTGAGGTTGTAGACCTTGGCGATTACGGCATCCGCTCTTGGGGAGGCGACTTGAATTGTGGCTTCCTTGAGAGAGGCGCGTTTGTAGGATTCAGGAAGCTCCGAGAAGGAGCATTTTACTGAGTTGCGTCCCACAGATACGAAGTTTTCGATTAGGTAGTCGGCGGTGGATTCATCGGCGTAGAGATATGCATCCATTCCGTCTACGAAGATGTCTCCGAATTTTTTGCGGTCTATGCCAAGACTCATCAGTGAGCCCAGGTAGTCACGGTGGGTGTATTCCTTGGCAAACTTTTTGGCTAGGGGTTCAATCTTGATGCATTTGATTGGGAAATCTACGGTGTAACCGAGACTGGCTTCACTTCCAAAGCGAGCCATCTTTCGCTCGCAGTTTTCATATCCTCCGAAGAGCTCGTAGCCCACAGGAGCAAAGCTTTTATCCCTGGCAGCTTGGTATAAAATTTCCTGCTGACTTAAGCTTAAAAAATCACTGAAGGTGTATATATTGTTTTGATATGCTCTGTTTGAGAGCTCTATTAATCTCTTGTATAAAAGTTGTTCTTCATCGTTCATGATAAAATCCTCTCTGTGAGTTCCCATTATACCGAAAATATTGTAAAATATCACCTAGTGCAACAGGCTTTTATAAACCGAGCTAGAAAACCAAATTGGGCTTGATATTTATATAATTTAGATAAAGATGCTGCACTAGTGAAACACAAGAAAGTAGGCTAGTTGGATGGAAAAGATTAAGACCGACGGAATTATTTTTGATATGGACGGAACCATCTGGGACAACACTCCGGTGTTCGCAGCCAGTTGGGAGCGCGCTTGTCGAGAGAGGGGCTATGATATTACCTTCACCCAAGATACTCTAAAGGGGCTTTTTGGAAAGACAATGGATGTCATCGCGGATATGTGCATCCCTGATGAAGACCCAAAGCGTCGATATGAGACCTTGGAGCTATGTGAAAAATACGAGATAGAAGATCTAGAGGACTCAGATGTTGATACGGTTTACCCAGGATTAGCGGAGGTTCTTGAAAAGCTTTCAAAGCGCACCAAGCTTTACATAGTTAGCAATTGTCAGTCGGGCTACATCGAGACCTTCATTAGAAGGAGCGGTCTTGGAAAATACTTTACCGATTTCATTTGCTATGGAGATAACGGTCTTGTCAAGGCAGACAATCTCAAGCTAATAGTCGAAAAGAATTCTATCCAGCATCCAGTATATTTAGGAGACATTCAAGGGGACAAGGATGCTTGCGATGAGGCAGGAGTTGATTTCATCTGGGCCGCATACGGTTATGGCAAGTCAATCGATAGCTATGTAGCCAAGATAGACGATATCAGCCAACTAGATCAAGTTATTTTATAGGGGGTATATTAAATGAATTACGATGTAAATAAGATTTTTGATGAATACGTTATGCTTTCAAATGTGCACACCAAAAAGGATTATGAAAGCTACTACAACAATTTTGGTGAGCACAAATACGCAGCTTTGCAGAACCTTGTGAAAGCTTCGGACGTGTCTGCTGAGGCTGAAAAGCTTTGTGATGAGGTTGCTGAGACATTCAAAAAGTTTAGAAAGATTCGCACAAGAGATCTTATGAATCTCAACTATTACATGATTTATTATGTGTTCCCAACCATCCTCGAACGCGAGGAAAATGGCAAGGATATTTGCGATACCATCAGAGATGTATGGAACAGCAAGTTCAAGAGTAAAATCAATTACACAGATTACGAAACATTACATTCAGGATTCCAGACAAAGATATTTGGTATTCCTATCGGAAAGAATTGAGTTATGAAAACAGAAACCTTGTATGACAAAGATGCCTTCGCTAAAAACTTCGAGGCACGGGTTATTTCTTGTGACGAGATTACTAGCGGAGACAAAAAACTATTTAAAGTGGTACTTGATGCCACTTTATTTTTCCCAGAACAGGGCGGACAGTCTAGCGACGTTGGCAACATAGACGCCGCTGAGGTTTTGGATGTTCAAATTGAAAACGATGTTATCTACCACTACTGCACCAATGGATTTTTGAGCGGTGAAATGGTTACCGGTGAGATAGACTGGACCCATCGCTTTAACAACATGCAACAGCACACAGGTGAGCATATCTTTACAGGTATCGCTCACAACATGTACGGTGCTGAAAATGTTGGATTCCATCTTAGCGACAACACAGTTACGCTTGATTTGGATACCGAACTTACGGAGGAGCAGATTCGTGAGGTGGAGTACAAAGCAAACCTAGTTATTGCCAAGGACGTCAAGGTGTATGCCTATTATCCGCAGCCATCTGTTCTTGAAACCATAGACTATCGCAGCAAAAAGGAAATTGAGGGGGATGTTCGCCTGGTTGAAATCGAAGGCACAGATATCTGCGCTTGCTGCGCACCACATGTAAGAACTACGGGTCAAGTGGGATTGCTGAAGGTGGTGTCCTTTGAAAAATACAAAGGTGGCACTAGAGTTTTCATTCTATGTGGGTTGAGAGCCTTGGAGGATTATGGCAGAAAAATCGAACTGCTACAGCAATCATATCAAACGCTAAACTGCAAAGAAGAAGAGATTCCTGAAAAGATTAAAGGTCTGTTAGACAACAACAAGCAGCTCAAATACGACATATCAGAAACCAAGGCAAAAGCTCTTATGGAGCAGATTGAAAAATATCCTGGTGACGTTGCAGATATCACAATCTTCACCGAAGGGTTAGATGCCAAGAATATGCGAGATGGTGTGAATGCTCTGGTAGAGAAGCATTCTGGCTTGTGTGCTATATTTTCAGGGGACGACGAGGAAGGCTACAACTTCGTGATTGGTAGCTCCACTAGGGATTGTAGTGCTATTGCAGCGGGTTTGAGAGAGATGCTAAAAGCCAAGGGGGGCGGAAGTAAACAGATGGCTCAGGGCAATGTGATGGCAACAAAATGTGAAATCGAAAGAGTTTTGTAATAAAAATGTAACAAACCGTAATAAATATGTTATACTAGATATAAATACATTGGATAGCATAGAAAAGGGAAGAATTTATGAAGATTCTTGAGAAGGTAAAATTATTTTTTTTAAAACTACTAAGAAAGATTATATTACTAGCTAGAAAGATTCGCAGTAATCCTAACAGTAGGAGATGGTTTGCAGAGGCATGTCTGTGTATTTCCATCGGTATAATCGTTGGTTGCATCACATTTAACGCTCTTACCAAAGACAAAAAGTCTCTCAACGTAAGTGATGAAGGTGCAGCCGCTCCGACTGAAAAAAGCATGCTAGAGGAAGGAGCAGGATTGCCAGCAGACGATCCTGATTCAGACGTAGTCATCGAGGTTGTAGATGAGGAAGTTCCTACAGCTATAAGCCAAGATTCCTATGCGCCGCCGGTCAACGGATGGTCTCCAGAAGAAATCGATGCTGCTTTGCAGGAGAGAAACGAGTATCATTCTAAAAACAAATTCCAAGGGGCAGTGAGCTCTTACTGGGAGAGTAACCGTGGAGTTACAGATGTGGCTGGATACTGCATGTATCTTTTTAATACTGATCAGCAGGTATACACACCAGCAGATTTTGAAGGGCTTCCAGCAGAAGTTATTCATATAGCCAAAAACGAAATCTATGCAAGGCATGGATACTCTTTCAAGGATCCAGATTTATACAATTATTTTATGGGGCAGATATGGTACACTCCGTCAGTGTTACCAGCAGATTTTTCTGAGAAAACTTTCTCAGAGGTTGAGGTAAAAAATCTTAATGTATTAAGAGATGTAGATCCACTATAAGGGGGGGACCTGCAGATTTTAATGAGGAGATTATTATGAATAATAAGGGTTCACGTGCGTCTAATATAGAATTACTGCGCATAATAGCAATGTTTATGATAATTGTTTATCATATCGTTTTGCACTGCATCAATGTACAGCTGACAGACGCGGCATCTATTGAAAAGCTTGGCAACGGATACTTTAATGATCCTGTTTTTTATAAGCAGCTACTTTCACTTGCGCTTATTATGCCATTTGGACTTGTGGGTAATGCAGTATTTATATTGATATCAGGATACTTTTTGGTAGATAGAGAAATAGACATGCTAAAGATATCAAAGAAGCTGCTTTCTCAGCTTCTTTTTGCAGCAGTAACCTTGGTGCTTGCATCAGCGGTATTCATTTATAATGCATATCAGAATGAGGCAACCCAAAACCTATTCAGCTACATCAGAATCCAGTATTTTAACAAGATGTCATGGTTTGTGGGCTACTACTTCATAATCATGCTTTTGGCATCACTTTTCTTAAATAAATACTTGGTGAATCTAGATAAAAAGAAGTATTTAGGATTCCTATTTACAATACTTGCCATCTCTCAGTTGGGATGGTCAGGTGGATTGTTAGATGATTTGGCCAAAGGTCTTAGAACCGTAGTAATTGGAATCTTCCTATATGCACTTGGCGGATACATTAGGAAATACAATCCTTTCGAAAAAATTCGTGGATACGTATTAATACTAATCATCATTGCCTGCAATTGTTTGGTTGGAATATCCTACTACAACATTACAAATGGAAAGATTCAGTCCTTCTTCTATAATCAAAATCTTGCGGAGCCAAAGGTTACGGAATTCGTCCAATCAATACCAAAGTTTGATAACTACAGCTTTATCGTAGTCATCATAGGATTGTGCCTGTTTGAACTATTCCGCAGAATCAATCTGCCATCAATTAAAATAATAAATATAGTAGCGCAGGGCACATTCATGATATACTTACTTCACGACAATGGATTTGCCTATAGTATCTGGTCCACTCAGGATTGGATAACACTTTTATACAAGGATTTCAAAGGCTTTGTGTCAAAGCTGGCACTTTGGGCACTTGGCGTATTTGCAGTGGGGCTTATAGCTTATTGGGTTTATATTGGAATAAACCAGCTGTTTAAAAAGACGCGCCCACTGTATATCAAAACTGAAGAATAAAGGAGTTACACATGGAAAAGCATACTTACATTCCACAGGGTGTTTGTGCCCGCAAAATCGAATTCGAAATCGAAGATGGCAAGCTTCACAATGTCAAATTCACAGGAGGATGCGACGGTAACACCAAAGCAATCTCAAAATTACTTGAGGGTGCCGATGCAGCCCAGACAGCTGAAATCCTCAAAGGAAACCTTTGCGGAGTAAAGGGAACTAGCTGCGCAGACCAGCTCGCTAAAGGAATCATGGAGGCTTTAAGATAAGAATATAGAAAAAGAATCATATAGTTTTTTGATTAAGACCCATTGTCTTTGTGGATATAATCGCAAAGATGGTGGGTTTTTTGCTGTTGTAAGAGACAGGGGGGATGTATTATTTATTGGTAATAGGAAAGACACAAATAGATGATATATTAGTGTGGAGAAAAAGGAAGAATATAAATTTACAGACAACTTATAATAGTATGAATTTGATTTCAAGAAGAGGATATTTGTATTAATTGGAGTAACTGTTTTATTAAATGAGGAGGGGTTATATGAGGGAAGAAACTGAATATTCAGCAAGTAGATTAAGATTTTTGGCAAAGGTTGCATTAATAGTTGGTATGATTGTAGGGATACTTTTGATAATTTTAGGTATATATAAATCTGTACTGTATAAAAATGCTCAGACAAACTATTTTAATAGTACTTCAATTTTAGAAGCCATGAAAATTACAAATTTTTGGATGGAACTAATACAAGGCCTAGCAATCGTATTCAGCGGATATGTGAGCTATATAGTGTTTGATGCGTGTGCGACTATCATTGAAAATATAGATAAGACTCAAGTTTGCAAGTCAATTGATCGGCTGACATATGCTATGTTGATAAATAAAGGAAAAAGCGAGAGTGAAAAAGTATTAGACGAAATGAGTAATAATTTAAAAGAAGAAAAAGATGAATGATATAAAATAAAATACTAATAACATTTGGAAGTGGAAAATATTATTTGCTAATTTATTTTCCACTCCTTTTTCGTGTTTTTGCAACTGTCTTGTCAGTAGACTAGACATATGCTATACTTGCTGACAACTATATATGTGAAAAACGCAGAGTAATTTGAAAAAGAATTTACACAATGTAAAAGGAGATTGTTATGTCTTTGGTTGAAGAAATACAACAGTTAAAGAAAGAGAAAAACGCAGTGGTGCTGGCACACTACTACGTCAACGATGAGGTTCAAGCTATTGCAGATTATATTGGCGACAGCTACTATTTAGCAAAGGTTGCGGTTGGTCTCAAGGAGCAGACAATTGTTTTTGCGGGAGTCAAGTTTATGGGCGAATCTGCCAAGATACTTAATCCAGAAAAAACAGTTTTAATGCCAGATGAAAAGGCTGATTGCCCTATGGCTCACATGGCAGAGATTGAGCGCATCGAAGAGGTTAGAAAGGAATATGATGATGTGGCTGTTGTTTGCTACATCAATTCTACTACAGAGCTTAAGATGCATTCAGATGTGTGTGTCACATCTGCGAATGCTATGAAGATTGTCAAGGCTTTGCCTAACAAAAACATCTTCTTCATTCCTGATGAAAACCTAGGTAGATACATCGCCGAAAAGGTACCTGAAAAGAATTTTATTTTCAACGATGGATATTGCCATGTGCACAAGGCTGTGACAGCCGACATGGTAAAGAGAGCAAAAGAATCTCATCCTGAGGCAGAGGTTTTAATTCATCCAGAGTGTACACTTGATGTTCTTGATTTGGCAGACTATATCGGCAGCACTTCAGGAATCATAGACTATGCTACTAAGTCTGACAAAAAGGAATTCATTATTTCTACAGAGCTTGGAGTACTTTATCAGCTCAAGCAGAACAATCCTGACAAGAAGTTTTATTCTGCCGGCTCAACACAGATTTGTCCTAACATGAAAAAGGTTACCCTTGAAAAGGTTAGAGATTGTCTTCGTGATGGCACAGGAGTTGTGGAGGTTGATGACGAAACAAGAATCAGGTCGCTTCAACCACTTCAGAGAATGCTTGATTTGGCAAAATAAACTACTCATAAGAAAGCTCACCAGTTGGTTATGGACTAACGAATGTCGGGAGTTTGAGGAGAGAAAATGGAAAATAGATATGATGTAATAATTGTAGGCTCAGGTGTGGCAGGTTTATTCTGTGCTCTAAGCCTACCTAAGGATAAAAAGATTCTTTGCATTTCAAAGGATGCACTTGATGGCTGCGATTCCTTCTTGGCACAAGGTGGTATTTGCATGCTTCGTGACGATGATGATTACGATGCATATTTTGAAGATACTATGCGAGCAGGTCATTATGAAAACCGCAAGGAATCAGTTGAGATAATGATTCGAAGCTCTCAGGAAGTCATCAAGGATTTGATTGACTTTGGTGTTGAGTTCGACAAAAAAGACGGCGAGTTCTTGTTTACACGAGAAGGCGCTCATTCAAACAATAGAATACTTTTCCATGCAGATGTTACAGGTAGAGAAATAACAAGCAAGCTTCTAGCTAGAGCTCAGGAGCGAGACAACATCACTCTTTTGGCACACACTACTATGGTTGATTGGGTGTGCCAGGAGAATGTTTGTTACGGAATTGTCGTCGCAGATATGGATGGCAAAACAAGAGCCATCGAGGGCGATGTTACTGTTCTTGCCTGTGGTGGATTAGGTGGAGTATATCCGCATTCTACCAACTTCAAGCATATATCTGGAGATGCACTTGCTCTTGCGATGTACCACAATGTCAAGCTTGAAAACTGCGATTATGTACAGATTCATCCAACAACACTTTATACCAAGCAAAGCGGCAGAAGCTTTTTGATTTCTGAGTCCGTTAGAGGTGAGGGCGCCGTGCTCCGAGATAAAAATGGTGACCGATTCACGGATGAATTGCAGCCAAGAGATGTTGTTAGTAAAGCTATCTATGACAAGATGAAGGAGCAGGGGACCGAGCATGTTTGGCTTGATTTTTCACCTATTCCACAGGAGGAAATACTCAGCCATTTCCCTAACATATACACCTTCTGCAAGGAAGCAGGCTATGATCCTTTAAAGGATTGGGTGCCAGTGGTTCCAGCACAGCACTACTTTATGGGTGGCATCTATGTTGACAAAGACAGCAAGACCACCATGGAGCAGCTTTATGCTGTAGGAGAAACAAGCTGCAACGGTGTTCACGGACGTAACCGTCTTGCTAGCAATTCACTTTTGGAGAGCCTTGTTTTTGCAAAGCGAGCAGCTCGAGATATCGTAAATACGAAGTCATTTAAGAGGGCTGAAGATTTTGAAAGTCTTGTAAATATGGATGGTTACGAAGATTTACCATCTATCATGGAGTATTATCACGCCATGGTAGTTGGAGAAATCGAGAAGGAAGCAAATTTAAGAGCCGATAAGGAGGCGAAACAATGAACAACAATATTACTATGACACTTAATGCAGATGAGCTTATTAAGATGGCTCTTAGAGAAGATATTTCAAGCGAGGATGTTACTACTAATTCAGTTATGCCAGAGGCTCAGCCGGGCGAGGTTGATCTTATCTGCAAGCAGGACGGTATCATCTGCGGTATGGATGTTTATGAGCGTACCTTCAAAATCCTTGACGAGAGCACAGTTGTTGAAAAGTATGTTAAGGATGGAGATGCAGTTAAAAATGGGCAGCTTATGGCAAAGGTGAAGGGTGACATTAGAGTCCTTCTATCAGGCGAGCGCGTTGCTCTAAATTATCTTCAGAGAATGAGTGGAATTGCCACTTATACAAATCAGGTTGCATCACTTTTAAAGGGCAGCAAGACAGTTCTTCTCGACACCAGAAAAACCACTCCTAATATGAGAATATTTGAGAAGTATGCTGTAAAGTGTGGTGGCGGCCAAAATCATCGCTACAATCTTTCTGATGGAATTCTTTTAAAGGACAATCATATCGGTGCAGCCGGTTCAATCACAAAAGCAATTGAGGCAGCAAAGGCATACGCTCCTTTTGTTCGTAAAATCGAAATCGAAACAGAGACATTAGAGCAGGTTAAAGAAGCTGTAGAAGCTGGCGCAGATATCATAATGCTAGACAACATGGATGTGGCAACAATGAAGGAAGCAGTGAAACTTATCGACGGAAGAGCAAAAACAGAGTGCTCAGGCAATGTCACAAAAGAAAACATTGCAAACATAATTGATAGCGGAGTTGATTACGTGTCAAGTGGTGCGCTTACACACTCTGCACCTATTCTTGATATATCCATGAAGAATCTTCATTCAGTTTAGGAGGAATTATGGACGGACAAGCTAGAAGACTTAAACTAGTAGAGTTGGTGGAAAAATCAGACAAGCCCGTATCGGGAGCAGTGCTTGCCGCCGAGCTCAAAGTGAGCCGTCAGGTGGTTGTGACAGACATAGCCCTTATCAGAGCTAACGGAATAGATATTATTTCTACCAACAGAGGTTATATCGTAAATACGGATAATCGCAAATGCAAAAGGATTATCAAATCCCGTCATACTGATGATCAGATTTTAGAAGAGCTTTTTACAATAGTCGATAATGGTGGTTGTGCAGAAAACATCATCATTAATCATCGATACTATAATCGCTTGGAGGCTCCATTAAATGTTCGTTCTAGATTGGACGCCAAGGAATTTATGGAGGCCATAGAGTCTGGTAAATCAAAATCCTTAAGCTCTGCCACAAGTGGATATCACTATCACACAATCAGCGCAGACAGTGAAGAGACACTTGATATCATTGAGCAGGAGCTTAAAGAAAAGGGCTTTTGGTTACCTCTTGATGATTGGATACTGAAATAAATATGCTATAATAAGTGGGCGCCTATTGGCGCCTAATTTCATTTAACAGGGGGCAAAAATGTCAGCGATTGCTAATGATTGGCTAGAGCCATTATCACCAGAATTTAAAAAGCCTTATTACAAGGATTTATATCTTACAGTTAAAAAGGAATATCACGAGCATCCGGTTTATCCACCTGCGGATGATATTTTTAATGCATTCGATTTCACACCTTTATCTCAGGTGAAGGTTGTTATCATAGGGCAGGATCCATATCACGAGCCAGGTCAGGCTCATGGACTTTGCTTTTCAGTCAAGCCGGGGGTCAAGACTCCGCCATCTCTTGTAAACATTTACAAGGAGCTTAACGAGGATTTAGGCTGTTATATTCCAAACAATGGTTATCTTGAAAAGTGGGCGCGTCAGGGTGTGCTTATGCTTAACAACGTTTTGACAGTCCGCGCTCATCAAGCTGCCAGTCACGCAGGCATTGGATGGGAAAAGTTTACAGATGCAGCTATTGATGTGCTAAATAAGCAGGACAGACCAATTGTATTCTTACTGTGGGGTTCACCTGCTGCCAAAAAATGCGCAAAGCTTAACAATCCAAATCATTTAATTCTAAAAGCTCCTCATCCAAGTCCGCTTTCTGCATATCGAGGCTTCTTCGGATGTAAGCATTTTAGTCAGACGAATGAATTTCTTAAGTCGAAGGGATTAGAGCCAATAGATTGGCAGATTGAAAACCTTTAAAATCACAAATTTTTCACGAAATTATCAGTCACTTTTATTGAGAACTTGGCTATTTTCAATTATATTTAATATAAGCACCCTATGTTTAAATGGAGTTTTTAAACTATCAAAATTCATTTAATAGGGTGTATATAATAATTAAAATTTTTCGCTAATAATAAAGGTTTAGTGGCTATATGCGTGGAAAATGGTTAGCTAAGTTTAAAGAAATACATAGCAAGTTTTTTGGCTCCGATTTGCCTACAGAATTGGTGCTATTCAACATCATTACTATAACAGGGCTGATAGGTGGATTGATAACAATTCCGGTCAACATCTTTAATGGAGCGACATTCTTGTTGTCTAGTGCCATTTTGGTGTCATCTATTATTTGCGGAATTTGTATATACATGGCTAATTACAAGAATCGGCTTAAGAATAGTACAATCGCAGTTTGCTTTGTAATTAGCATAGCTTTGTTTCCGCTGATGTTTTTTTTGACAGGTGGCATTGACAGCGGTATGGTCTGTTGGTTTTCTATGGGAATCGTTTTCATTTTCATGCTCTTAGAAGGCATGGATTTCCTTTTTATGTTGCTAACAGATATAGCAATTATAATCGGTTGCTATGTTATTGCTTATTACCATCCTGAATATGTTATCGCATTAGAAGGCAGAAAGAGTGTATATATTGATGTTGTTCAATCGATGTTGTTTAGCTCTTTTGCTATAGGTGCAATTGTAAAGTTTCAAAAATCTGTTTACAGCAAGCTCTACATGCAAGCTTCTATTAACAACGATGATTTACTAGAAAAGACCCTTCAGGCAAAGAAGGCAGAGAAGCAAGCTCAATCTGCCACTGAGGCCAAGAGTAATTTCCTTGCAAACATGTCTCACGAAATCCGTACGCCAATCAACACTATCATGGGTATGGATGAAATGATTCTTAGAGAGACTTCAGAGAAGATTGTTGAAGAATACGCATTAGATATCAAAACAGCATCACAGAACTTGCTCTCTCTTATAAATGATATTCTAGATATCACCAAAATCGAATCAGGTAAGATGGGGATTGTTAAGGGTGAATATGCATTCATGAGCATGATGCATGATGTACTCAACAATGTTACTCTTCGAGCCAAAGAAAAGAATTTAGAAGTTAAGCTTAATTTCGCTAGTGACATTCCTTGCAACATGCTAGGCGATGATATAAGAATTAAGCAAATATTAACAAATATAATTACAAATGCGTTAAAATATACCCATGAAGGATATATCGAAATAAGCGCCAGTAGTCGCAAAACCTTCGACAATTATGTTGACCTAACCTTCTCTGTAAAGGACACAGGTATCGGCATCAGAGAAGAGGATGTCAAAAGGATGTTTGATTCCTTTGAACGTCTGGAGGTTAGTCGTAACAGAAACATCGAAGGAGCAGGGCTTGGAATGACAATCACTCAAAACCTGCTAAAGATGATGGGCAGTTCCCTTAAGGTGGAGAGTGTTTATGGTGAGGGTTCTACCTTCTCATTTACAATCAGCCAAGAGGTTGTTGATTTCGAACCAATCGGAGATTTCCAGCAAAAGCTTAATCAGCTTACAGCCAACTACGAATACAGCACAAGCTTCGAAGCGCCGAAGGCTCATTTCTTAGTTGTTGATGATAACGCAATGAACCGTAAAGTTTTCGTTGCACTTTTAAAAGAATCAAGAGTAAACATAGACGAGGCAGACAGTGGACAAGAGTGTCTTGAGCTAATCACCAAACAGCACTATGACATGATTTTCTTGGATCACATGATGCCGGGCATGGATGGTGTAGAAACCTTCAAAGCTATGGCAACGCTAAACGGCAACAGGTGTCTCAGCACTCCAGTGATTGCCCTGACGGCCAACGCCATAGCAGGTGCCAAGGAAAGATATCTTACGCTTGGATTCCACGGCTTCTTATCAAAGCCAGTTGTTCCAGCCCAACTTGAAAAGATGATTCGCGATTTCCTTCCAGAGGATTTGCTTGAATATCACGAATCAGATGCCAAGGATGAAGCTAGGAAAAATCGAGTCAAAAAGGTTGAGTTACCAGATGTCGAAGGTGTCGATTGGGATTATGCTCTACTACATTTTCCTGATACCAACATGGTTTTTCAAACAGCAGTTGATTTCTTCGAATCCATTAGCTACGAGCGAGATGAGATTCTTAGATACTACGATGAGCTAGATAATGGTAGCTCGATTGAAGATTATAGAATTAAAGTTCACGGTGTAAAGAGTATGGCAAACACTATTGGTGCCACAGCTCTTGGTGGACTGGCAAAGATGTGTGAATATGCAGCAAGGGACGGACAAATCGAACGCATCCGAGTTTTAACACCAATTCTTTTAGAAGAGCTTGACCTTATGAAGGATCGACTAAGTATTCTTTCGTCAGAGGTTGAAAAGCCTAAGCTAGAGGATATGGACGAATTATTCGCACTTCTTGAAATGCTCAAGATGGCAATCGTTACGCATGAATCTGAACAGGCTGACAACGTTATGAAGCAGATTGCATCATACTCCTATGAAGAAGGTACTCAGGAAAAGATTAATCAACTTAATCAGCACATTGTAAACTTAGAAGATGAAGCAGCTCTAGGTATCATAGATGAACTACAAACCTAACTACTAAGGAGACCAACAAATGCGTAAAATATTGATAGTTGGAGACTTTACAAATGAAGCTTCCGAAGTAAATTCATATTTGTCTCAAAACTTTCATACTCAGCTATGCACCAACAGTGCCAAAATAGTTAAGAGCATGCTTAAGCTTTACAATCCAGATCTTATTCTGATGGATATAGATGGTTTTGAGAGATTACAGGCAGATATATTTGAGACGATACAAGAGTATGATTCTCAAATTCCAGTAATCACCTACGGTCGGGAGAAAAAGAAGCAGTTGTTTATTTCCTACTATTACAGTGGGCAGTGCAAACACATCTCTCAGCCTACGCGAGAAGTCATTATCAGAGAAATTTGTAAGGAATTTAATATGAACGCAGATGCAATTTTAAATGTGGTTGTTGAAACAGATAAACGCCACATAATCGTGGTAGATGACAATCCTGTTTTGCTCAGAAATATGCGAAACATGTTGCAAGATAAATTTAGAGTTACACTTGCAACCTCTGCAGCCCAGTGCATGAAGACTCTTGTCCAGGACAAGCCAGATCTTATCATCCTCGACTATGAGATGCCGGTGGTTGATGGCAAGCAGACTCTCGAGATGATTCGAGCAGAAGAAGATTACAAAGATATCCCTGTCATCTTCCTTACAGGAATTGCTGACAAAGAGCACGTCGATGCAGTCCTTGATTTAAAGCCTGCTGGCTATTTTGTAAAGCCTCCTATGCAGACCAAAATAATTAATGCGATTGAAAATATTTTTCTGAAGCAGGAGGAAGGTTAAAACCTGAATATGCTAATTACGACTTCCAGTCTAGATAGATTGGGGGTCGTTTTTGCGTTGTATAAAAAGCTTTTCAAATAAATAAAAAGGAGCCAGCACTAGATGTGCAAGAATTGAAAAAGGAAGAGCCAATATGAGGCAATGATGAATCTTTTATTGTATAGAGAATAAAAATAAACCCCATTCATTAGATGTTCTTGTCTAACAAATGGGGTTCAGTTCATAAGCCGGTGGTAATAATTTATAATTTGTGTAAGGTAGGTGTTGCTTGTTCAGGTTGGGATAAATTATCACTCGTGCCGGTACTTATTTGTCGAGAGTTAGCAGAAGTAAGTGACATATTATCTATATTATCATAGTAATAATTATTCTCTTCTATCAAACCTCTTAGGGTGGATCCAATAGAATAATAACTGCTACTAGCGGTGGATTGATTATGGGTGCTAATATCAGATCCTACGTTATGTCCTGTATTTACGGCCATACTATTTTCAGTTCTTGTCGAGCTAGCGATGGAAGTATTTGAATGTACACTCCTAGAGCTATCTGAACGTGTCAAAATATTTGATTGTTCAGGTGTTTCATTATTTTGATATAAGTATGGATCATCAACTACGGATACATAACTAGGTGGTGCTTCCTCCGCTATAGGCGTGTCATTTATATCTTGCTGTAGTTGGTTAATCTGTGTTTGCGTACGATTTATATCTTGCTGTAGTTGGTTATTTAAATTGTCATTATTTTGAATCTGTGTTCGCGTACGATTTATATCGTCCTGTAGTAGGTCATTTAAATTGGTATGCGCATCTATTGATGTATTTAATCTTAAAGATTGCTCATTAAGACGAACCGAAAGAGCATTAAGCTCATCGAGACTCATATTATTGATTTCTGCGTCAGTATAATTATGATATGTACTTTGAGTATTAGTATCATTTGGTGGATTAAAATTAATACTTTGGTTAGGAATGTTGCTCGTAGTTGCCGCCCTTCCTATGGGCATACCATTTCCAAAGGAATATACATAGTGTGACGGCTGTGTTTGAGCTCGATTTATATATTGCTGTGGTTGGTAATTTAAATTGGCATAATTTTGAATCTGTGTTTGCGTACGATTTATATATTGTTGTGGTTGGTTATTAAAATTGACATAATTTTGGTTAATCTGTGTTCGCGTACGATTTATATCTTGCTGTAGTCGTTCTATTGATGCATCTAATATTAAAGATTGCTCATTAAGATAATTCGAATAATCATTAAGCAGATTGAGATCCTCCATATTATCGATTTCTGAGTGGGTATAATTAGGATATGTACTTATAATATCCTGTGAGTTTTGTTGATGAGGATGGTTAATTTCCTGAATAACAATACTTGGTGTTCCAGTGCTGCTAGAGGAAGTATTCATTTTTAGTATTCTATTAAGTACTTTTTTGATTCTATTTTTGATTCCCATGTTATCTTATTTCGCTCCTTTCAAGGTATATCATTTCATTTATAATTCAAAAAAAAGTATATATTTTTTTCCTTATTGAATAAATTTCTTAAAATTTTTTTTATTGGGCTAGTGTAGATAGTAAATAATACTCTTTTCAATCTATGACTCAATAAATACAAAAATATGTTATTATATTTTCTAGGGAGAGAAATATTTGGGAGAGTGTATGAAAGTTATTCATTGTGCGGACCTGCACTTAGACTCCAAAATGGAAAGCAATTTAGATAGAGATCAAGCCTTGGAGAGGCGCTCGGAGTTGATAGAGACCTACGAGCGTATGGTGGACTATGCCGTGGAAAACCAAGTGCGAGCTATCCTCATTGCTGGAGATTTGTTTGATAAGAGTTATATTCGAAAAGAAGTAAAAAAACGTGTGGTTGAGCAGATTTTGGCTCATCCTGAAATAGATTTTTATTACCTGAAGGGTAATCATGATAAAATCGATTTTATGGAGCCGGGCATAGATGAGGTGCCGGCTAATTTTCATATGTTCACAGATGATGGCTGGACTAGCTATCAGTGCGAGGATGTGGTCATCACAGGAATGGAAATTAATTCATCCAACGTGACAACTATGTCTCAGCGTCTAGCTCTAGATTCAGCTGCCATCAATATCGTAATGCTCCATGGTCAGCAATCAGAATACGATGGCAAGGACGGCGCGGAGATTATCAATACCACAGCTTTAAAGGGAAAGTTTATTGACTATCTGGCATTAGGCCACATTCACAAATACATCTACGAGCAGTTGGACGACCGTGGGGTGTATTGTTATCCAGGCTGTCTAGAAGGACGTGGTTTTGACGAGACAGGCGATAAGGGCTTTGTAGTTCTAGAAATCTACGATGGCAAAATACAATCAGAGTTTATTCCATTTGCAAAGAGACGCTTGCACGAGATAGAGGTACCTGTCACCGCAGATATGGATATTCAGGCCACAGTGGCAAAAGCCAAAGAATTGCTTGAGGATGTTGATCCACAGGATTTGGTCAAATTTGTAATCACTGGCGAGCGTGAGTTGGATGATGAGCTTGATATCATCCGCTTTGTGCGAACCTTTGAAAATAAATATTTCTTTGTTAAGTGCTACGACAGAACCAAAACCTTGGTTGACTACGACAGCTTCCAATACGACAAGTCTCTCAAGGGAGAGTTTGTTAGACTGGTTCAGTCCCAGGACATGGACGAAGATGAAAAGGCCAAGATTATCGAGTTAGGTATCAGAGCCATAATGGGGGAGGAGATAGAGTGAAATTAATATCTTGTTACATTGCTCATTTTGGCAAAATCAAAGATTTTTCATATAAGTTTAATGATGGATTCAATTCTATTCTTGAAGAGAATGGATGGGGAAAGACAACCTTTTCTGTGTTCATGAAGGCTATGTTTTATGGCCTTGAATATTCTCCAAACACCAAGAAAAAGCTTCTAGAACGCAATCACTATCTGCCTTGGGATGGCAGCCTTTGTGGAGGAAACATTGTTTTTTCTGCCAAGGATAAGGAATATCGAATCGAGAGAAGCTTTGGTAAAACAGATAAGGACGACACATTTGCTCTGTACGACAACATTACAGGGCTTGTTTCTAGTGATTATTCTGAGGACATAGGCGAAGAGCTTTTTAGAGTGGACAGAGATTCCTTTGAGAAGAGTGTCTACATTCCTCAGCTTGCAGTGGCGACAGCCATGACAGATTCCTTGAATGCCAAGATGGGAAATCTTGCAGCAGCAAAGGATGATATCAGCAACTTTGATGTGGCTTTAAAGAGCGTCAAAGATGCTAGGGTTGAGTACACCCGAAACAGCAAGATTAATCCAGGTAAGCTTTTTGGTGTAAAACTAGAAATCAATAAATGCAAAGAAGAATACGAAAAGCTTCCTGCCATCGAAGAAGGCGTAGAGGCTATGAGCTGCCTCGTGGAAGAAAAGCAGGAAACCTTGGAAAATCTAACAGAGGAAAAGGCAAAGCTAACGGAGCTCATACAAAAACAGAGTAAGAGAGAGCAGGAGCTAGGTGCCTATAGAACACACAAAGAAAACTTGCAGCAGGAGCAGGCAAAGCTAGAGGAGCTTTCAAAGTTCTTTGAGGCAGGCATGCCAACTGACGATGAAATTATAGTTTTAGAACAATCTGAAAGAGATTTGGCTGTCCACAACCGTGCTCTCGGTGCATTAAATGCATCAGATGATAATAGGGATGTTTTTGCAGCACCGTTTACAGAGCGAATCCCAGACGATGAAGACTTTGCCCTTTGGAACAAGATGGCAACCAATCTTTCCGAGCTTAGGGCAAAGGCAGAGCATTCTAAGCTATCTGAAGAATCGAACCGTCAGTTAGGTGAGCTTAAATATTTCTTTAGCAAGCTTGTGCCTACAGATGAGCAGCTTGCCCATATTGAAAGGCAGACAACTCAGATTACAAGAGTCGAAGAACGTATCGCCCAAAGTAACGAGCGACTTATTACGCTGAGGGCAGAGCGCGAAGCCAACGAAAAGTTGATGAAACAGCACAGCCTTAGGGTTTGGTTTATTTTAGGTGGAATACTTTTATTGATTTTTATTTTTATAGGTGCTGTATTCACGAGATATATTTCTGAAATTACAGGTCGAATCGTAGAAATCGTTTGTCTGGTGGCAGTTATAGTGGATTCATTGCTTTTGATTATCAGCGGCAGGCGTGCGCTTCAAAACAGAAACCGCGATGAGCGAGAATACAAAGACAGGATTGCAGAGGAAGAGGATGCACTTGAAATTAGCAAGATAGAGCTTAGTGAATATCAGGAAGAGTGCTCGGAATTCTTGTCGAATTTCTTGCTCACACGTGCTGATACCATGCAGGAGAACGTATATGAAATCCGCCGCAAGCTAGATCAGTACCGCCATCTTTTAGAGGAAGAAAAGTCTAGACACAGTGAGGCCGCAGGCACCCTCGACCAATTGGCAGATGTTCAGCTAGAGCTTTATACCAAAATACAACCATTCGCCGGCACCTATGGCATCAACCTTTACGAGGAGGGCGGCGAGTACGAATTCTTATCTAGACTCAAAATAGATGCAGATAGATACACTAAATACATGGAGGAGCAGGCAGCCGTCGCTCGTCACAGAAGAGCTATTAAGACTCTATCGGAGGATATTTCAAATGTACTTTCAAAATATCCGGTAGATAGCCAGCTTGAAACAGCAGATAAAATCCATTCCATAGCCCTTAAGAAAAAGGAATATATTGCTATATCAGATCGAATTGAATCTCTCAAAGAAGGCATACTTAAGTTTGAGAATGAATATGATGTTAATGAGCAGGTTCAGTCTGTGGATGATTTGCAGCAGCAACAACAGCTCTTAGACGAGCAGATAATGGATTTGAACAAGCAAATTCTCCAAGAAAAGGAGAATCTTTCTCAGGCACTTGAGGAGGTTGAAAGACTTTCGGATATTGCCGAGCAGATAGAGCGTCTAGAGGTAAAGGAAAAGGAATACAAGAAGAACGCCAACCTCCTTGCGAAGACAGAAGACCTATTGCAGAAATCACGTGAGAGCTTCCAAGCCAAGTATATGCAGCCTCTTCAAAATGGATTGCATCAGTATCTTGAGCTTATAGACGGCAAAGGAGGCACCAAATCTGGCTATGCCATCGAAGACTTTGAACTCGACATGGACCTCAATATAAAGCTTACATATTCAGGCAGCACCAAAACATCCGACTACCTATCACAAGGCTATCAGGATTTGGTGGCACTATCATCTAGACTTGCCTTAGTAGACGTGCTCTACCCAGAGGAAAAACCAATCCTCATCTTAGACGATCCATTCACCAACCTAGATGACAAAAAAATAAAGGAGTCACTCAAACTCCTTCACGAAATAGCCAAAGACCGTCAAACCATATACTTCACGTGCCACGAAAGTCGCCTGTAGTGCAAACACACCTCCGCCTTACCCAAATTGCGGATGTACTTGCCACCGGCAGCTCTCACGGCCCCAGCCCCAGGCTGTCCTTGTGACAATTGAGCTAAGATTGTAGATTTTCTTAATGCTAAAACACCACCATCCGTGGATGTACTTGCATCGATTTTACAATTATAGAGAAAATGTATTTTCATAGCGGACACTTTAAGAATTATAAAAGCTTCCACAACCTAACTTAGGGAGATTGCTTTGCAACTCCATTTGCCAAGTGAAAGTATAAAAGTGATTTTTTCATATATAGTCACCAATGCACATTCGGCGTCCTGCCTCAGCGTGCATTTTCAGCCGCCGTCCTGGCGGCTGATGACTATATTATGTAAAAATCACTTTTGCTTTCACTAGGCGCATTACAATGCAAGGCAATCTCTCCTAAGTCAGGTCTGTGGAAGCTTTATATATATGATATTTGTGTCCGCAAAAGAAAATACATTTTCGATAGAATTGTAAATAGTTGCAAGCACATCCACTAGAAAGGATGGTGGTGTTAGCATTATAGAAAATCTAAATCTTATGCGACGTCACAAGGACAGCTTGGGGCTGGGGCCGTGAGAGCTGCCGGTGGCAAGTTATTCAGGTTCTTGGTAAGGCGGAGGTGTTTTACGATATTCGAGGTCACCGTCTTGTATCCATTCGTGGATGATGGAACGGTCGATTCCGAATTCCTGGGCTACAATCATTTCGTTGACGTCGTAGTTTTCGGTGATGAATTCTTTGACTTTTGGAAACAGTTCCTTTTTGATGCATTCTTTGCATTTATCGTAGGGTGAGCTCATAGGTATCCTGCAGCCACAGGATACGCATGTTTTCTTTAAATGGCCTTCATCTGATAAAAAAGTATAGCTTGAATGTCCCATAGTCATTCCCCTTACTTTTATAGTCCTATTTGTTCCTTAAAGAAATCTCCACGTTGCTCGAAATTCTTGAATACGCCGTAGCTGGCAGATGCAGGTGAAAGAATCACAGCGGTGCCTTTGGTGGCGTTGGTCTTTGCGAAGGTGCATGCATCAGCTAATTCCTCTATGTAGTGAACCTTTTCCATGAATTCTGGCTGCGCTGTGGCCAAAAGCTTTTCGAGGATTACCTTGCCACTGTCGTACATCAAAATGATGTGCTCAAGTCTTGTGGTAGGTAAGAACTCTACTAGAGGCTCATAGTCGATTCCTCTGTCCATTCCCCCGAGGAGGATAGTACCTGCATTTGGAATAGCCTTTATAGCGCTTATGGCTGATTCCACAGTTGTTGAAATCGAATCGTCGTAGTAATCAATACCATCCTTTTGACCTATGAATTCAAGACGATGAGCAAGTGTCTTGAAGGATTTTAGCGCTTCAATGAAATCCTCGTCTGAGATGTCGTAACGTTTGCATACATCGTAAACAAAAGCTGCATTAAACAGATTATGGGTGCCACGAAGTGTGATGCCAGGGATATCTTCAAATGAAGCAAAAGGCAAATCCCCTGTTTTGACTCTGACTACAGCAGCCTTGCATTCACCTGGTGCTGGGAGGCACTCAGGATTGCAGAAAAGGTAGTCATTGTAATCTTGGTTCCTGTAGATATTTTGTTTTGCAGCCCAATATTTTTCAACTGTGCCATAGTGGTCTAGATGGTCTTCGTACAGGTTGAGCAAAATAGCCTTGGCTGGAGCATAGCTGGCATACTCAAGCTGATGGCAGGAAAGCTCGAAAATAACTATTGTTCGAGGGTGAATCTGCTCAGTGATATCAAAAATTGGGAGACCAATGTTGCCGCCAAACAAAACATCCTTCCCACAACATTTAAGTATATGATATAAAAGTGAAGATGTTGTGGACTTGCCCTTGGTTCCGGTGATACCTATTGTCTGTGCGCCAAACACCTGAAGGAATAAATCCGCCTGACAGGTTATGTGGCAGGTGTATTCACTGATATTCTTTGGAAGGACGATGCCAGGGCTCTTGAATACAACATCGTAATCATTCAAGCAATCTAAGTAGGCTGCGCCAGTGATAACGTTGTGGGTAGCTGTAAGGTCTGAACTGACAGCGTTTGCATCCGCAATGTCGAGGCACTCATAGCCACCGACTGATAAAACCATTCTAAAGCTTGATTGACCCTCTCGGCCAAAACCAAGTATCAATACCTTTTTGTCTTTAACTAAATTTCTAATTGTTTCTTTCATTATTTCTCGATTGCATCCTTAACTATCTTGGCAAAGTAACCATTTAAGCCATGAACAGATGCAAATTGTCCTTTGTAGTTTTTAAATGGAATGACATCGCCATGAGCCATATCCTTGTAGTGAGCTAAAAGCACAGGTAGCTGAACACCCTTTGCCTCATATTGGCTGATTGCCTCGGTAAGTGAAGAATTTACCTCATCACGGCTACCGACACATTCAAATGGCTTTTCAGGGATGACGCCACAGAGCTTATCGAAATCATCTATAAGTGATTCGTCTTCGAAAAGACGTTTTCCAAAAATCTTGTCCAGCTCATCAAGTGAAAGATAAGGGGACAGAATGATATAAACAAACAAGCACTTAGGGCAGTGACCGCACCAAATGTCTTGCTTGCTGCCTACGTTACAGCTTTTGAAGATGCCATGGTAAGCTTTGAATCTTGAAAAAAGCATGGCAATCTGAAGCTCAGATAAAGGTCTGAGGAAGCTGAAGTAGTAAACGCCAGAATTAATAAACTGTGATTCGTATTTACGGAAGTCCTCTTCAAACTCGTAGCTCTTTGAATACTGGTGATTTACGTAGCTGCCTTCCACAGTAGACTCGTTGGCTGAGTTTTCGTTGGAAAGAGCAACGTAGCTGATGCCGTTAAGATATCCAGCAATGATACTAGAGAACGCAACAAGAGCCGAGAATGGGGTGTGACCATTCAAGTAGCCCTGCTTGTTTAAATCTAGCATGTTGGAATCTAAAGTACGCTTGGCGTAGATTGTTTTGTCCTTGAGGTTTGCCGTGATGGCAGTCTCCTCTGTAGCGCCGCGAGAATTGATAATGTAGCAGTATCTATCTGCTTTGCCGTTTAACAACTCGATGCTGACAACGGAATCCTTGCCACCGCCAATAGGAATTATAACCTTGGCGTTTGAATTCATATCAGGATGCTTCAAAGCTGAAGGCTTAACGGTGTATCCCGGTGTGTTTTCATCGCAAGTGATTCGCATAAACGAATCAATGCTGTCGGTTATACCGTTGGTGTAGTAGAATTCACCGAGGCCGCCCCAGTAAAGCTTTTTCCACCAGTCCATCTGTGCTTTGGTGATAGAGTGATTTTTGATTATAACCGATGGTGGACAGGCGATTTTCCAATAGCTGATTAGCTCAACCATTCCTAGGGAAAATACCATTTCGTCGATTAGATCATTATCAAGCTGATAGTCGACTGTATTTAATCTAGCAATCCTCCATGTGGGATGAAATGAAGAAAGTCCATCAATCGAAAAGCTGTAGGTGATGGAGATTTCATCATCGGAAAGCTGGTATGAATAATCTTCGTATGTAAATGTAGGAAATCTGTCTCTACATTCTTTGTAAAAATCTTGTCTGCTCATATATTTCCTTTAAATCAATTTGGTCTTAATTTATAATTAAACTGTTGAAGGCAAAAGCCTTTAACATCTAAAGAGTATAGCACAAATTAACCTAACTTTCGAATAGGATATGAGGAGAGAGTACGTATGCCACATGTAGGGGGACAGAAATACAAAATAATTAATGAATACCAAATTCTCATGGAAGAAAGCGACGAGAAACATCAAATCAATGCAATAGATATGACAAGACGACTTGAAAAGCGCGGAATTCCAGCGGAGCGCAAAGGCGTTTACAAGGATATGGCAACCTTGATGGAGGCAGGCGTTGATGTGGTCAAGGGAGACAAGGGCTACTATATTGGCTCTCGTGCTTTTGAGCTGGCAGAGCTAAAGCTACTGGTGGATGCTGTTGGCGCATCAAAGTTCATATCTCAAAAGAAAACAAAGGAGCTTGTGGATAAGATAACAACCTTGGCTAGTCTCGACGATGCAACTCAGCTCAGCCGTCAGGTGGTTGTGCCGGAAAAGGCAACCTCAGCCAACGAAAAGATTTTTTACACTATAGATGTAATCTACCAGTGCCTAGATAATGACAGGCAGATGGATTTCAAATATCAGGAGTGGACACTAAATAAGGAGATGCGTCCACGCCACGGTGGCAAGACTTATCACGTCAGTCCAGCGTTCTTGCTTAGAAATGACGAAAATTACTATCTTGTGGCCTACGATTTGGAGAGCGGTGAAATCAGACATTATCGTGTGGATAAAATACTTTCAGCGGCCATGAGTGAAAAGGAGCGCTTAGGTAAAGAAGAAATAAAATCTCTTAATCCCCACGAGTACGCCAAGCAGCATGTAAGTATGTTTGCAGGTGATGATCGAGTAATAACCATCAAATTCAGGCAGCAACTGATAGGAGTTGTCTTAGATAAATTTGGCTCTGGCATCGACATCCGCAAGGACGGCGATGATTATATAAAGGCTAGAATTCAGGTGGCGGTGAGCCCGCAGCTTTACGGTTGGCTCACAGGTATTGGCGCCACAATATGCTTCCCCAAAACCGAGGCTGACGCTTACAGGGCCTACCTTGAGGGGATAATTAAGATTATATAAAACCTCCATCTACACCAATGATTTGCCCCGTCATATATGATGGGGCATTTATTATGTCGAGAACTACCTTTGCAATATCTTCTGGCGAGCAGAATTTGCCCATGGGGATGTCCTCTGCAAGAGATGCCTTGTCTTCTTCCGAAAGCATTGCATTCATATCTGTGTCTACAACGCCACATGCCACGGCGTTGACAGAAATGCCGTTTGGAGCAAGCTCCTTGGCAAGAGCCTTTGTGAAGGAATTGACTCCACCCTTGGAAGCCGAGTAAGCTACCTCGCAGCTGGCACCTACAGTGCCCCACATGGAACTGATGTTGATGATGTTACCAGATTTATTTTTTACCATATTTGGAACAACAGCTTTGGCTGTATAGAACATAGATGAGAGATTGGTGCCGATAATACAATCCCAATCGGCCACGTACATATCGGTTAGAAGACCGATGAAAGCCTTGCCAGCGTTGTTGATAAGAACATCGATGTGCCCTAGCTTTTTGAGTGCATTCTCGCAAGAGCTGATGGTGAACTCGCTGTCTGCAATGTTGCCGCAGTATACGTAGGTTTCGATTTTGAATTGATGGGAAAGCTCGGCTGCAAAATCCTTTAGCAACTGAAAATTAGTGTGACAAAAAAGGGCTAGATGGTAGCCTTCTTTGGCAAGAGAATAAGCTATTGCCTTGCCGATGCCTCTGCTTGCGCCTGTAACAATTGCAGTTCTTTTCATAACAGTCTCCTTATCTGAGTGGTTGATTAAATAGTATACACAATTAAGATAATAAGCTAAAAATAATCAGATAAATCGCTTGTGAAAATTAGGTTGAATTGCTATACTATTTACATAACAAACTTATTATATCAAATACGTTTGTTAAATACATCGGTAAAGGTGGTAGACATCATGAAAACAACAATCTCAGGAAAAAACATCGAATTAACACAAGGATTAAAGGACGCAGTGGAGGAGCGTTTTAAAAAATTAGACAAGTATTTTATTAAGGATACCGAAGCAATCGTTACATTGGACGTAGAGAAAGGACGTCAGAAAATAGAAGTTACAATCCCTATGAAGGGAAGCTATCTTAGAGCTGAAGAAGTTACCTCTGATATGTATGCATCAATCGAAGCAGTTACAAATACTTTGGAAGCTCAGCTCAAAAAACACAGAAATAAAATCATCGACAAAAAGCAGTCAGATTCTAGAACAATCTTCGCTCAGGATTTCTTCGAAGAGAAGGAAGTAGACGAAGATTCAATCCAGATTATACGTACTAAAAAGTTTGATATGAAGCCAATGTATGCTGAGGATGCATGCCTTGAGATGGAGCTCATCGGCCACGATTTCTTCATGTTTAGGAACGCAGAAACCGACGAAATCAACGTGGTTTACAAGCGAAGAAATGGGGCGTATGGACTCATCGAACCAGAGTTCTAGAGTTCGCAAAATAATTAATATTTAGACAAAATTTCATAAGAAATTAAACAAAGATTTTTAACCTCCTGTTGTTATAATCCCTAGCCGGTATAACAATTAGGAGGTTTTTCAATGAAAGAATGCACTTACGGACATTATTTAAGAAGAGCCCGCAAGCGCGCCAACATAACGCAGGAGAGGTTGGCGGAATTGACTAGCTGTGCGGTCTCTACTATCTCACGAATTGAAGCTGGGGAGGAAAATCCAAGAGCCAGAACGTTCTATGCTGTGGATGATGTCTTAGGATCGTACGGACTAGAGTACGGCGAGCATACGCTTGATATATTAAGTGAAGGAAGGAGAGTGCGAAACGAATTGCTTGAGGCAATTCACATAGGACAACTTGAAAAAATTGAAAATGTTTTGGAAAAATTTCAGCATTTAATGGATATGAACAACAAAAAGCACCTGCAATACTACATGTTTTCTCACTTGGAGACCGCACGTCGCAGGGGGATGCCAATAGAAGAATTCATAGAGGCGAGCGTCGCCATATATCAATCAGTCAAAAGCTTTCCAGGCTATGACGAAATCGCAGATTTACAACTACGCAAAATCGAATACACAATACTCATGAAAATTGCCATAGCCTACATCGAAATAGAAGAAACCGTATTAGCCAAGCACATAATTCATGGCTTAATACGAAACCCGATGAACAGCAACAGCTGTTTCCGCCGGGACCGCTTCTTATATCTCACCCATCAACTGGCAAAGCTTAACATGGTTGAAAGCAACTACGCCGAAACCGTCAACCTACTCGAGGAAGTTTTCTCAGATCTCCTCAACGATGGACGCTACCGTATGCTCTACCTCAACCTACTGGTCCAACAAGAAATCTGCATCCGCTGCGGCGACACCGAGGGCGAAATGCTCCTAGACAGCTTCTTCCTCTCTAGCAAGCGCCTCATGGAGTATATGTTCCGCAAATACAAGCGCCCATAGATGCCCGGCACCCTCTCAGTACTTAGATGCCCCGCCCGGGACTCCCCCGCCTAGACAGCCCCAGGGGAACCTGCTGACAATTGAGCTAAGATTATAGATTTTCTTAATGCTAAAATGCCGCCATCTGTGAGTGTGCGTTCGTCGATTTTACAATTCGAAGGGGTTGTTATGTCCCTGACGGACAAATTTAAGTCTAAACAATAGTTCCACAAACTAGACTTAGTACAATTGCACACAAATTCGTTTGCTAAGCGAAATTTAAAAAAG
>DBWZ01000019.1:45579-82378 GCA_002309345.1 Pseudobutyrivibrio sp. UBA1225
TCACTTTTTATTTCGCTAAGCGCACTACAATGCGCTGCAATTGCTACTAAGCTAGTTTTGTGGAACTATTTCTTTTAAGTATATTTCATGTCCGTTCAGGGACAAACAACACCGACAGAATTGTAAATAGTTGAACGCACACTTACAAATAAAGATGGCGGCATTAGCATTTATAGAAAATCATAATCTTATGCGACGTCAGCAGGTTCCCCTGGGGCTGTCTAGGCGGGGGAGTCCCGGGCGGGGGCAGGTGGAGAAGAGGAGAGGGTGCCGGGCCAGACAAGGCTTGTATTTTTGCGGGAAAAATACTATATTAACGGTTGAAAGAATGAGGTAAGAATTATGGATATAGTAGTTTTGGCAGGTGGTCTCAGCTCGGAGCGAGACGTGTCGTTTAAGTCGGGAACAATGGTAGCTCAGGCGCTTAGGGCGAGGGGGCATAGGGCGTTGGTGCTGGATGTCTTCATGGGCTATTTAGATAAGGAGCAGGATATTAGCGGAGTCTTTGATAATAGCGAAGCAAATTCTGTTGTTGTGGAGGATATTCCTTCGGAGGCTCCGGATATAGAGGCGATTATTGCAAGTCGTCCAGATAAGAGCAAGAGCTTTTTCGGTCCAAATGTGATTAAGATTTGCCAGAAGGCTGATGTGGTTTTTATGGCGCTTCACGGCGGCGATGGCGAAAGCGGTAAGGTTCAGGCGGCTTTCGATTTGTATGGTATCAGGTATACAGGCAACGATTATATTTCAAGTGCCATTGCCATGGATAAGCAGATGACAAAGGATTTCCTTATTAAGGCAGGGATTCCAACTCCAGCGGGCACAATGTTAAATAAGTCGGATAGAGAGGGTTTTTCGTTTGATAAGTATCCATGTATCGTAAAGCCAAATTGTGGAGGCTCTTCAATTGGAGTCACAATCGTAAACAATCCAAACGAGTTGGATGCAGCTTTAGACGCAGCCTTCGAATGGGAAGACGAAGTGGTTATAGAGCAGTTCATTAAAGGGCGAGAGTTCTCTGACGGTGTGATTGAGGGCAAGGCACTTCCGGTTATCGAGATTGCTCCAAAGCAGGGATTCTACGATTACAAGAATAAATATGCGGCAGGCTCTGCGGTTGAGACTTGTCCTGCCCAGATAAGCGACGAAGTGACAACCAGAATGCAGAAGTATGCTGAAAAGGCATTTAAAACTCTTGGTCTAACTACTTATGCGCGTATAGATTTTATGATGGATGAGCAGGAAAATCTCTACTGTTTAGAGGCGAATACTCTTCCAGGTATGACACCAACTAGCCTTCTTCCACAGGAAGCAGCAGTTGTTGGAATGAATTTTGAAGATCTTTGTGAGCACCTGATTCAGGTGTCATTGAAGAAATATTAAAGCGAAACTTTAACTAGAGAGAAGACATATGAACACTATGACACTAACTAAGGTGGCTAAGGTTACAGGTGGAGAGTTGATTTTGCCTGAGGGCAGCCAGCACTTAGAAGACAAAGAAATATCTGGTGCAGTAAACGACAATCGTAAGGTGAAAAAGGACAACCTATTCATCCCTATGGTGGGAGCGCGGGTTGATGGTCACGATTTCATCGAGGATGCTTTTTCAAAGGGCGCATTGGCGTCGTTGTCTGATAGAAGGCTTGATAAGGCTTCAGGACCTTACATCATCGTAGATGATACCAAGCTTGCATTAAAGCAGATTGCTACGGCCTATAGAATGGAGCTTTCTATTCCAGTTATCGGAGTAATCGGCAGCGTTGGCAAAACCAGCACCAAAGAGATGATAACATCTGTACTTGAGACCAAGTTCAAAGTTCTTAAGACGGAGGGAAATTTCAACAACGAAATAGGTTTGCCACTTACCATCTGTCGTATCGCAGACGAGCATCAGGTGGCAGTTGTAGAGATGGGAATATCCGATTTCGGAGAGATGCATCGTTTAGGCGATATCGCAAAGCCGGATATAGTTGTAATGACAAATATCGGTCAGTGTCATCTGGAATTTCTTAAAGATCGAGATGGTGTGCTTAAGGCAAAGACAGAAGTGTTTGAGCACATGCCAAAGAATGGAGTTGTCATATTAAACGGTGATGACGACAAATTGCAGATGGCAGATACACTTGGTCTTAAAAAGATTTTCTATGGCGTGAACGGTCAGGATATTAGTGCAACTAACGTTATGGCAGATGGCATCACTGGAACAAAAGCGACATTCACTGTAGATGGTGAAAGCTTTGATGTTACAATTCATCTTCCAGGTATACACAACGTCATGAATGGTCTTGCTGCAGCGGCGGTCGGCAAACAACTTGGCCTTAAGATAGCAGATATCAAGCGTGGCCTCGAAAATGCAGGTACAATTGCAGGGCGCAATAACATTATCACAGTTGGCGATGTCACAGTTATTGATGATTGCTACAATGCTAATCCTGTATCGATGAAGGCTTCAATAGAAGTTTTGGGACATGCCCCTGCTAGAACTATAGCCGTGCTAGGGGACATGAAGGAGCTTGGAGCAGATGAGAAAAACCTGCACTTTGAAATAGGTAATGCTTTAGAAGAAAACCACATCGGTTATGTTTTCACTGTGGGTGATCTCGCCGAAGAAATCAATAAATCATTGGAGCAAAAGAACAGCTCTTGCATGGCTTACCACTATGACTCAGTAGAAAAAATGCTGGAGGATTTACTTCCAATAATCCGTGGTGGTGATACCGTATTGGTTAAGGCATCGCACTCAATGAATTTTGATGCTGTGGTTGAAGCAATAAAAAATAGATTTAAATAAAAAAGCCTTCCCCTGACTAGACGATGTCAACTTAATGACATTGCCCTGACTAGGGGAAGGTTTTTGTAATTATATTAGTTTGGCATCCGCATCCAACTGCGCTTGCATAATTCTTTGCACATAAGCACCTACAAATTTTTTATCTTCACCCTCCAGCGCTGTAGGATCAACAGGTGGACAGAAGGTAACAATTACATGAGCCTTTTTCATCCTAGGAGCCTGAGCCTCGAATACGGCGCGAGTATTGGTGAAACAAACAGGTACGATAGGACAACCTGTTTTGGTTGCAATCTTGAAAGAACCCTCATGGAAAGGAGCCATTTCTCCAGTCTTGGAACGAGTTCCCTCTGGGAAGATAAACATTGAAATGCCCTGTTTGATGTATTCTTGAGCTTTGAGAATAAGCTTCAAATCCTTACGTGGATCAGTTCTTGTAAGGAAGAGGCAGTAGTTAATCTTCATCCAAGTGCTTAGGAGAGGAACCTTTTCTATAGTGTTCTTTGAAAGGAAGCCAGTCACAGGTGGACAAAGGTGATAGCCGATTATGATATCAAATAGGCTTAAGTGATTTCCAATAAAAAGCACTGACTTGTCTTTAGGAACATTTTCATATCCTCTGACTTCGCATTTTATTCCCGAAATAAAGATAACAACTCCAAATGCCCAAGCTACAAGCTTGTAGCCGAGCTTTTCTTTGAATGTCTTGTTGAAAAGTCCGATTATAAATAAAATTCCCCAGATAGGGATACTCACTATCAGAAATATTACTATAAAGGTGATAGATAAAATGGTTTTGAGCATGGTAACCTCCAAAATAAATATTGCATGCAGATGAACCTTTGAAAAACTGCATTCGACCAAAATTATTATATGCTAGACGACATTATTTATCAATTAGTGTTACTATTCACACATGTCAACGACGCAAATCTACCCTCAATCCAACAAGTTCAGTTTTTATTAGTCCCTTCTCAAGGCCTCAGGCTCCGCCTGCCCCTTGCAGAGTGACTAGAGAAGAATTATTGATTATCTTATCTTCCAAACTAGAGCATGCTGACCTGTCTTTTCACAGCTTTTACAAATCGAATTGAATGTGTATAGCTTGACGGACATTCTAAACCTATATAAGAGTTTCAAAATCTATACTTAGGGTAATTGCTAATCTATTACATTCACCAAGTGCAATTTAAAAAGTGTTTTTTGTTTTTATAGTCACCGGCGCACATTCGCCGTCCTGGCTCAAGTGACGCCTTCAGCCGCCGTCCTGGCGGCTGATGACTATACAAATCAAAAACCACTTTTTATTGCACTAGGTTCATTCCAAAGAAACGCAATTACTCCTAAGATAGATTATGAAACTCTTTTTATATAACTAAACTTATGTCCGTCAAAGCTACACATTCATCCGAGATTTGTAAAACTTTGAAAAAACAGGTCACAATAAACATGCGACAGTGGAAGATTAGATAATCATAATTCTTTGCTGGAACTCTGCAAGGGGCAGGCGGAGCCTGAGGCCTTGAGAGGGGACTAATAAAAATCAAAACTCTGGGTTGAGGGTAGATTTGCGTCGTTGGCATGTGTGAATAGTAACGGACGAGTGAATAATTAGAAATAAAAAGTGAATATTGTTGAATATTAATACAGTTATAGCAAAATTTAAAATTCTTATTTTTCTTAGTGAAATAGGGCAAAAACGACTGTTTTTTATGATAAATATTCAAAAAATAGCATCAAAATTTTGACAAATTAGACAAAAAGTGGTAGAATCTTTTCAGCGAATTCAAGAATGTATTAACATTCAAAACTGCTAGAAAAGGGGGAGACATCATGGAACGCGAAGACTTCGACAAGGTACGCGAATCTGTTAGATCTCAGTGTGGTAGTAGAGTCGTTATTCAGTTAGACAAGGGTCGTAACAAAGTTGACATTCAACAAGGAGTTATCAAAGAGGCATACCCAAGTGTATTTACAATTTTAGTTGACAACACCGAGACATGTCCATCACAGTTACTTTCCTTCAGCTATACAGACATCATTACTAAAGAAATTCGCATGAAGCTACTAGATTGTTAATTACTAGTTACAATTAAATATGGAAACTAAACCGTCGGTATTTTGCCGGCGGTTTTTTCAGTTTTATGATAATAATTCTATCCATGTTGTAAAAATTCTTTTTAGCGCTAAACTAAGGCAGAAATTGTCGTTTTTAAACAATATTGCAGTTATTTTTTAACTATTTTTCAGTTTTTGGAAAAAAGTGAAGTGATTTTATTGATATATATATGTACTAATAACTTACGGCTGGATTTGTAAATCCGCCGTCGATTTTTGCTTACGAAGGAGGACAAAATTATGGCAAACAAAATGAAGGACCTAATTAACAAATGTAAGGAATTAATGTCGAGATGCTTACCTATTAAGAATCCTAGCATTGATTCTGACAGAACAGCGAGTGTCAATGATAGTAGAACATCTTTATCAAATTCTACGCTTAATGACGAGCGGGCTACCTGGGAGATAATAGCAGATATGACTCATGAAAGTTTAATGGATAGAAACCCACAAATCCCTAAAGAAACAGAAAAATCGCAACACATTTTGCCAGATGATATAACTAATTTATCTGATACGGAAACAACTCAAATAAATATACTTCAGTCTGAGCCTATAGATCCGACATATGGATATACTAATCCTATGTATCGTCAGCCTGAAAAAACAGCTAAATCGCCGAAAGCAGACGGTCACAAAAGGCAAATGAGTCATAGTTCAAACATTTAGACTTTAAGTTTCATGCTTTGACACTTCCGATTGCACTATTTCCCTTGAAAACCAACACTAAGACTTGTATCATAATATGGAGAGATTACGTAAAATGACACTAGATATAGATTTTGTTTTTTGTGGAAAACAAGAAGTTATTGGTTATTGGTTTTGGAGATAGTGTTTTATGAAATATAAAAAGATAGTTAAGTCGGTGGTTTGCATTTCTTTGATGGCAGCCCTGTTTTTGTCGGATTCTTTGGTGACAACTGCTGTTCGCTCTATTTCAGAGATTGAGGCGGAGCAGGAGGCTTTAGAGTCCGAGATTAGCGAATTGGATTCCGATTTATATTCAATAGTTAGCCAAATCACTGAGATTGAAACAGCGATTGCGGATATGGAAGCCGAAATCGAAGAGACTAAGGCGGCTTTAGAGGATGCTAAGAAAGCCAGAGAAGAGCAATACGCCGCCATGAAGCTTCGTATCAAGTACATGTATGAATCTGAGGATCCCAGCATATTTGAGATGCTTGTTTCATCTGGTTCTATCAGCCAGTTTTTAAATAAAATGGAATACGCTAGTAGCGTATATGACTACGACAGAGAAAAACTCGAGCAGTTCCAAGCTATTGAGGCAGAAATCGAAGAACTGGCAACCACATTGGAGACTGAGAAAAAATCTCTTGTATCATCCAAGAAGGAATTAGCTACGCAAGAGGCAAATCTTAAAACAGTGATTTCCGAGAAAAAGGATGAAAAGAAAGACTTGGATGCTGAGCTTAAAGAAGCCAAAGAAATTGCAGCTAGAGAGGCAGCTCTTCGTGCAGCCAGAGAGGCTGCAGCTCGACAGGCCAACAACGGTACAGGCACAGCTCAGGTTTCAGCAGGTTACAGCGGTTTCAATGTTAATGGTGATTTAAACCCAGGATATTCAACTGGTGTCAGCGGTTCTAGTGTTGTTTCCTTCGCACAGCAATACGTAGGTTGTCCATACGTATGGGGAGGAACCAATCTGTCTGGAGGTTGTGATTGTTCTGGTTTCGTACAAGGAGTACTGGCAAATTTTGGTATTAAATATGGTGGAAGAATGACCTCAGGTTCCTTTAGAGGAGTGGGCAAAGAGGTCAGCTATAACTACATGCAACCCGGTGATGTTGTTTGCTACCCTGGACACGTAGCAATCTACCAAGGCGGCGGCACAATTGTGGAAGCACAAAGTACTGCCACTGGTATTACAAATTACCGATCAGTCAATTGCCATTCAATTATTACTATACGAAGGGTACTATGATTATTAAAAAATTAATCAAACCAATATTGTTACTAGTGTGCGTAGGTGTTATAATCTACGCACTTCTTACCATGAACACAGGCAGAGGACCTATCGAGTACAATCAACATCTCGATGATGCAGCTGTTACCGTTGATGGTCAGGCAGTAACATTCAAGGATTTGGCTTTTTACATTCTCTACGAGGAAGGCAAGGTTGAAGAACAGGCCAAGATTTACAATCCTGATTCAACCAAAGATTATTGGAACGTTCACACCAATGATACCTTCATCCAGGAGGAGGCCAAGGATGTGGTTATGGGGATGGCTGTTCACGACCATCTGTTTTATCAGCTAGCTGTGGCAGAAGGTATGGATAAGCTTTCACCTAGTGAGGAGCAGGATTTAGACTACGCTATTACAGATTTCTGGGAAGACTTGTTAGATGAGCAGTGGGAACACCTGCCTTGCACCGAAGAAGAAATCAATAATCAGATTCGTATAGCAGCAATTGCAGAAAAATACCAAGATTTCATTGCTGATAAAGAAGGACCTAGTCAGGCGGCCTACAAGTACGACGGCTATTATTATGGTCAGATTCGCGACCAGCACAAGGTCAAAATCAACAAGAAATTATGGGATAAGTTTGTGCTGGGTGATATCACTTTAAAGCACAAACATATCAATTATATAAATGGATTGACTGATGAGGACAAGAAAAAGAAAGAGGAATAGAGAGGCATTAGAAATGGCTAAAATCGGAAGAAATGACCCTTGCTGGTGTGGCAGTGGTCGCAAGTATAAGCAGTGCCACGAGGCAATGGATCGCAAAATCGACAGCTTTGCAGCCAAAGGCCACAAGGTACCAAAGCACAGCATGCTCAAAACACCTGAGCAGGTAGAGATGATTAAGAAATCTGCAGTTATAAACATGACTTGTCTAGATGCGGTAGGTGAGGCTATCCGCGAAGGCATGACCACAGCTGAAATCGACAAGATCGTATACGAGACAACTACTAAGATGGGTGGAATACCTGCACCTCTCAATTACGAGGGATTTCCATACAGCGTGTGCACATCTGTTAACGATCAGGTTTGTCACGGTTACCCATCCGAGGATGTTATCTTAAAAAGCGGCGACATTGTAAACGTAGATTGCTCTACAATTCTAGATGGATATTATTCAGACTCCTCTAGGATGTTTATGATAGGAGATGTTGACCCAGAGACAAGAAAGCTTGTTGAGGTTACAAAGGAATGCTGCGACCTAGGACTGGCGCAGGTTAAACCGTGGGGCTTCCTTGGAGATGTTGGCGCAGCTATCTGTGAACACGCTCATGCAAATGGTTATCAGGTGGTTCGCGAAATCGGCGGACACGGTGTGGGAATTGATTTCCACGAGGAGCCTTGGGTTGGCTACAACACTCTTCCAGGCACCGAGCTTTTATTAGTTCCAGGCTTCATGTTTACAATCGAGCCTATGATTAACATGGGTACACAAAAGATTAAAACAGATCCAAGCAATGGCTGGGAGGTATCAACACTTGATGGTAAGCCATCGGCACAGTGGGAGTATCAGGTGCTTGTCACAGAAGATGGATACGAGGTAATTTCATACTAATGAGATTGGACAAATTGCTGGTCGAACTTAATATAGGAACAAGATCTGAAGTAAAGGCTCTTCTTAAGAAGGGCCTTATTTTAGTTGATGGAGAAAAGATTAATAAGCCAGAGACAAAGGTGGATGAAAATACTGTGGTTGTCACATATCAAGGTAGAGATTATTCCTACAAGAAGTTTTCCTATTATGTAATGAACAAGCCAAAGGGTGTTATCACTGCCACCGAAGATGCCAAAGAAAAGACGGTGATGGATGTTTTTTACCGGCTAATTCCAGATGCTCCAAAGGGCTTGGCTCCAGTTGGTCGATTAGATAAGGATACAACGGGCTTGCTTCTAATAACAAATGACGGCGTGCTTGCCCATAACATGCTCTCACCCAAAAGGCATGTGGACAAGACCTATTTTGTTACATTAGATGGAGAACTATCTGGCGAGGATATAAAGGCATTAGAGGAAGGTGTCCACATCGGTGAGGGCGAGCCAACTGCACCTGCTTCTGTGGACTACAATGGTGGAAATACTTGCCACATCACAATCCATGAAGGAAAGTTTCATCAGGTAAAGAGAATGTTCTTTGCAGTGGGAAGACAGGTGATGGAGCTAAAGCGAACTGCCTTTGGATCACTCAAACTAGATGAAGAAAAGCTGCCATGTGGTCAGGCAAAGGAGATAGATATTACTAATATAAGCTAGATTTAACAGTGGCTTCCAAAGCTTTAAAATTAACATCTAAGTTTTAGTTGACGATTCATGAAACAAGTTTTATTATATTTCCAACGAGGGGGTTTCGGAATTTAAAGCGTTAAAGAATAAAAGCAAAAATCCAATAATTAATGGGGATGGATTTTTCCAATTTGTAGGAGGACAACAATATGAAGAGAAGAGTGTTTAGCTTAGCACTTTGTGCAGCAATGGTAGCATCATTATTTGTTGGCTGTGGTAAGGGTTCTGCAGGTTCAGATAATGTTGACACATCAGGAGAGCTCACTTGGAGAATTGGAGGTATTGGACCAATCACTGGTGGTGCTGCTCAGTACGGACAGGGTGTAAAGAACGCTATTCAGCTTGCTGTTGACGAAATCAACGCTGATGGCGGAATTAATGGATATCAGATAGCATTCAACTTCCAGGACGACGAGGCAGATCCTCAGAAGGCAGTTAATGCTTACAACACACTTAAGGATTGGGGAATGCAGATTCTCGAAGGTACAGTTACATCTGGGGCTTGCGCCGCTGTATCAGAGGAGACATACGCTGACAGAATGTTCCAGCTTACTCCATCTGCTTCATCAACAAGTGTTACAGAAAACCACGACAATACATTCCAGATTTGTTTCTCAGATCCTAACCAGGGTACGGTTTCAGCTGACTACATTGCTGACAACAAGCTTGGAACAAAGATTGGTATCATCTACGATAGTTCAGATCCATACTCATCAGGCGTTTACCAAAATTTCGCTACAGAAGCAAAGGCTAAGGGTCTTGATATCGTAGCAACAGAGGCTTTCACAGCTGACAACAAGACTGATTTCTCTACACAGCTTCAGAAATGTAAGAGTGCAGATGCAGATTTATTGTTCCTTCCATTCTACTACACAGAGGGTTCAATCGTTCTTACACAGGCTGATCAGATGGGATATACTCCAACAATGTTTGGTGTAGATGGATTCGACGGACTTCTTGGTGTAGAGAACTTCGATACAAAGCTTGCTGAGGGTGTATATCTTCTTACACCATTTGCAGCCGACTCTGAAGACGAAGCTACAAAGTCATTTGTTTCTAAGTACGAAGAGCAGTTCAAGGGCACACCTAACCAGTTCGCAGCAGATGCTTACGATGGTGTTTACATCATCAAGGAAGCACTTGAGGCAGCAGACCTTAAGCCAGATGCTTCAAATGAAGATATCTGTGATGCTCTTATCTCTGGAATCCAGGATATCAACTATAATGGTCTTACAGGCGAAGGCATGACTTGGAACGACAAGGGTGAGGTTTCAAAAGCGCCTAAGGCTGTCATCATCAAAGATGGTGGATATGTATCAGCTGAATAAAATGTAATGCAGCTGTTACGCCAACAAGCCTATTAATTTCTACGCCAGCAAAGAAAGCTTCGCTTAAGAAATAATAGAGCTTGATGTCTACAGCTGCATAAGAATAATATAAAAGCAGCTGTTACGCCAACAAGCCTATTAATTTCTACGCTCAGCAAAGAAAGCTTCGCTTAAGAAATAATAGAGCTTGATGTCTACAGCTGCATAAGAATAATTATAAAAGCAGCTGTTACGCCAACAAGCCATCATGGACTTATTGACTACGGATAAACAAAAACTATAATCTATATAGAGACGTACATCAATGGCGATGCACCAGATTTCTTTAGCTGATGACGGCTACGGGGACGGCGTGCATCGCAATATTATTTTTGAAAGAGAGTTTTTAGTTATGGGATTTTTAACCTATCTAATCAACGGTTTGAGTTTGGGAAGTGTATATGCCCTCATAGCTTTGGGATACACCATGGTTTACGGTATTGCAAAGATGCTTAACTTCGCCCACGGTGACGTTATTATGATTGGCGCATATTTGGTATTTATTTGCACATCAAATGCTGGTATGCCGGCTATTGTTTCTATAGTTATTGCAATAGGTTGCTGTACAGCACTTGGAATGATCATAGAAAAGATAGCCTACGCTCCACTCAGAAAGGCTACTAATCTGGCAGTACTTATCACCGCAATCGGTGTCAGCTATTTCTTACAGAACGTGGCACTTTTGGTGTTCGGTTCAAACCCTGTATCATTCACATCAATCATCCCTTGGAAGGGTCTTACCTTTGCAGGCGGACAGCTTAAGATTACAGGCAACGCCATAATCGCTATTTCAGTATGTCTTGTAATAATGATTGTGCTCATGTGGTTCGTCAAGAACACCAAGCCAGGTCAGGCAATGCGTGCTGTATCCGAGGATAGAGATGCAGCAGTATTGATGGGAATCAACGTCAATGCAACGATTTCCCTTACTTTTGCTATTGGCTCTGGTCTTGCAGCAATTGCAGGAGCATTGCTTTGTAGCTCATATCCATCACTTACTCCATACACAGGTTCAATGCCTGGTATCAAAGCCTTCACGGCAGCGGTATTCGGTGGAATCGGCTCCATTCCAGGAGCACTTCTTGGTGGATTATTACTTGGTATTATTGAGATTTTGGCAAAGGCATACATCTCCAGTGAGTTGGCAGATGCTATCGTATTTGCGGTATTAATTATTGTACTTTTGGTTAAGCCTTCAGGAATTTTAGGCAAGCAGATTAAAGAGAAGGTGTAGGTGATGAAGATGGAAAAATTAAAGAAACTTACAACCGGATCAAACAAATCAACGACAAAGCTTATAGCTACTATTGCTGTAATAGTTATTTTATATGCAGTTATGACCATTCTTGATGCCACAGGAAGTCTCACATCTCTTATGAAGGGATTGCTCGTTCCGGTTTGTGCATACTCCCTTGTGGCAGTTGGTCTCAACCTGTGTGTTGGATATCTAGGAGAGCTTTCTCTTGGCCATGCTGGATTTATGTGTGTTGGAGCATTTATCTCGGCGTTCTTTTCAAAGGCATTTAGAGGAACTATTCCAGATGTACCAAGATTTATCATTGCTCTTGTCATTGGAACATTCTTTGCAGGATTATTTGGATTCCTTATTGCAATCCCAGTTCTCAGACTTAGAGGCGATTATCTTGCAATCGTAACCTTGGCATTTGGTGAGATTATCAAAAATGTTATCAACGTTTTATACGTAGGAATCGACGGCAAGGGTGTTCATTTTTCACTTAAAGATATGATGGCTCTTGGAATGGAACCCGATGGCACTGTCATAGTAAATGGCGCTCAGGGAATCACGGGAACACCGCGTCAGTCTACGTTTACAATTGCCGTACTGTTGCTCATCGTCGCTGTGATAGTTACACACAACTTTGTTAATTCTAGAACAGGTAGAGCAGTCAAAGCTATCCGTGACAATCAGATTGCAGCCGAGACAGTTGGTCTTCCAATTACAAAATACAAGCTTATCGCATTTACGTTATCAGCTGCAATAGCAGGTGTAGGTGGCGTTTTATATGCTCACAACATCAGCTCGCTTACAGCTACGACAAACACATTCGGTTACAACATGTCTATCATGATTTTGGTATACGTTGTCCTAGGCGGTATCGGCAATTTCTCTGGTTCTATCATTGCAGCAACATTGCTCATCTTACTTCCAGAGATGCTTAGAGGACTTGCAAACTACAGAATGCTTATCTACTCAATCGTCCTCATTGCACTCATGTTATTTAACTGGGCTCCATCAATCCTTAAGTGGAGAGAAGAGCACGGTCTTAAAGCTATCATCAAAAAGAAAAAGGAGGTGCAGTAATGAGCTTACTAGAAGTTACTAATCTTGGCATTTCCTTTGGTGGACTTAGAGCCGTTGATGAGTTCAACATCTCTATCGAAGAGGGCGAGCTCTATGGTTTGATTGGTCCAAACGGTGCAGGAAAGACTACAGTTTTCAACATGCTTACAGGCATCTACAAGCCTACTGACGGCAAGATTTTCCTTGATGGAACAGATATCACAGGCAAGAAGACAGCCGAAATCAACAAGGCAGGTGTTGCTAGAACGTTCCAGAACATCCGACTTTTCGGCGATCAATCTGTGTTAGACAATGTAAAGATTGGATTACACAATTCTTTTAAATACGGAACTGCAACTGGAATTTTTAGATTGCCAAAGTTCTTTAATACAGAAAAGAAGATGGATGAAAAGGCGCTAGAGATTCTTTCAGTATTCGGGCTTGATAAGTTTGCAGATGTTTTGGCATCTAATCTTCCATATGGTAAACAGCGTCAGCTTGAGATTGCTCGCGCACTTGCTACCAATCCAAAGCTCTTACTTTTGGATGAGCCAGCAGCAGGTATGAATCCAAACGAGACGAAGGATTTGATGAACACTATCGCACTTATCAGAAAGGAATTTGGTGTTACCATCCTTTTGATTGAACATGATATGAAGCTTGTATCAGGTATCTGCGAAAAGCTTACAGTATTAAATTTTGGACGTGTCTTGTCACAGGGACAAACATCAACTGTACTTAACGACCCAGAGGTTATCAAGGCATATCTTGGAGAGTAGATTATTTATTGAGGTATATGATAAAGCAAAACTTACCCTTTAAGAAGGGTGTCAAAGATGAGCTTTGCTTACATTGACGAAATAGATGAGGTGCTAAATGTTAGAAGTTAAAGATTTAAAAGTAAATTACGGAGTCATCCAGGCCTTGAAGGGAATCAGCTTCGAGGTTAACGAGGGAGAGGTAATTGCCTTGATTGGCGCCAACGGTGCCGGCAAGACGACTACACTTCAGACCATCTCTGGAATGCTTACTCCAACCACCGGTTCAGTAATGCTTAACGGTGTAGATATAACTAGGATTCCAGGGCACAAAATCGTATCCATGGGACTTGCTCATGTGCCGGAAGGACGTAGAGTTTTCCCTGGTTTAACTGTGCTTGAAAACTTGAAAATGGGAGCATATACTAGAAGTAACAAGAAGGAAATTGCTGACTCATACGAGATGGTATATGAGAGTTTTCCTAGATTAAAGGAGCGTCAGAATCAGCTGGCAGGTACACTTTCAGGTGGCGAGCAGCAGATGCTTGCAATGGGCCGTGCACTTATGAGCAAACCTAGCATCGTGCTTATGGACGAGCCATCAATGGGACTTTCGCCAATCTATGTTGATGAGATTTTTAAAATAATTCAGTCGATTTCCGATGCAGGCACGACAGTTCTTCTAGTTGAGCAGAACGCTAAAAAGGCACTTGCAATCGCAGATAGAGCTTATGTACTTGAGACAGGAAACATAGTTCTCTCTGGCGACGCCAAGGACCTCATGAATGACGATTCTATCAAAAAAGCCTATCTAGGAGAATAGTAGGGAGGTTTACAACATGGCAGATGAGAAAAAACTTGTTATTTGTATCGCAAGAAGCTATGGTTCAGGTGGTCTTACTCTAGCCAAAAAGCTGGGTGCAGAATTTGGGATTCCAGTCTATGATCGAGAGATTCTACGAATTGCTTCAGACCAAAGTGGAATCAATGAAGAATTGTTTGGTCAGGTTGATGAACATGTTCGAAAGATTATCTTGACAGCAAAAGGTAAATACAAGGGCAAGCCTCTTACACCAGAGTACGCAGCCTTCACATCCGATGACAATCTGTTTGAACTTCAGGCTGATGTTATCAAACGAATAGCCGATGCTCAGAGTTGCATTTTTGTTGGTCGTTGTGCGGATTATATTTTAAAAGACAGGCCATATGTGCTTTCGCTTTTCTTCTACGCTTCCGAAGAGGACTGCCTTAAGCGACTTCGCAAGCAGGTCAGCGGAACAGATGATGAACTCATCAAGCGTATGCACGACATAGACAAGCATCGAGCTGATTACTATCGTTACTATACCGGTCGCGATTGGAACGATGCCCGCAACTACGATTTCTGCCTAGACACAGGAGTTATGGACTACGACAAGCTAGTTGAGGTTGTGAAGTCCTACATTGAAATAAAAAATAGATAGATTAAAAGCATCCTTTAGCGAGGATGCTTTTAAAAACAGATAAAACTTGTTTGTCCAACTTGAACAAACAAGTTTTGTTCTTTATGATAATAGCTAAAGTAGTATTCATGGAGGCTAGATAAATATAATATGAATCTTAAAGTTTTAAAGACATTAGAATACGACAAAATAATTGCAAGGCTTTCTGAACTTGCCACCTGCGAGGCGGGCAAGCTTAGATGTCAGCAGCTTTTGCCAATAAATGATATAGAAGAAATCAAGATTATGCAGCAGGAGACGGAGTGCGCTTTTAACCGCTTGGTAAAGGTAGGGGATATCAGCGCCAGCGGAACAACGGATTTGCGTCCATCTCTAGCTAGGCTAGAGCTTGGTTCGTCTCTTACAATCGAAGAGATTCTTGCGGTAGCGTCAGTGCTCGAAGTGACAAAGCGAGTGGCAGCCTATGGCAAGCAGCTAGAAGAGGAGGACGCTCTTACATTTTATTTCAATGGCCTATCGCCAGAGGTTGCTATTTTAAACGAGATAAGACGATGTATTATCGACGAAGAGACCATCGCAGATGATGCTAGCACAGCGCTTTTTGATATTCGTAAAGGGATGCAGCGCACCAATGAAAAGATTAAGAGTGTAATGAATTCCATGCTAAATAATTCTACTACTCGTGGATATTTGCAAGAGCCTGTAGTCACAGTTCGTGGCGGTAGATTTTGCCTGCCTGTACGCTCTGATTACAAATCTCGAGTGCCTGGAATGGTGCATGACCAGTCATCTACCGGTTCAACATTCTTCATCGAGCCTATGCAGGCGGTAGATTTAAACAACGAGCTTCGAGAGCTTCAGGTACGTGAGCAGGATGAGATTGAGAAAATCCTTGCAATCATTTCAAATAAGATAGCAGAATCTGCCGAGGGGATAATCCGTAATTACGAATTGCTTACCGAAATAGATTTCATCCTTGCAAAAGGGCGCTATGCGGTTGAACTTAATGCTGCAAAGCCAGAGTTTAACGAGGAGGGGATAATCAATCTTAGAGGAGCACGCCACCCACTTCTAGACCCTAAAAAGGTTGTGGCGACTGACATTAAGCTTGGTGAAGATTATAATCTGCTCCTTGTCACAGGTCCTAACACTGGTGGTAAGACGGTATCACTTAAAACCTGCGGGTTGCTAACTCTTATGGCGCAAGCAGGCCTTCACATCCCTGCAAAGGACAGAAGTCAGATTGCAGTTTTTGATGACGTATATGCGGATATAGGTGACGAGCAGTCAATCGAGCAGTCGCTTTCAACATTCTCATCTCACATGGTGAACATTGTCCACATATTAGAGGCAATCAACGGAGGAAGCTATTCCCACGAAACTGAAGAAATAATCGAAAAGAACAAAAAGGATTTTAAACATTCCAAGGTGATTTACGGCAGCCAAACCGAGAGCAAGGTGCCACAGTTTTTAATCCTCATCGACGAGCTTTGCGCTGGAACAGACCCGAAGGAAGGTGCAGCATTGGCTCAGTCTATTCTAGATAGGTTGCACACTCTAGATGTGCGAACAATGGCTACCACCCACTATAGTGAGCTAAAGGTCTATGCCCTTTCGACTGATGGAGTAGAAAATGCATCCTGTGAGTTTTCGCTGGAGACTCTTAGCCCAACATATCATTTGATTATTGGCGTACCAGGAAAGTCCAACGCTTTTGCTATTTCTTCAAAGCTTGGGATTCCAGAGGATTTAATAGAGAGCGCTAAGGGCAGATTGTCCGAAGATGACAAATCCTTCGAAGACTTGATGGTAGACCTTGAGCAGAAACGCCATCAGGTGGAAGAAGATGCAGAAAAAGCAGCCGCTGATTTAGCGGAGGCTGAGAAGAAGCTTGCTGATGCAACTGCAAAGGAAGAGCGAATCAAATCTCAGCGTGAAGAGCTTATACGCCAAGCTCACGAGGATGCAGCTGCAATACTTCAAGAGGCAAAGGATATTGCCGATGAGACAATTCGCGACTTCAACAAGTTTGGAAAAGGCGGTGGAAACATCTCTGCCATGGAGGCTAAACGTCAGGCACTTGGTAAGAATATCAATAAATCCAAGAGCAAGGCAAAGGAAGAAAAGAAGGTTGAGGAAAACAAAAACGTTCCAACCAACCTCCACGTTGGCGACAAGGTAAAGGTTCTTTCCATGAATCTCACTGGGCAAGTTTGTACAGCCCCAAATGCTAAAGGGGATGTTACAGTTCAGATGGGAATCATGAAATCCACGGTCAACATCAAAGATCTTGTCCTCATCGAAGAGGAGGACAAGTTTGTACCAAAGAAGGGGACTCGTGTGAAGAACATGAACTATGGCGGCTTCAACAAATCTGCTTCTATTTCACCAGAGATCAACCTGCTTGGCTGCACAGTGGATGAAGGTGTTGCAAAGCTAGAAAAATACCTTGATGATGCATACATTAGCCACCTCACATCCGTTCGCGTGGTTCACGGAAAAGGTACCGGAGCCCTCCGAAATGGAGTACACCAGTACCTGCGCAAAGCAAAAAATATAGCAGAGTTCCATCTGGGAGAATTCGGAGAAGGCGACGCCGGGGTCACGATAGTAACATTTAAATAAAAAAGGAGGAAAGGATTCAGTCGCTAAATAGTAGCTTTATGTATTTACTATTTATAATGAGCGTACTTTTTTACATGCGAAAATGCTAATTGATTATAAAAAGTGGATACTTTATAATGAATGAATAAGTTTTCGCAGCGTTAGCTGCACCCGTCTGCTTGGCAGACTTAGATTGGAGAATTCATGAAATACATTAACACACTTAAAGAGGGAGACAGAGGAACAGAGACATATCTTTGTAAGAAAAAGACTCAGGGCATTTCAAAGACCGGTAAGGCCTTTGAATCTCTTACACTTTGTGACAAAACAGGCACCATCGATGCCAAGATTTGGGATGTTGATTCCGAGGGCATCAGCGACTACGAAGAGCTTGATTTCATCACTGTTACTGGTGACATCACAAGCTGGAACGGTGCTTTGCAGTTCAATATAAAGCGTCTTCGTCAGGCAAATCCAGGCGAGTTCGAGATTAAAGATTACATCCCATCCAGCAAAAAAGATGTTGCAGTGATGTGGGCAGATTTAACCAAGCTTATCAACTCAGTAAAGGCTCCATACATGAAGGCTTTGCTGAATATGTATTTTGTAGACAACAAAGAATTCATCGAAGATTTCAAATCACACTCAGCAGCCAAATCTGTTCATCACGGATTTACCGGTGGATTGCTAGAGCATACACTTTCAGTGGCCACCAACTGTGATTTCTTTTGCAAGCAGTACCCATTCTTGGATAGGGATCTGCTTATTACAGCTGCAATCTTCCACGACATCGGCAAGGTTCGAGAGCTTTCAGAATTTCCTCGCAACGATTACACAGATGAGGGACAATTGTTGGGCCACATCTATGTCGGAGCTAACATGTTAGATAGATCAATAGATGATATCGAAGGTTTTCCAGAGGTCAAGAGAAAAGAGCTTATTCACTGCATCCTTTCTCACCACGGCGAGCTTGAGTTCGGTTCACCAAAGAAGCCAGCTATTGCAGAGGCAATTGCCCTTTCATTTGCAGACAACTTGGATGCCAAGCTTGAAACTATCTACGAGGCTCTTGAAAATGTTGAAGAAAACAATTTAACCTGGCAAGGATTCAATCGCTTGCTTGATTCAAATATCCGTAGAACAGGAAAGAATTAATGAATAAAAACGATATTGTACGATTAACAATTGAGGATATGTCCCTTGAGGGCGCAGGAATTGGTCACACTGATGGTGTGACCATTTTTGTCAAAGATGCCGTTGTAGGCGATGTTTGCGATGTCATCATAACCAAGGTAAAGAAGACCTATTGTTTTGCCACGGTCAAAGAGGTGATAGAACCATCCGCTTATCGTGTTACGCCAGATTGCGACAAGGCGAGACAGTGTGGCGGTTGCCAAATCATGCAGGTTGATTACAACAAGCAGCTTGAAATAAAAGAAAACATAGTAGCGAATAACCTTGTGAAAATCGGCGGTTATGAACGAGAATATGTAGATTCAATCCATGAACCAATCATAGGGATGGATGAGCCAGTTCGATACCGAAACAAGGCCCAAGTGCCGATTGGAACAGACAAAGAAGGAAATTTGATTGCGGGATTCTATGGAGCGCGCAGTCATAGAATAGTTCCCAATGATGACTGCAAGCTATGCTCAAAGAAGAGTATGGATATCGTATATGCGGTAATTGAATACATGAAGGAGTGTAAAGTCCCAGCATATGATGAAGTCTCTGGAAGGGGATTAATCAGGCATGTGCTTGTTCGAGAGGGCAAGGCTACAGGAGAGACGATGGTCTGTGTGGTAGTAAATGGCGATAAGCTGCCAAGTGTTGATTCTTTGGTATCGCATATACGAAGAATAGAGCCTGAATTAGCATCGCTAATTCTTAACATCAATACTCGTCGTGACAATGTAATTATGGGCTTTGAAACCAAGCTGTTGTATGGCAAGGAAGCTATCCGCGATAGCATCACCCTTACAAACGGCGATACAATCATGTTTGATATAAGCGCAAATTCATTCTATCAGGTCAATCACGACCAGATGGAGAGATTGTATAGTAAGGCATTGGAGTATGCCGATTTACACGGTAGTGAAAGTGTATGGGATTTGTATTGTGGTATTGGAACCATATCACTTTCTATGGCAAAACGCGCAGGAATGGTATTTGGAATTGAAGTTGTGCCGCAGGCTATAGAAAATGCTAAAGCAAATGCTAAGATTAATGACTTAGAGAATGCAAGATTCTTTTGCGGCGAGGCTGAAAGAATCCTCCCAGAGTTTTATAGTGGCAAAGCGGCAGCTAGCCGACTACTTGAGAATGAAGGGTATGACGCATCCGCGGATGCGAACCTATTAGATGAAATGACAAAACCGGACGTTATCATGGTGGACCCACCTCGTAAAGGGTGTGATACAGTAGCATTAGACACTATGGTATCTATGTCACCTCAGCGCATCGTCTACGTCAGCTGCGACAGCGCCACCCTTGCCCGGGATTTAAAGTATTTAGAAGAGCGGGGCTATCATCTACAGAAATACACAGTGGTAGATCAATTTGGGCACACGATGCATACGGAATGTGTTTCGCTTTTACAACGAATGAGCAACACCTCTAAGTAAATATAGAGTCAATTCAGATTGTGTAAAAAGGAGTGAAAAAATGACTAGACGTGAAAGAGAAATCACAGATCAAAACAAAATAAGCGAAATTATAAACACATGCTCATACCTACACTTGGGTTTGGTTGATGATGGCAAGCCATATGTGGTTCCGCTAAATTATGGAGTGCTCCAAGACGAGACAGACGGCCATTACATAATTTATTTACATGGAGCGAACACTGGGCGAAAGCTTGATATCATTCGCAAGAATGCAGATTGTTGCTTTACTATGGAGCGCAATGTTGCACCCTTTGAAGGCAAGATGGCATGCCAGTATGGTATGACCTATGAGTGCATCATGGGTACAGGTAAGGTTGTTCTCATAGATGATCCTGATGAAAAAATAAAAGCACTAAATGCAATCATGAAAACACAGACAGGCAAAGAAGGCTTTGTTTTTGATGAGAGAATGGCTTCTATTGTCAGCATTATGCGAATAGATGTTGATGAATTATCAGCTAAGCATCGCCCGCTTCCGGGAAGTGAGGGATAGAAATTCTATTTATAATATTCCTCAAAAATAAAATTGTAGTCTAAAATTACTGAAAAATATACAATGAGCCGCCAGATTGCTGATATATACAATCACCTCAGCACGGGGAGAATTGTGTAAAAATCGAAACAAATAAAAATTTTTTTAAAATTTATAAAAAAATAAGTTGCAAATTACAACTTAATGTGCGAAAATAACGACTAAAGAGTTCTTAATTATTTTTAGTGAACAACAAAATAAGCTATGAAAGGGAGGAATTGAAATGGCTTTTTGTGTAAAATGTGGTACAAAGCTTGAAGACGGTACAGTCTTCTGCACAAACTGTGGAGCTAAAGTCGAAAGTGCAGCAGCTCCTACACCAGCAGCACCTCAGGCTGCTACAACAAACACTACAAATGGAATGGGGGCAACAACAGCAACTTCCAATATCGGAATGGGTGCTCCTGCTACTGGAAAGGGTGGCGCTCCAAAGCTCGCTTTTGTTATTGCAGGTTTAGTTCTTGCATTAATAATCGCACTTGGTATTTTTGTAAGTATCAGAAAGCACACTATGGATCTTAACGACTACCTCCAGGTTGAATTCGAGGGTTACGAGTCAGTTGGTATTGCCAAGGGTGAGTTATTCACTTCAGAATTCTTCGAAGATTTTTACAAGAAGGCATCAAAGTCTGCTACATCTAGCGGCTCATACGACGACCTTAGCAACAAGATCAAGTTCAAGTTCGAAAAGTCTGAAGGACTTTCTAATGGTGACAAGGTTAAGGTTACATGGAAGGTTGATGAAAAATACTTCAAGAAGCAGTATGGTATTCGCTTCAAGGCTGATGACAACGAAATCAAAGTAAAGGGTCTTGAGGAGACAGAAGTGTTCGATCCATTTAAGGGCGTAGAGGTAGTATTCACTGGCGTTGATGGCGAAGGTAAGGCTGAAATAAACGTTACTAGCGATGATAAGATTTATAAGGATTTAGAATACAGAGCAGATCCATTATATGACCTTAAAGAAGGTGACACAGTCACAGTTGAGGTTCGCACAAAGGATAGCTATGACGAAGCATCAACTATAGAATCATGCGCTGAAAAGTATGACAAGGTTCCTTCAGTAGTTTCTAAAGAGTTCAAGGTTGAGGGACTTGGTAAATATATTACAAAATGTTCTGATATCACAGATGCCAACATTAAAGACATCAAAAAAGTTGCCGAGGACAAGATTACACAAGAATTTGCAAAGGGTTACAGTTCTGATAAAGTTAAGCTTGCAGGCACAGAGTATGTTGGTAATTATGTTTTGACAGAAAAGAATGATGGAACAAACAAAGTTTTCCTTGTATTCAAGAACACTGTTACTATTAGTGATGAAGGTCAAACTGACGGATGCGATGTATACAATGCAGTAGAGTTTGATAATGTTGTAATCAACGAAAAGGGTGAACTCTCATGTGACTTGTCACGTTCACGTATGGAATACAATTCATACAGATATGAGTCTTCAATTCGCAGCAGATACTATACATATTCATACTCAATACAGGGATTTGAGAATCTCGAAAGCTTAAACGAAAATGTAGTTACAGGTAACCTTGCCAACTACAATTCTGACAGCAGCATTGCAGCAGCAGGCGCTGCTCCAGCAGAAGATGCTGAATAATAATTGACATTAGTATTCACATTAACTACAATCTAATCAATTGAACAACTATCTTCAGGGCAGGGTGAGATTCCCTACCGGCGGTATAGCCCGCGAGCCATATGGCATGATTCGGTGAAACTCCGAAGCCGACAGTATAGTCTGGATGAAAGAAGATTAAGAATGCATTTATTTGCCCTGGGAATTTATATTCTCAGGGCTTTTTAATTTAAATAGATGTATGTGAAGCCTTGGATAGTTATATCCAAGGCTTTTTTACATACTAGGCGAGGAAATTTTCTAGCTTGTAAAAAAGAGCTTCACTTTAAAGATGTGTATGGAGGAGACGTTTTGAATGATGAATATTACATGGCGAAAGCCATAGAATTGGCAAAGAAAGGGGCAGGATTTGTAAATCCAAATCCTATGGTAGGAGCAGTTATAGTCAAGGATGGCAGAATCATAGGCGAGGGTTATCACGAGAAATACGGGCAGTTACATGCCGAGAGAAATGCTCTGAAAAATTGCAGTGAGAGTCCAGAAGGAGCGACGATTTACGTAACTCTAGAGCCATGTTGTCATTACGGCAAAACTCCACCTTGTACCGAGGCCATTATTGAAAACAAAATCGCAAGAGTAGTTGTGGGCGCTTTAGATGTAAATCCATTAGTGGCTGGCAAGGGAGTTGAGATTTTAAGGAATCATGGAATAGAAGTGGTTACAGGAATCCTAAAGGATGAATGTGAGAAGATGAACAAAGTCTTTCAAAAATATATTACTACTAAGCTTCCTTATGTGGTGATGAAATATGCAATGACCTCCGATGGAAAGATAGCCACCAAAACAGGTGAGTCAAAGTGGATAACTGGCGAGGTTGCAAGAAAGGCTGTTCATAAAACCAGAAACGATTTGTCGGCGATTATGGTGGGGGTTGATACAATCATAGTGGATAATCCTCTTTTAACATGCAGATTAGATGATGAATGCAAAAATCCAATTCGAATTATTTGCGACAGCAGACTTAGAACACCTTTAGATTCACAGGTGATTTCCGATGCCAAAAACAATCAAACCATTATTGCAACGGCAAGTGATAATCAGGAGAGAATTCGCAAATACGAAGAAGCAAATTGCAAAGTGATAAGTGCCCCAGGCGAGGATGGCAAGGTCGATTTAAAGCGGTTGATGATAGACCTTGGAGAAATGGGGATAGACAGTGTTCTTTTAGAGGGAGGAGGCACGCTAAACTACAGCGCAATTCAAGCTAAGATCGTGGATGAGGTTCAGATTTACATGGCACCAAAAATCTTTGGTGGCAGTGCAAAATCCCCGGTAGAGGGACTTGGAATCGAGCATCCAAAAGACGCTGTAGAGCTTGTGCCAAAAAATATAACGATGATAGGCGAAGATATCCTGATAGAAAATGAGGTGAGATACTGATGTTTACGGGGATAATCGAAGAAATCGGAACAATAAAATCCGTGGTTAGAAACAGTAGCAAAAGTCAGCTTGTGATAGGCGCTTCTAAGGTTTTAGAGGATGCTCACATCGGCGACAGCATAGCAGTCAACGGAGTTTGCCTTACGGTGGTAGATTTTACAAGCAGTCAGTTTACCGTGGATGTTATGAATGAAACCTACAGTCGGTCAAGTCTTGGAGATTTACGAATTGCAGGTCAGGTAAATCTGGAGCGTGCCATGCCTGCAAACGGCAGATTTGGAGGCCATATAGTTACGGGCCATATTGATGGTACGGGTCGAATTAAAGCAACAAGGCGTGAAGGCAATGCTGTTTGGTATGAGGTTACCACCAGAAAGGAAATTCTATCTGGAATAGTTGAAAAGGGTTCTATCACAATAGATGGAATAAGTCTTACTGTTGCAAGAGTCACTACTTCAAGCTTTAGTGTTTCAATCATTCCACACACTCTTGAGCAGACCATACTAAAGGATAAACGACCAGGGGCGATTGTTAATCTTGAGAATGACATAATTGGTAAATATATTCGTAAATACGAAATGGAGGATACAAATGAAAGAATTGGTTGAGAAGGCGCTAGAGGATATTAGGGCCGGCAAAATGATTCTAGTTGTGGATGATGAAAACAGAGAAAACGAGGGGGATTTAATCTGTGCAGCCCAGTTTGCCACAACAGAAAATGTCAACTTTATGGCTAGCAAGGCAAAAGGTCTTATCTGTATGCCCATGAGCGCTGAAATAGCAGAAGGTCTTGGCTTTGGTCCAATGGTTGATGTAAATACAGACAATCACGAAACCGCATTTACGGTATCAATCGACCATGTGGATACTACAACAGGAATATCTGCTGCAGAGCGTGGGCTTACTGCAAGGATGGTTGTTACAGATGAATCCAAGGCAAAAGACTTTAGACGACCAGGTCATATGTTTCCTCTAGTTGCAAAGGATGGCGGAGTATTAGTTCGCCAAGGTCATACCGAGGCAACAGTGGATTTGATGAAGCTGGCAGGATTAAAGGCCTGTGGTCTTTGCTGTGAAATCATGGCAGAGGATGGCACCATGATGCGACGAAATCAGCTTCAGGAGTTTGCAAAAGAGCACAACCTTACAATGATATCTATCGCTGAGTTAATGGAATACAGAAAAATTTATGACACTATAGTTGAGTGCGTTTCAATTGCAAAGATGCCTACTAAATATGGCGAGTTCATGGCTCATTGCTACATCAACAAGATAAATGGTGAGCACCATGTGGCATTAGTGAAGGGGGACATAGGCGACGGAAGTGATGTGCTCTGTCGCGTCCACTCAGAATGCTTAACTGGAGATGTGTTTGGCTCGATGAGATGTGACTGCGGCCAGCAGCTTCAGCGTGCTATGGAAATGATATCCGATGAGGGCAGGGGTATATTGCTTTACATGCGTCAAGAAGGACGTGGAATCGGGCTTGTAAATAAGCTAAAAGCATACAAGCTACAGGATGAAGGCATGGATACTCTTGATGCCAACATAGCTTTAGGTTTTCCAGGTGATTTAAGAGAATATTATGTTGGCGCCCAGATTTTAAAAGATATTGGAGTTCACTCGCTAAATCTTTTAACAAACAATCCAGACAAGATATATCAGCTATCTGATTATGGAATGGAAATCAGCAAGCGAGTTCCAATCGAAATAGAAGCAAACAAATTCGACGTATTCTATTTAAAAACTAAGAAAGCAAGAATGGGCCATATTCTTGAAGTTTAAAAGATAATTAAAGTGGTCAATATTTACAATTACAGTCATATTATTACATAAAACCAATACAACAGGAGGATTATTATGAAAGTTTACGAAGGAAAACTAGTATCAAAGGACATTAGGGTGGGCATTGTAGTAGCACGTTTTAACGAGTTTATTACTTCAAAGCTCTTAGGAGGAGCGCTTGATGCTCTTAAGCGAGAGAACGTAAAGGATAATGACATCGAAGTGGCTTGGGTTCCAGGAGCATTTGAGATCCCACTTGTGGCACAGAAGATGGCTGAGACAGGAAAGTATGATGCAGTTATTTGCCTTGGAGCAGTAATTCGTGGAGCAACATCTCATTACGACTATGTATGTGCTGAGGTTTCTAAAGGGATTGCACAGGTTAGTCTTGCGGCAAAAATTCCGGTTATGTTTGGTGTACTTACAACTGATACTATTGAGCAAGCTGTAGAGCGGGCAGGCACAAAGGCTGGAAACAAGGGATTTGAGTGTGGTCAGGGGGCAATCGAGATGGTTAACCTTATACGTGAGATTCAGTAGAAGTAGTTGAAATAATCAAACTGAAGAGATGATAAGTGTGATAGCAATAAAGTTTCACATTTCCTTCACAGAATTTATAACAAATTATCGTACATACTAGAGTATTTTGACATATAATTACAATAGTGTCGAAGGATATTTTATCCTTTATATATTAAAAAGTGCGATAGATATAAACTAGGCGGAGAATTTTTGGGGTAAGAGTTATGAATATATTTGCCAAGTTTATAAAAGTATATAAGGCGGAACATGCGCAGGTTCGAGAATACTTCAGAGATTGCTTAGAGACTATAAATGCAAATAATCTATACATGCTTCGTAAAACATGTATGTACATCTCTATAGTTTATGTTGTTATGCTTCCTGCTGCAAAACTAATTCTGCTAGATTTTGAAGTAACATTGCCATATTGGTTAATGATTCCTTTGATGCTAATTTACTTCAAGATAAATTTGTATGTGGTTTGGCATCCGGAACAAATCAGCACTGGCAAAACCGCTGCTATATGTTGTTCTTTCTATTTTTGCCTAGGGGTTTTGTTATCGCTAATGGATGTTGTGGCATCTCCGAACAATCAAGCTCTGTGGTTGCCTATAGCAGTGTTGGTTTTTCCGATGATTTATATTGACCACATTTATAAGTATGCCTTTGAAGAGTTTGTTGTACTTGCAATAATGCTTAGTCTGTCATATTATCATAAATCCTATGAACTATTTATTAGGGATGTATACACATCTATGTCATCATATTTCATTTCGTTGCTTTCTTCTAATATAGTTCTAGTTATGAGAAGCCGAGAGACCCTTGCAATGAAAGAATTGACTAAAATTAGCGCTATGGATAAGCTTACGCAGGTTCTGAATAAGGGAGCCTTGATTCAACGAGTTGAGAATTATTTTGCTCAAAAGCCTGCGGACGAGCCATGTGCTATGTGCATCATCGATCTTGATGATTTCAAGCTTGTCAACGATAATTTGGGTCACAATGTTGGTGACATGGTTTTAGAGCAGGTAGGACAAATACTAAATGAGAATTTCCGTGCATACGATATTGTAGGCAGATACGGTGGAGATGAGTTTGTGATTGTAATGCCGCGGATGGGTGATATGACAAGCTTGCAAATGCGCTGCAAGACCCTGCAGATCTTTATTTCTGAGATTAAGTTTAATAACGAGACGCCGTTTACAGTTAGTATCGGTGCAGTTATTAGTACTAAGGTGCGAAATAGCAAGGTACTCTTTGATATGGCAGATGATGCCTTGTACAAAGGAAAGATACAAGGAAAGAATTGCTGTACAACATGGGTTTACGATGAAATTGAATTTGATAAACCTCTGTTTTTGGCTGTGGGCGTAGAAAAGAATAATGCTTTAAAGGAAATCTATGAGCAGAAGAATGAGAGATTTCAGATAATCACGGCGGTAAACGATGATGATGCTCTTTGTCAAATTAGTCGTTATCGAAACTTGATTAGATTAGTGCTTCTTGAGGTAGATCAGGAAAGTGGACGAGGACTTCTTGTGCTTAAATATCTTAAGTCCAGAGAAAGCTTTGCAAGGATTCCTGTTATAGTTGTAAGCAAGACAGAGGATTCCAGCAAAAAGGCAAAAAAAATAGGCGCTGATGTGGTGCTTATGAAGGACACCCCAACAGCGGTCTATAAAAAAACAATCAATAAATTAGTAAGTATGTAAGAAATATACATCGGCGGCCAGTATTACTGTGTCGCCATTTTTTAATCTCAAATCTCCAATAGGAACCAAAGCCTCTCCGTCTCGCATTACAACTGCAGGGGCGAAATGATCTGGTCCTGAAATCTCGGAAATTGTGCGTCCGCTCCAACTGTGTCCCTCTGTGACATTAATGGTGAGCATATCTACATGCTCATCTCTAGCAAAGTTTGCAAGAAGCTTTACTCTAGAGTAGTGCTCAACGAATCCAGCACTGATGATACCAGTAGGGATGGCAACTACACCGACTCCTAAAAATGCGGTGATGATAGCCATAATACGCCCCATAGTGGTTACAGGATATATGTCGCCATATCCAACAGTAAGTAATGTAGATACAGACCACCATACTCCGGAAAAAGCATTTTTAAATTTATCAGGCTGAGCGAGATGCTCTACATAGTACATACCTATGGAGCTGGCTAACATGAGAATCATAACAATCAGCATAGAAGAAAGGATTTGATTTTTCTTTTCTATTATGACTGAAAAAATAACTGCAAAGGAATCATACTGGTTGTTGATTCTAAACAGATGAAAGATTCTAAAGATTCTTAGGATTCGAAAAGCCACAAAACCTGACAAGAATAGGAAAGGTATTATGGTAAACAAATCTACTATGCCGTCATAGGAAAGTAGAAATTTACCAATTGCTTTTCCCCTTGAAACATCAGGATGAAGCAAATCTGCAGTCCAAATTCTGAGGATATATTCAATTATGAAAATAGCCATGGTGACGTCGGTAATAATTTTGAAAGTAGAACCGTAGCGAGAATTCATTCTATTGTAGGTTTGTAACACCATTACAAAAATATTAGAGAGAATAACTACAGTGATAAAAATATCAAAAGCTCTACTTGGCAAATCTTCTTTATTTCCGATTTGAATAATGTTAAAGATTTTCTCTTTTTTCAAGATTAATATCCTCCGGATATCTCAATTCGTTTGAAATTCTACTGTGGCTTTAATTTAAGACCATAATATTTAGCGATACCAGTCGCATCAGCAGTTCCGAGAGCCTGATACTGTGCTGTTGTGCTCAGGTAGTTGTTTTTATCAAGAAAGTTTGAGCAATATGCGTGTTCGACAATAAGGCAAGGGAAGCCAAAGGTCTTGGCACGGTTGATGATTGCATAGTAATCTTTGGCAGAACCATCTGGGTAGAAGGAGTTTTCTGCATCACGAGTAACTATGCCAGTTCCGTTTGGACAATACCTCCAATTGTCGATTCTAAGACCAATATTAGTGAGTGATGAAAGGATTGTTTGGCCTAAAGCCTGTCCCTTAGCACAAATCTCAGGCTTGAAATTTGGATTTGGGATGATTACCTTTGCGCCACAATCACTAGGGTTATCAGAATAATCGTTGTGAAGACTAATCATCACATCTGCGTTAGCGGATTTTGCGATATTAACGCGTGCTGCTAAGTCATTTGACTTTACGAAATCTCCGCTAGGAGAATCAAATCCGTAACGTGTCATATAGACGGTAACACCATCGTACTTTTCTAATTCCTGCTTGCAGTAGTAGGCAATGTAGAGATTTGCTATAGCTTCGTCGAAGTTTTCGACCTGGCATCCATTGTGAATTGAATCATGTCCCGGATCAAGAACCACTACGATGTTCTTCTTGCCCTTTGCATCTACCACAGAGTAGTTAGCAGCAAAAAATGTGAGCGCAGTAATTAAGCATAATAATAGACTTACCAAATTTTTCATTTTGTAAAACATATTAGATTTCCCCTTTAAAATATGAAGTTTTTATACTCAAAATATTCTAACACCAAAAAGACTTTTGGGCAAATTAGAGGTTGACAGATTTGCGTGGAAGATGTACTATGTGAACAACTTAATAGAAGGTAGAGGTTGCGGAAAACATAAGTAATTTCATTGATGGGACAGGCCCATTTGATATGAAATGAAAGGGAATTTCGCCGAAGGAGGACATCACCTGTAAGTGTCTATCTTGGGCATATGGTCAATAGCCGTATGACTGTCATCTAAACAATTAGATGGGGAGCTATCATGTGAATGTGTATTTCAAGGCTATCCATTTAATGGATAGCCTTTCTTAATGAGTATTACAAAGCATTTTACGTGAATACCCGGAATTTCAAAATCAGGAGGAAATAATAATGAGTATTTTTACTGGCGCAGCAGTAGCAATCGTAACACCATTCAATACAGACGGATCGGTTAATTACGAAAAACTTGATAATCTTATCGAGTTCCAAATTAAAAATTGCACAGATGCAATCGTAATCTGTGGTACTACAGGTGAGGCTTCAACACTCTCTCACGAGGAGCACATAGATGTAATTCGTCACTGTGTCCAAACAGTTAACAACCGTGTTCCAGTTATTGCAGGTACAGGTTCAAACTGCACTGAGACAGCTATCTATCTTTCAAAGGAGGCAGAGGCAGCAGGTGCTGATGCGGTACTTCTTGTTACACCATACTACAATAAGGCAACACAAAACGGCTTGTATGTACACTTCAAGGACACAGCAGATGCAATCAACATTCCTTGCATTCTTTACAATGTGCCTTCTCGTACAGGCTGCAATATCTTGCCAGAGACAGCAGTTAGACTTGCTAAGGATGTTAAAAATATCGTAGCTATCAAAGAGGCATCTGGGAACATCAGCCAGATAGCAAAACTCATGCAGCTTGCAGACGGATGCATCGATGTATACTCAGGTAACGACGATCAAATCGTTCCTATCATGTCACTTGGCGGCATCGGAGTTATCTCTGTATTATCAAACGTTGCACCGCAGCAGACACACGATATATGTCAGGCATGCTTAGATGGCGATTTCAAAAAGGCAGCAGCTATGCAGCTAGAGGCATTGCCACTTGTTAATTCATTATTCTCAGAGGTTAACCCTATCCCTGTCAAAAAAGCATTAAACTTAATGGGATTTGGTGCTGGCCCTCTCAGAAAACCACTTACAGAAATGGAAGATGCTACTGCTAAAGTTCTCGAGGCAGATATGAAAGCATACGGTCTTATCTAATAAATGGATTGTGGTTTAATAATGTAGTATAATCTCCTTAGGTTTTCTAAGGAGATTTTTTAATGGGCAAAATAAAGTATTTGATTTTAGACGTAGATGGAACTTTGACAGACGGTTGTATATACATGGGAAACGAGGGAGAACTTTTCAAGGCCTTCAATGCTAAGGATGGCTACGGCATAGCACATCAAGCTATTCCTTCAGGTATCATTCCAATTATTATCACAGGTAGAACTAGCAATATTGTTTTGAATAGATGTAAAGAGCTTGGCATCAAAGAGGTTCATCAAGGTGTGGCAGACAAGCTTGGCAAGCTAGGAGAAATCCTTGCTCAAGCAGGTGATAGCTTAAGCCAATGCGCTTATATCGGCGACGATTTAAATGACTTTCAGGTTATGCAGGCGATTCAAGCGGCTGGTGGTCTTGTGGGCTGCCCTAAGGATGCAGTTCGCGAGGTGGTAGACATAGCGGATTTTGTTTCCACCAAGGATGGTGGCCGCGGTTGCGTGCGTGATTTTATAGAATGGTTGGTGTACTAAAATGGAGAATAAACAACGAGAAATTACTGGCACAGCTTTGAAGTTTATTGCTGTAATTACAATGCTAATCGACCATATAGGAATGGGCGTATACGAAAGATGGATGAGTGCTCAGTTAATGGTGGATTTAGATTTTTCATATTGGGATCATTTTAAGTTTTACTTGGTTCTACGTGGCATTGGTAGAATTGCCTTTCCAATCTACTGCTTCATGCTGGTAGAGGGATTTTTCCATACAAAGAATATCAAGAAATACGCTCTTCGACTTTTTCTTGCAGCGGTTATTTCCGAAGTTCCATATGATTTGTTAAATCACGGCAAGCTATTTTTTATCTATAACAACAATGTTATTTGGGAATTGTTGTTAGGTCTGATTGCCATGTGTATCATGGAATATATTAACAATAATGGAGTGCCGTTCATCCCTGATAAATATATCATCCGAAGAGTGGCAATGGTTGTAGTGATGTTGGCGGCTATGTACCTTTCGGATTTGGCTGGATTAGATTACGGTAAGGCAGGTATAGGTTGTATATCAGTGATATATTTCTTCTACGGAAATTCCAAGAAAAATAGAATGCTTGGGATGGCACTAGGAATAGTTGTGCTTGCACTTCTTTCAAACATGCTAGAGTTTGCTGCGTTAGTTGTGCTTATACCTATGGCCTTCTACAAAGGGGCTCGAGGTCGAGATAGCAAGGCTCTTAGATACTTCTTCTACCTGTTTTATCCGGTACATTTTGTAGTCTTGAGCATAATTGCAAAACTATTGCTAGGTGGGGCTAGCGGCATGTCGTTTTTTTAATCTTCAATGATTGTTGAAGGTTTGATATATGGGGAGTAAAAATTACTATTTGGGAGGAAAATATGAACACAAATGAACCAATCAGAGATGTGTCAAAGCTAGGCACACCAAAAACACTTATCCTTGGTTTACAGCACTTATTTGCAATGTTTGGAGCGACTATACTTGTTCCAATCCTTGTAAATAACTATTTCAAGGGAGAAGGGTTATCAATTCAAGTAACACTGTTTTTTGCCGGTCTAGGTACATTGTTTTTTCACCTTTGCGCAAAGCTTAAGGTTCCAGCTTTCTTAGGTTCTTCATTTGCATTTCTCGGAGGATTTCACACAGTAGCCAAGTTGAATACAGGTATATTTGAAAACATGTCAATGGGTGAGAAATTGCCCTATGCTTGTGGTGGTATCGTAGTGGCAGGTTCTCTTTATTTGATACTAGCGCTGATAATACGCTTCGTAGGTATCAAAAAGGTAATGAAATTCCTTCCACCGGTTGTTACAGGTCCAATCATCATTTGCATCGGTCTTTCTCTTGCACCATCTGCAATCACCAACGCATCATCAAATTGGTTGTTAGCCTTTATCGCTCTTGCCGTTGTAATCATATTCAACATCTGGGGCAAGGGGATGTTCAAGATACTTCCAATCCTTATGGGTGTAGTGATTTCATATGTGGTGGCCATCGTGTTACACTACCTTGGCTTTACAAACGCAGATGGCAGCGCAATTTTAGATTTTGCAGCAGTTAAGGAGGCCTCTTGGGTGGGCTTGCCAGATTTCTTTATCTGCAAATTCAACCTGTCGGCAATCCTTGTGATGGCTCCAATCGCAATCGCAACTATGATGGAGCATATCGGTGATATGTCTGCAATTTCAGCTACAGTTGGCGAGGATTTGGTCACAGATCCAGGTCTTCACCGCACACTTATCGGTGATGGTTTAGCAACGGCATTATCAGCATTCTTTGGCGGTCCAGCCAACACAACCTATGGTGAAAACACAGGCGTGTTGGAGCTTTCAAAGGTATACGACCCAAAGGTAATCAGAATAGCAGCTTTATATGCCATGATTCTTTCATTTATTCCGAAGGTTGCAGATGTTATTGGCACAATGCCAAGCGCAATAGTAGGTGGAATTAGCTTTATGCTTTATGGTATGATTAGTGCAATAGGAATCAGAAATGTAGTCGAAAATCACGTTGATTTTACCCATTCTAGAAACCTTATAATTGCAGCAGTTATTCTTGTTTGCGGTCTCGGCTTTGCGGATGGCATTACATTTTCAATCGGAGAGACATCAATTACAATCACAAGCCTTGCAATCGCAGCAATAGCAGGAATTCTTCTCAACGCAATTATTCCTGGACGCGATTATGAATACGGAAATCCAGAGCCTTACAGATTCGATAAGGACGGAATTTAAATATCTTGAAATTTTAGACATAGGTTAAGGAGGATAATCTAATGGAAAAATTAGATAACGTAGTAGAGTTAACACATCCTCTACTTCAACACAAAATTACAATGCTTAGAGACAAGAACACTGGCACAGCGGAATTCAGAGCTCTTGTAGAAGAAATAGCAATGCTTGAGGCTTTTGAAGCCCTCAACGATTTGCAGACTGTTGATATCGAAATCGAGACACCAATCGAAAAGTGCTTGGCGCCTGTAATCGCAGGTCGCAAGATGGCAATCGTACCAATCCTCAGAGCTGGTCTTGGTATGGTAAACGGAATTCAGCGTCTAGTGCCTACAGCCAAAATCGGCCACATCGGTATGTACCGCGACGAAGAGACACACGTGCCTCACGAGTATTATTGCAAGCTTCCTAGTCCAATCGAGGAGAGACTTATTGTAGTTACCGATCCAATGCTTGCAACAGGTGGTTCTGCAATCGACGCCATCGACTTAATCAAAAAGCATGGTGGTAAGCGCATCAAGTTCATGGCTATCATTGGAGCACCAGAGGGAGTTAGAGCTCTTCATGAGGCACATCCAGATGTACAAATTTATGTTGGTCATGTGGACCGTGAGCTTAATGCCGATGCTTATATCTGCCCAGGATTAGGCGATGCAGGCGACAGAATCTTCGGAACTAAATAGCATAAGAATTATCATTGATTTTAAAATACAGGGTCTATGTATAACAGGATTTTTTGCGGGAAATCCTATTATACATGGACCCTGTTTTATATATGTAGGAAAATACTTTTGGGACGTTATTTAAAAAACACAGCTGTTCTACTTGTAATAATACAGTTAATACGATATAATGTATCACATAGTACAACAATAATTCATTGGTCAGGCAAAGCCAGATTTTTGCTGGCAATTCCTTTTTACGCCAGCAAAAAGTCATGACTTCTTGCGGACTACTTAAGGAAAAGTCTGCAAGAATCTGGCTTTGCCAGACAACATATATCCTTCGGATAATGTTGGTCTGTGTACGGTTTTTGTTTTTCTGAGGAAAATCAAAAACCTATACTATTAGAAGCATATAAAGAAAGTATTACTATTGTCAAAATAGTATGGTCAGTAATACTTAAGGTGAGTAGAAACTCCTGGAATTGGATAAATTATTGACTTAAAAGTATTAGTATGCTCGGATTTGCGGTTGACTAATACTTATTTTTCACAATTTTAAGTGAAATATGAACAAAAAGTATTACTTTGCGTCAATATGAGCAAAAGTAATACTTGATGTGATAAAAGCACTTGTATTGAAGAAGTTTTCCTGATTAAAAAGGAATCTATAGATTCTTGTTTTTCATCAGAAAAACGGGAATCGTACTAGACCTACTTTTTCATGAAATGGAAAAGTAGTCTGGCAAAGCCAGATTTCTGCTGGCAATTCCTTGTTCTGCCAGCAGAAAGTCATAGGTTTTTGATTTTCCTCAGAAAATCAAAAACCGGATATAGACCAATATTTTCTGAAAGAAAATGTTGCTCTGCGAAGCAGAGTTCTTGTGAGCTTTTTCCTTAAGTTGCCACAAAATAAAGGAATTAATAAATAGTAGTCATCGAAATGACGATAACATGGTTTAAAAACGAGAGGAGATAATAAGATGAAGAAGAAAATTATAAGTACAATGCTTTGTTTGGCGTTAATGCTGTCAGCTTGCAGTTTTAAAGATGAGAAGGATGTACCTAATCAAAATGCTAATACTGAAAATACAATAATAGATAACACCGGTGAAGATAAGCCAGATGGGAAGGAAGATAATAAAGAGGAAAGCTATATCGATTCAGAGGGTCACTATCTTTATAATCCACATCTAAAACCGGCAAAGCTTGCATCCTTATATCCAGATGAATGTTGGGAGGCTTTCCACAATTTCTGTGATGCTGCAAGAAAAGGCGAAGATACCTTTGAATGCGCAAGTCAGGAAGCGTACGATTTTAGTATGGAGTGTGCAGTATGGTATTGTTTGTTTCCAGCTGCAACAGATTGGATTTCACCTGGAGCGCCTGATGGCGAGGTTGGATACGAAAATGGAGTTGGACATATTTATTATGAGATTCCAAAGGAGGAGTTCGTCGAGAAGCAGAAATGGCTTGAAAACGATATCGAAGGAATTCTTAGAGACTGTGATGTAAAAGAAGATGATACAGATTTTGAAAAGGCTTTGAAAACCTTTAACTATATGGCTGAGAATTTTACATATGGTTATGAAATGATTGAGAATCCTGATATGTCAGTAGAGGAAATAGAGGATCGTTTTGGTGTATATAATTGCTTCAAAAACCGTGAGGCCATCTGTGCAGGATTTGGCTCGGCCTACGCATTGCTATTACTTGAATGCGGAGTGGAAGCAGTAGATATTAGTGGTAATTGCGAAGGCGGCGGTCACAGATGGACAATCGTAACAATTGATGGAAAGGATTATCATTGCGATACAACATGGGCACTCAAAGAAAACAAAGAGGATAAACTCAGCCTTCAAAATTTTATGATGTCAGATGCAGATCGCATAGACGAAACATTTAACCTTAACGAAATAGATAATTTTATCATCTTCTACACAATTGATAACTACGATTACTCAACATTCAAATGTACCGACGATAAATACAGTATGTTCCGAGGCAGTACTCTCGAATCCTTTACCCCTGAGGAAAACAAGCTCACATACAAAACTAAAACAGGCGAGATCGAGGAATACACCTACTAAACATCTAAAGAAACCGCGCCCGTCCTAGGTTGAGGTGCCGAGCCCCTGGCTCGCCATGCCACCGGGTGCACACTGCCAGCCCCCAGCACCACTCACCCCGGCTCCACCCCCGACAGCCTCAGGGGGATCTGCTGACAATTTAGCTAAGATTATAGATTTTCTTAATGCCAAAAGGGAGCTTCTGTCGGGTGTTCGTTCGTCGATTTTACAATTCGAAGGGAATGTAATGTCCCTGACGGACATCCCCAGAGTTTCAAGAAAAAGTTCCACAAACTAGACTTAGTACAATTGCACGTAAATCCACTTGCTAAGCGAAATTAAAAAAGTGATTTTTTCATATATA
>DBWZ01000055.1 GCA_002309345.1 Pseudobutyrivibrio sp. UBA1225
TTTGTAGAGTTCTTGTTAGCACCTACAGTACCATCACCGCCGAGACCCCAGAACTTGCACTCTTTTGTACCAGGAGCTGATGTAATAGGAGCTGGCTTAACCTCTGGAAGTGAAAGGTTAGTAACGTCATCAACGATACCGATTGTAAATCTAGCCTTTGGTGCATCCTTCTCAAGCTCTTTATATACAGCGAATACTGATGAAGGTGGAGTGTCTTTTGAACCAAGACCATATCTACCACCACAGATTGTGATGTCGTTAAGACCTGCTTCACGAAGTGTTGTAGCAACATCAAGGTAAAGNNAGTGGATCTGCAAGAGCACCTGGCTCTTTTGTTCTGTCAAGGATAGCGATTTTCTTTGCTGTCTTTGGAAGTGCAGCAAGGAATGCTTCTGATGACCAAGGTCTGTAAAGACGAACCTTAAGTACACCAACCTTTTCGCCATGAGCGTTAAGGTAATCGATAACCTCTTCTGCAACGTCGTTGATAGAACCCATAGCGATGATGATTCTATCTGCATCAGCAGCACCATAGTAGTTGAAAAGCTTGTAATCTGTACCAAGCTTTGCATTTACCTTGTCCATGTACTTTTGAACTACTGCTGGGAAATTGTCATAGTATGTGTTACATGCTTCTCTGTGCTGGAAGAAAACGTCACCGTTTTCGTGAGAACCACGCATTGTAGGATGCTCTGGATTAAGAGCCTTAGCTCTGAACTCTGCAACTGCATCCATGTTAACCATTTCTTTAAGATCTGCATAATCCCACTTCTCGATCTTCTGGATTTCGTGAGAAGTACGGAAACCATCGAAGAAGTTAAGAACTGGTACCTTACCCTCGATAGCAGCAAGGTGAGCTACTGGAGCAAGATCCATAACCTCTTGTGGGTTTGTCTCTGCAAGCATTGCGAAACCTGTCTGACGACAAGCATAAACATCTGAGTGATCACCAAAGATATTAAGTGACTGTGTAGCAACTGTACGAGCTGATACATCGAATACACAAGGAAGCTGCTCTGCAGCAATCTTGTACATATTAGGGATCATAAGAAGAAGACCCTGTGAAGCTGTAAATGTAGTTGTGAGTGCACCTGCACCGAGTGAACCGTGAACGGCACCTGCGGCACCTGCCTCAGACTCCATCTCAACAACCTTTACTTGATTACCGAAAATATTCTCAAGGCCTGCTGCTGACCACTGGTCAACGAAATCGGCCATTGGGCTAGATGGTGTGATAGGATAAATCGCAGCAACGTCTGTAAACGCGTAAGCAACGTGTGCTGCAGCCTGGTTACCATCCATAGACTGTTTTGCTCTTGGCATTTTAAATTCCTCCTTTTATATAGGACATTTTATGATTCTAGGACGAGCGAAATTTCTGAGAGTCCGGTGTACACAGATGTAAACAGAAATTCAGAAAAGAATAACCGGTGCTCATCCCCATAATGTCGTGATTATATATTAGAACTAATGATAAAAAAATTCAATAAAACCAAGGCTCAATTCTGTTTATTTTGAAGTACAAAATTGTTCACTTTGCACTGGCTAACTAAAGTTCGTCTTATAAAACTATTATCATTGTACAAAATAATTGTTAAAAAATAAAGAAATTTCGCAGCGGACGGACAAATGTCTGCCTTGGAATTACACGTCAAAAAAAATCCCAAAAACCCACTAAAAAATCAGCAAATTTGTTTATCAACTCTCATTGACAATCCCTGATTTGTTAAATATAATTTAAAAAATTTAAGATTTTTTGCTGCTAAATTATAGTAAATGTAAGCGAAAAACTATGTACTAAAGAAAGAGAGGTTACGTTATGGCATCGATTATCGGTGATGGTATTACTTTCGACGACGTCTTACTGGTTCCTCAGTATTCGGAAGTAACTCCAAATCTTATCAATCTTCACACACACCTTACTAAAAAAATTGAACTCAATATTCCTATGATGAGTGCGGCCATGGATACAGTTACTGAATCCCGCATGGCAATCGCCATGGCACGTCAGGGTGGTATCGGTATCATCCACAAAAACATGTCAATTGAAGCACAGGCTTCTGAAGTTGATCGCGTTAAGCGTTCTGAAAATGGAGTTATTACAGACCCATTCTTCCTTGGACCTGACAACACACTTGCTGAAGCAAATGAGCTTATGGGCAAGTTCAGAATCTCAGGTGTTCCTATTACAAAAGAAGATGGCACACTTATTGGAATTATCACCAATCGTGACCTCAAATTCGAAACAGATTTTTCTAAGAAAATAAGTGAGTCAATGACTTCTGAAGGTCTCATCACTGCCAAGGAAGGCATCTCTTTAGATGAAGCAAAAGCAATCCTTGCAAAGTCTCGCAAAGAAAAGCTTCCTATAGTAGATGACAACTTCAAGCTCAAAGGTCTTATCACTATCAAAGATATTGAAAAGCAGATTAAATATCCTAACGCTGCCAAAGATGATCAGGGTAGACTTCTCTGCGGCGCCGGCGTTGGTATCACAGGCAACATGATGGAACGTGTTGATGCTCTCGTTGAAGCTCAGGTCGATGTTATCGTTATGGATTCTGCTCACGGTCATTCTAAAAATATTATCGATGCTGTTAAAAAGGTTAAGGCAAAGCATCCTGATCTTCAGGTTGTTGCTGGTAATATCGCAACTGGCGATGCAACTCGCGCTCTTATCGAAGCAGGCGCAGATGCTGTCAAGGTTGGTATCGGACCTGGTTCTATCTGTACAACTCGAGTTGTTGCAGGTATCGGTGTTCCTCAAGTTTCAGCTATCATGGAGTGTTACGAGGTTGCCAAGACTTACGGTGTACCAATCATCGCCGATGGTGGTATCAAGTACTCAGGCGATATGACAAAAGCAATCGCTGCAGGCGGTTCAGTATGTATGATGGGTTCAATGTTTGCAGGCTGCGACGAAGCTCCTGGTTCATTCGAGCTCTTCCAGGGTCGTAAGTACAAGGTATACCGTGGTATGGGTTCTCTTGCAGCTATGGAAAACGGTTCAAAGGATCGTTACTTCCAAGAAGGTGCCAAGAAGCTTGTTCCAGAAGGTGTTGAAGGACGTGTTGCTTACAAGGGCTCACTCGAGGATGTTGTCTTCCAGCTCATCGGCGGTATCCGTTCTGGTATGGGTTACTGTGGTTGCCCTACAATCCCTGAGCTTCAGGAACGCGGCAAGTTCGTAAAGATTTCTGCTGCATCCCTCAAGGAGTCGCACCCACATGATATTCACATCACCAAAGAAGCACCAAACTATTCTGTAGAAGGATAATAGATTATATAACTAACCCCCGAGTTACGCTCTCAATCCTGAGGATACTCCGCTCGACTAAGAATGTCTCGCTTGAGTATTCCTCAGAGGTTGATAGCTACTCGGGGGCTTTCTTTATATCCTTTATATTCTTTTATACTTTTTCTATATATTATATGTTCTCTTTATTCTTTATAGTCTTTACTTTCTATATTTACTTTCTCTTCTACAGAATAGGTTCTCTAACCATTGTAGTTTGATAGGAATTGGCGGGTGCGCTCGTTGGCGGGATTATCGATGACCTGGGCAGGAGTTCCTTGCTCTGCTATCACGCCACCATCCATGAATATGATTTCGTCGGAAACGTCTTTGGCAAAGCTGATTTCGTGTGTGACTATAATCATGGTGGTATGTTGACTTGCTAGTTCCTTGATAACCTTTAGCACTTCGCCGGTTAGTTCTGGGTCTAGTGCCGATGTTGGCTCATCAAAGCAAAGAATATCCGGCTGAAGCGCAAGCGCTCTTGCGATTGCCACCCTCTGCTGCTGTCCACCAGATAACTGATGTGGGTAGTTGTTCATTCTGTCGTACAACCCCATCTTATCAAGTAAAACCTTTCCATTTTCGATTATCTCTTCTGCACTCTTTCCTCTTCCCTCGAGCTTTGGGGCAAGGATAACGTTTTCAAGTGCAGTGTATTGCGGAAAAAGATTGAACTGCTGAAAAACCATTCCGAAATGCAAACGTTTTTCTCTGATATCTGCATCTTTGCCATGACCTACCGCTGCATCATAAAGCAGATTCCCATTTACAGATATCGTGCCCTCATCTGGCGTCTCCAAAAAATTCAAACACCTAAGGAGTGTTGTCTTTCCAGATCCAGAGCTTCCGATAATAGATAACGTCTGCCCCTTCTCCATGGAAAAGCTGATATCCTTTAAAACTTCTGTATTATCAAATTTCTTTTTTATGTTGTTTACTTCTAATATTGACATGAACACCTCATACACCGCAAGCGGCTACAAATCTATTTAAAATAAGATAATTTCTTTTCTATATATCCAAAAAGTAAAGTGAGCAATCCGCTGAAAATCAAATAGAATGCACCCGTGTAAAACAGTGGCCAAATAATTCCCGCGCTCTTGATAAATCTCTCACCCTCCCAGATGATTTCGTAGAAGGCAATTACTCTAGCAAGAGATGTATCCTTTACCAGAGTGATTACTTCGTTTGAAATAGGAGGAACAATTCTCTTTACAACCTGTAACAATACAATCTTGAAAAATGTTTGGGTTTTGGTAAGGCCTAGAACGGCTGCCGCCTCGTATTGTCCCTTGGGAATAGATTGGATTCCACCTCTGAATATCTCACTGAAATAGCAAGCATAGTTAAACACGAAGGCAACTAAAGCTGCTGTAAATCTGCCGCCATCACCGGCACCCCAAAGATTTGTTCCAAGAAATATTCCAGGTCCATAAAATATGATTAGAAGCTGGAGCATAAGCGGTGTGCCGCGAACTATCCAAATGATAAATCGGATTGGCCCACGCACAATTATACTTTTGTGCATTGAACCAAAGCTAATAATCAACCCTAATGGAAGTGCAAATAATAAAGTTAAAGCAAATAATTTGAGGGTTCCTAAGAAACCCTCAAATAAAGATAACGTAACTGTTGTAAACATTTTCTACCATCCTACTGTGTTACTAAAGAATCCTGTACTCCGTACTCTGTGGCAATCTCTTTGAGCGAGCCATCATCATACATAGCCTTGAACTTGTCGTTGATGTATGCTGCCAAATCAGATCCCTTGCGACATCCAACGCCGTATTCCTCTGTTGTAAGCTCTACTGTATGTGCAAGCTCTGGATAGCTTGTGCCCTCACCAATCATAGCACCTGCCATAAGCAAGTCGATGATGCAAGCATCAGATGTGCCAGCAGAAACTTCCATCACTGCGTCAGCCTGAGATTTAACTGCTACTACATTAAAACCATTTTCATTAGCTGCAGCCTCGCCTGCCGAACCTGACTCAACAGCAAATGTAAGATCCTTGCAATCGTCGGCTGACTGATATTTGTCGGCAACATCAGAGTTGACCACTACCACCTGCGCGTTGTTACAATAAGCATTTGTGCACTCCATTGATTTGGTAACTTCAGGAGTAAGAGTCATGCCATTCCAAACAACATCAATTGACTTGTTGTCTAGCTCTAATATCTTGTTGTCCCAATCTATCTCAACAAACTTAACCTCAACACCAAGTGATTCAGCAACCTTGGTGGCAACATCTGCATCAAAGCCAACCCATTTTCCGCTATCATCTTTAAAATCCATTGGCTCGAAATCGGTAATACCAACAACCAATGTGCCCTTGTCTTTGATATATTCGATGTCGCTGCTTGAAGCTGTATCCTTGCCTTTTGCACCACATGCAGCAAGGCCAACTGTCATTGTAAGTGCTAATAAACTTGCGAGAAATTTTTTATTCATAATCTGTCTTGTATGATTCAATTTTATCCACTTATAAAGCTAGATTGATTGAATATACTTTTCCTTTCATATTAATATTTAGTCCCTATGATTTTGCCAGCAAAATAAAGCATTGCAAGCAAAATCTACTCTTTATTACTTTACCATTCTAAACTACACATGTAAATCTAAACTTAATTTCCCCTAATGGAAACTAACTAAAATTGCTAGACTTCTTAAGCGCCCTAACCGCTGCGGGGATTTCATTTTTATCTATTTTGCTACAGGATAATAACAACATGGTCCCTGCATCAATTCCGTTAATTTGATTCGTATTTACGATATCATTTTTAAACCTTTTAACATCATATTTTTCATGCAACTGCACTGCAAGCTCCATTCCGCTTTCTCCCATTAATACTTTGGCATCATCCTTGAAAACTTGCTCTAACGATGACTTCATGAGTTTACGCTTTTCATCATATAATTTGCGCATTTTTTTGATATGACGATTGAGGTGCCCATCACGCAAAAACTGAGCCAGCGCAATCTGCTCTGCGATTGATGCCGTCTGGTTATAGTACCCCTTTATGCTTTCATAATCTTCTCTCGTCCCCTTTGGCAAAATCAAAAAACTAATTCTAACACTAGGCAAAAGTACTCTGGAAAAGGAACCTAGAAAAGCTGTGTTCTCCCCTCCAGTCATGGCATAAAGACTAGGTGTAGGCTTGCTGGAAAACACAAAATCATTTTGATAATCATCTTCTATAATCAGATGATTGTTCTTAAGCGAATGCTCTATCAATTCGTGGCGGCGCTTCATAGTCATCACCTCTCCCCACTTTGTCATGTAGGATGGAGTGACATAGATAACATGGCTTTGTTTGTCGCGGTAATTCACTTGAAAGCCTGCATTTTTAAATGTCATTGCACCATCAGAAAAACTTTTGGTAGGAAACGAAATAGTCTTTTCTCCTGGAATAAGCGCAATCAATATTTGTAAAAGATTTTGAAAACCTGCTCCAATAACAACATCCTCGGCTGCGCAAATAATATTTCTAGTCTTTCTAACGTGAACAGCAATCTCTCGCCTAAGATCTTCTTCACCTTGACTACTAGGATAATTTAGCAACCTATCCTCTTGCCTGAGGGCAGATTTCATATATCTGCGCCAAAGCTGTAAGCAAGAAACAGTCCTGTCCTCGCCGATGGTTGCCAAATCATATTTATAAGCTACCGATGAATCTTCTTTAGGTGATTCTTCCCGTACTTTAGTCTGGGCAAAAAATCTCTCTGCAGTCTCTGAGACAAAATATCCCACCTTTTCCACTGAATATATATATCCATCGGCCGCTAGCTGTAAGTAAGCGGTCTCTATGGAAGTTCGACTGACACTCAAAATCTTTTCCGACTGGCGGATGGATGGCAATCTATCGCCCGGAAGCAGCGATTTATCCTCTATTTGGTTGACATAAAAGTTGTAAACTTTTTCGTATACCTTCATATCTGTCCCCTTAAAAATTAATCATATTGTCCATTTTTTAGATATCAGATTGATGGTATTATAACTCCAACAAATACAAATGTACAGAGTTTGCAGGCCATTACATTTAAATGGCCCACACAGATTACAGATTGCGACACAGATATATCGTAAATACGAACCAGGAGATTTTACTATGCGAAACACATTAGCACCAACATTTACAACCGACCATACAAGAAAGCTTATCATATCAGCATTGTTCGCGGCGCTCACCTGCGTAGGAACAATGATTATCAAAGTACCTACACCAACACAAGGATATATTCATCCCGGTGATGGATTTGTACTTTTATCAGGTTTAATTCTAGGACCAATATGGGGTGGACTTGCAGCCGGAATCGGTTCTGCCCTTTCAGATTTGTTTGGAGGATATTTGATTTATGTGCCTGCAACCTTTGTTATAAAAGCGTTAACTGCTATTGTGGCCTACGCTGCTTACAAAGTTATAACAAAGATTATAATATCTAAAACTAACATGCCTCAACTTATAATAAGCGGAATCGCAGGTGAAGCAGTGATGGTTGCAGGATATTTTACCTTTGAAATATTTATGCTTGCTTTTGTAAATGGATCTTCCTTTGCTGCTGGAGCTGTCGCATCAGTCGCTGGCATCATCCCAAATGTAATTCAAGGAATTTTTGGAGTGATTATAGCTACCGTGTTGCATCCACTGATCAAACATTTGAGTAGATAAAAAAGACTGATGAAGAATACACCTCATCAGTCTGCTATCGCAGCCAGCTTCCCCTCAAGGGGAAGCCTTTTTATTTTAGCCTTTTTTAATCTTCCTCAGGCATTACAATTGCAATGTGTACATCATCAAGCTGCTTCTGCTCTACTGTTGCTGGAGCATCCATCATAATATCCTGAGCGTTCTTGTTCATTGGGAATGGAATAATCTCGCGGATTGATTCCTCTCCAGCGATGAGCATAATCATACGGTCTACACCTGGAGCAATCCCGCCGTGTGGTGGCGCACCATAAGTGAATGCGTTGTACATAGCTGGGAACTTAGCCTTAACATCTTCCTCACCAAGACCAACAAGCTTGAATGCTTCAATCATTATTTCTGGATCGTGGTTACGGATGGCGCCAGACGAAAGCTCTACGCCATTACATACTAAATCATACTGATATGCCAAAATATCTAAAGGCTTTTGATTCTTGAGCGCATCCATTCCGCCCTGTGGCATAGAGAATGGATTGTGACAGAACTCAAGCTCGCCTGATTCCTCTCCAATTTCGTACATTGGGAAATCAACTATCCAGCAGAACTCGTAAGTATCTTTCTTCATGTGTCCTTCTGCAGCTGCACCGAGAAGCTTTCTGAATACACCAGCTGTCTTTTGTGCCACAAGAAGTGGACCTGCAGCAAGACCGACAAAATCACCCGGCTTAAGACCAAGTGCATCAATAACTGCTTGCTTACGCTCCTGCAAGAACTTAGCTATACCACCGACGATTTCGCCGTTTTCATCTATCTTGAACCAATATGTCTTCTGAGCGCATGTCACCTCTACCTCGGCAATCATGGCATCAATCTGCTTACGTGTTGCTGTAAGACCATCAACAACAATAGCCTTTACAACATTGTCCTCGAATGGACCGAAGCCGCAATCAGCCATAACATCTGTTGCATCCTGAAGAACTAAATCGATACGAAGATCTGGCTTGTCACTACCGTACTTGTCCATCGCCTCAAGATATGGAATGCGTACAAATGGAGCTGTTGAAGCGCTCTTGTATACACCGTATTTTGCAAAGATTAGTGGAAGCACATCTTCGATTACTGCAAAGACATCCTCCTGCGAAGCAAACGCCATCTCCATGTCAAGCTGGTAAAACTCGCCTGGTGAACGGTCTGCTCGAGCATCTTCATCACGGAAACATGGCGCAATCTGGAAATATTTATCAAAGCCAGATGCCATGAGAATCTGCTTGAACTGCTGTGGAGCCTGTGGAAGCGCGTAGAACTTACCAGGGTGATTACGTGCTGGAACAAGATAATCACGTGCGCCCTCAGGTGATGAGCATGTAAGGATTGGAGTTGTAATCTCCATGAAATCGTGAGCAATCATAGCGTTGCGAAGCTCTGCAACAATCTTGCTACGAAGAACGATTTTGCTCTTGACCTCTGGATTACGAAGATCAAGGTAACGATATTTAAGACGAGTGTTCTCATCTGCTTCCTTTGAACGATTAATTTCGAATGGAAGCTCGTTGTGAGCACACTTGCCAAGAATCTCAATTGATGTAGGAACAACCTCGATTTCACCTGTAGGAAGCTCGGTATTCTTAGAAGAACGCTCACGAACTTCTCCTGTGACAGAGATTGTAGATTCCTTGTTGACTGAATCGATAACTTCCATCATCTCTTCTGTCTCGATAACTATCTGTGTAGTGCCATAAAAATCACGAAGGATAAGGAAACCAAGATTTTTAGACACCTTTCTAATGTTTTCAAACCAACCAACTAATGTAACCTGCTTGCCAGCATCTGCAAGACGAAGCTCATTACAGTTGTGTGTACGTGACTGAGTCATGTTATATCTCCTCTTCTACAATAAAGAATCCGCATGAATCTCTCGGATTCTTACCTCAAAAATTAGGCTGCCCAGCTACCGCCAAACAGCCCCTTTATAATACATCAGAACATGCATAAATTCAACCAAAGTAAACCTTCTTTCAAAATATTTTCGTGTAATTGGAAAAATAACCTCGTTTTTTTTTGAATTAATAATGTGGAAGTATAAATAGTAATTCCAACAAATATTATTTATGGAGGATGAAAAATATGCCATCAATTAAAGAAAAAATTTCCAATTGGAATAAGAAAAGAATATTAAATAAGATAAATAAGTATCTTAATTCAACACGAAACCCAGTCTCGGCAAAAAAATCCTCATTAAAGTATATGGATCGCCGAATGAATAAGCTTTCTAATCGACTTAGACAAAACCTAAATAATGTAAGCGAACAAGATATTCAAGAAGCGGTAGATAAAAGAATTCTTATGGATAGAATAAAGTATCTTGGGAGTCACGTAAAAGTAAAAGATGATATAATTGATGCATTATTAAAGCAATACAGAACTCCATACAAGATAGAGAAGCTAATAGAAAAAATTGGTTCTGAGCAGATTGATAATGCTTTGTTTGAAGAAAAAAAGACAGCTATAGAAAATGAATATAAGGTCCTAAATCAAGAAAAAAAATTTTTAGAAATGGAACACAACCGCTTACTGAATTTATATATTTGTTATGAGTCAAATAAAGAAGAAATACAATTTGAAAACAATGCACTTAAAGTAAATGACATTAAGTACCTAAAAAAGTATCTTGATGATTTGCAGAAATCTCCTGACAGCCGTAATAATGGTATACACCAAGAAATTGCTGGCCGTACTATAATCGATAATATAAATAGAGGTATAGAGAATACAGCACCACCATCATCGACATCAAAAAATGCCGAGGAAAATACTGAGGTAAACAGTGAGATAAGCAATCCTGAGATTTTTGCAGGAAACTATGAGATTATCACTACTGAATATTTGGAATATAATAATGCAACTTATAATAATGGACCTAGACCATTTGATCAGCCTAGTACACCTAAATCAAACGAATCAGTCGTCTCATTGAATCGATCTGTATCACAGAAATCTTCAGGCTAATCTCTACATCGCTAGCCTAACTATCTTGTGTTGGCTGGCAATGCGCCCTTTGGCGTGAAGACCAGCCTCTAATAGCTCCTGGAGCTCGGCTCTGTCTATTACCATCTTGGTGTCATCGTCGAGGGTAACTACAATGCGTGTTTCGCAGGCAGCACACTCGCCGATACAATCTGAATCACAATCCTCTTCTGAACAATGAACATCACAGTTTGAGCAATCAACCTGATACATATTCTTGCGGTTTATAACACCGATTTCTTCCAAGGTGTTAACCATACGATAGACAGTGGCACTACCGATATTCTTGTCTAGTTTGACTGCCTCTCGATAAATTTCCTTAACACATGAAGGCTCTTCATTGAGAATTATATCTAAAATTATAAGACGCTGTTTTGTAATTCGACAGCCTGAATCTCTGAGTTGTTGTATTATCAGCTCGCGCTGATTGTTATCCATAATATCCATAAAAATCTCCTACTCACTATGTATGAAAATGCAGATTGTGTTTCCCAAACCAGTTCTAGCTATACACAAATCAAACTGGACTAGATTGAATTTATCAAAAGGCACGATCTGCAAATACCCCAATTTAATATTATAAAAATCCAGTCCTACAAAACTGGACTGGATACATTAACACTATCTATTAATAGGTGTCCTTTTGTACAGAAACACTCATATAAGTTAAATAGAGAACAAAACAAGAATCTAGAGTATCTTATCCTTGGCGTAATCGCGGACAGCCTTGAAGCTTTCCTTGCTAATGACATGCTCGATACGGCATGCATCCTCGGCTGCAATGTTTTCTGGCACGCCTAGCTTGGTAAGGATAGCTGTGATAAGCTCGTGGCGCTCGTAAATCATCTCCGCGATTTCTTTGCCTGAATCTGTAAGGTAAATATATCCAGCATCAGTAACAGTAATGTGATTCTTCTCGCGAAGGTTTTTCATAGCAATACTGACTGATGATTTTTTGAAGTCAAGCTCGTTAGCAATATCAACCGAGCGAACGACTGGAAGCTTCTTGCTAAGTATCAAAATTGTTTCTAAATAGTTTTCTGCTGATTCATTAACAAATGTTCTCAAAATGAATTCCTCCTAGTCAGTGGATTAATTGTATACAACCCACGGGTAAAGATTATCATATTTCTACTTTCCGTGCAATATAATTAACTACCGTTAGTTTATCCTAACTCTTGCATTTTATCAAGTATTCTAAAGGAATTATTAAAGTTCTATTACAATCTAAATCAAATCTTAAACTTTTCTTAAATACTGCCGCAAACTGTTGACGTATGGGCAAATCTTAAGTTAAATGGTAACTAATCCACAGGGACGAACTTTTGATTTACGCGTTATTTGGAGGTACGTATGAACGATTTAAGATATAACTTTACAAGATTATTTGATGGAAGAACAGGACTTGATACTCTCAGCAAAACAACTGCTAAGATAGGTCTCATACTCTTTCTTCTTACAATGCTTACACATTCGAATATCGTTTATGTCCTTGCATTGATTTTTGCAGCATACACTGCTTGGCGCGTTCTTTCTAGAAATTATCAGAAACGATATTCAGAGAACCAAAAGTTTTTATCAATGACTTCAGGTATTAGAAGAAGATATAACACCTTTGCATTTGATGTTAGAAATTGTATTACAAAGGCAAGACAGCGAAAAAGCTATGTTGTTTTCAAATGCCCAAATTGCAAACAGAAACATAGAGCACCCCGTGGACGTGGCAAAATACAAGTCAAATGTCGCAATTGTCGTACGTTGTTTATAAAGAAGGTGTAATTATTGTTCGGGTATATTAAATACGATTATAAACAGCTTTCAGAAGCAGATAGATTTACCTATCGGCAATTCTATTATGGATTGTGCCAAGAGCTTAATAAATCTGCAGGCTTAAAGGGTCAATTGCTACTAAATCATGATTCATGCTTTTTAGCAATTCTGCTTCAAAGTTTATACAATCCAGAATGTCAGGTTGATGAAACCCGTTGTTTGTATCATCCTTTTTCAATCACTCACTCTTATTCAAGTGAAGCGATTCGCTATGCGGCTGATATGGACGTAATCCTGTCCTATCACAGCCTTATGGATGATTACAAGGATGGAGATTCAAAGATTTCTGGACTATTTGCAAGTCTTTTAAAAAAAGACTATTTAAAGATTAAAGACAGATACCCTCGACAGGTTAAAGCCGTCGAAGATTATATAGTAAAGCTTTCCGAGGCAGAACGAACCAAAGAAACAAATATAGATATTGTTTCAAGCTTCACAGGCGAAATGCTTGGAGAATTGTTCAATTGGAAAGATGATGCCTGGTCTAAGACCCTCTATTGTATGGGTTATTACATGGGCAAATTCATTTACATTATTGATGCTTACGAAGATCTAAAAAAGGATAACAAAGCTAGAAGCTATAATCCATTGATTTTCTTGAAGCACGAGACACCTAGAGATTATGAAACTTTCGTCAGAGTTAATCTTACATCTCTCATGTCAGAGTGCACCAAATCCTTTGAACGTCTTCCAATAGTAAGCAATGAAAACATTCTTAGGAGCATAATCTATTCCGGTGTGTGGATTAAATACGAGAGTCTACAGACCAAAGAAAAAAAAAGAGTTTTGACTCCTAGACAAATAACAAATTAGTTTATTTCAAGGTCATTCGGACCATTCATATATTTTCTCCCTACATCTGCATGTTCGTTTCGAATATGCAAAAACAATCCCGGGCTTCAGCCACCCGGGATTGTAATTTTTTATAGATTATTATTTATTTGGATATATTGATATACCATTTACTTTGTTATTATCAAATGAAATATTCAACTGTGTTTCTTTAGAATTATAGTTGTATGTTGCCTGCTTAGAACCTCCACATTCGTACTCATCTTTGGAATCAGGCTCGCCTAAAGCAGTCAAAACAGCCTCAGATGTAGCACCAAATTTAATTCCATTCATAAACTTTGGTTTATCACCCAAAATATTAATTGAATCGATTTTAAAATCTCCATCCTTGCTACCCTTTGCTGCAATAAGCAAATCATCATCTCCATAAGTATAATTCTTATATATCTCGTTACCATCGCCAGGATTTTCACTATAAGATGTTGGCTCACCCAACGAATCTAAAACTGAAATATCATCTCCTGCTTTGATAGTTACATCATTGTAAGTAACCGCTAGATCATCAGCTGTAAATTCGCTCTTACCTTCTGCTGGCGCACACGCTGCCGCATCAGTATTGTTCTCGGAAACACTTCCGCCATCTCCACAGCCAACTGCTGCTAATGCCATGGACGCTATCAACGCACAAATAACTAGTTTTCTCTTCATTTTTAATCCTCCATGTTCTTATGCTGTTTATTGTATTTTGCTATCAATTTCCTCATTTGTAATGAAGAAACGTTGCACTGATTCATTATTGTCATCAGTAACGAATGACAATTTATATCCATCGAAATCATATGTATAGGTATCACCATTTGCATCATGGGATTCTTCATCAGGCTTGCCATATTTTTCTAATACAGCATCCTTTGAATCGCCTGATTTAATCCCACGATTTGTTGATACTTTATTTGACATGATATGCATTTCCCATATGTCGCGTGAGTTACCATCGTCAAATACATGCATTTCGATTTCTGCATTGTTATATGTATAAAATTCAATCTCCGAATCGGTATTTGCAAATGCTGGCTCGCCAAGCTCATCTAAAACCTCATCCACATTTGAGTCGATGTAGATATCGTGATTCGCATATACGATTTTATCATCCGAATTAACTTGAACTTGCTCCTGAGCTTCATCTGTACTAGATGATAAATTTACTGAGTTTCCCATGACCCCTGTGCCCTGATTGGTACAACCAGTTGTCATAACCATAGATGCCATTAAACCAAGGATAATTGTTCTTTTTTTCATACGGATTACCTCCTGTATTAACTGTGCTATCTGTGTTAATACAGTTATAGCATAGTTGGATTTACAGTGCAATATTTTTTTGAAAAAAAATAACTCTACAACTATTTTTAGATAGTTGTAGAGCTGTGAAAAGCCTTTATTTATGCGGGATTAGCCAGTTTTTAAAACAAAATTATTTTACAAGCATCGCCCTGTGTTTCTGTCCTAGTGCAGTGAATTTATCTATCAATGCCTTGGATGTATCGTTCTTAAATCTTTCCTTTGCGGCAAGAGAAAAAGCTCCTTCAAAGGCTCCTGCCAAAGCATGCTGACCATTAGCATTTGGATGAATATCGCATATACGACCCTCCTCATTGTACTGGAAGAAATATACATCGCAGGCTGCGGAGTTATCTACAAAATAAACGTTGTCATAGTAAGCTGCTGCATCCTCAAAATATGTTCTAAGCTCTGCAGCTGCCACACCGTACTGATCTGCCAATACTATACCGGAGTCGGTTGAAAGGCCAAACATCGAACAAAACAACATAGAAAACATCTCTTGAGTGTAGTATACAGTCGCTATATAAATTGGGGCTGTTGGATTGTACTCTCTAATCTTAGTTATGATAGACTCCAAATCATCCTTTGCAGTAGAAATATACTTTTGGTGATATTCGTTCTCCTTGTTGGAAAGAACATCCTTGGCATCAATCTCACAAGCGCCCACATTAGTTCCCTCTGGAAGATAATACTCAAACGGAAGACTCATAAGCCCCTTGTCTGAAAGACTAGTAATCATCGCATAGGTGATATTGTTTGCTCCCACCTGAAGAGTTATAAAATCGGCACTCTTGATGTCGTTTATGACAGCTTCATCAGAAGAAATTTGTTCTAATACATCACTGGTTGTAAAACCGCCAACACCATGATTGCAAAGAGTGACATTGATTCCCTTGTTTGCCATCAAATCATCGCAAATATAGGTAGGATAAGAAGTCCAGCTTTTGCCATCATAGGTGTGCTCATCTGTAAGACTGTCACCAAGTGCTGTATATACCTGGTTCATCTGATCTGCCTTGGCTGGTACCGACGCATTAAAAAACATAGTAAAAAAAAGCACTGCCGACAAAATCAATGTGATTATTTTTTTATTTTTCATAGTATTGTAATTCCTTGTTGCCATTTACAGTTTCTGTACTACTCCAAATTCATTCATAACTAAAAAGAATAGATTCCACCCCTCAATGGAATCTATTCTTAATTATACTAGATTTTACCTATAAAAGAAAATCTATCATCGATATTATATTTGATTTGAGACATCACCTTCGTGATGCAATTTCTTGTTCATGTAAGTAATAAGCATATCAATGCCTGCTGCATTTTCACCACCTCGTGGGATGATGATATCGGCATATTTCTTGGATGGTTCAACAAACTCTTCATGCATAGGTTTAACCGTATCTGCGTACTGAGTGATGATTGATTCGATGCTGCGCCCTCGCTCTATCATGTCTCGTTTGATTCGACGCATTAATCGCTCATCAGCATCCGCATCTACGAATATTTTGATATCCATCAAATCACGAAGTTCTTTGTTCTCAAGGACCAAAAAGCCTTCCATGACGATTACCGTCTTTGGCTCAACTCTAACCGTCTCCTCAGAACGATTGTGATTAACATAGTCATAGACAGGCATGTCAATAGCATACCCCTTGATAAGCTTCCTAACATCCTCTGCCATCCTGTGAGACTCAAAAGAATCAGGATGGTCGTAGTTGAGATGAGTTCTCTCCTCGAAGGACATCTCTGGATGAGCCTTGTAGTATGCATCGTGGCTGAGAACAGCTATATCCTCTCCGAAGTAATCATGCAATTTATTAACTATCGTAGTCTTGCCAGAAGCAGATCCACCTGCAACCCCAAGAACGCAAATTTTATCTGACATATTTCTCTCCATTAAATTTTATTTGTAGGGCTTGAATTGTCTACTTGCTAATTGTTATTATTTCGCAAATCGCTGAACCAATCCGTGAAGGACCTTCACTACGGTGTCCATACCCTCAGCTGTGATGTGCTCCAATGGACCATGGAAGTTGTAGCCGCCTGTACCAAGGTTTGGGCATGGCAATCCCATAAATGAAAGCCTTGCACCGTCAGTTCCGCCGCGAATAGCAACTGCTTTCGGATTCTCCCCTGCATCTTCAAGTGCTTTGAATGCATAATCTATAAGAAACATGTGAGGTTCAATTTTCTCAAGCATGTTCTGATACTGATCTTTGATAGTAAGCTTGCAAGTTCCATCGCCATACTTTTGATTAATGATGTTACAAGCATGCTCCATAACCTTTTTCTTGTCAGCAAACTTATCCTTGTCGTGGTCACGGATGATATACGATAGCTTGGCACTAGCCACGTCCCCTGACATATCTGTCAAGTGGAAGAAGCCCTGATATCCCTCGGTTTTAGAAGGAACCTCAGTAGGTGGAAGCATGGCATTAAATTCCATCGCAACCAATGCTGCGTTTACCATAATATCCTTGGCGTCTCCTGGATGGATGCTCACACCAGTAAATTCTACATCTGCGCCTGCTGCATTAAAGTTTTCATATTCTACTGCGTTTTCTTCGCCACCGTCTACCGTATATGCGAAGTCCGCTCCAAATTTTGCCACATCAAAGTGATCTGCCCCTGCACCGATTTCCTCGTCAGGTGTAAAGCCTATGCAAATCTTGCCGTGTGGTTTGTCGGTCTTAAGGATTTCCTCAACAAATGTCATAATCTCTGCGACGCCAGATTTATCATCTGCGCCAAGCAGAGTCGTACCATCCGTGTGGATAAGGGTGCGCCCCTTGAGACCTGCAAGATGTGGAAAATCAGAAACCTTTATTGTACGACCTGATGTTCCAAGCACAACATTCTCGCCGTTATAATTCTCTTCAATAATTGGATTTACATTTTCACCAGTAAAATCCGGCGCAGTGTCCATGTGGGCAATAAATCCAATTGACTTTTTGCTTTCGCAGCCAGGAGTTGCTGGGATATGCGCATATACGTAGCATTTGTCATCAACCTCAGCATTTTCCACTCCAAGAAACTTAAGCTCTTCAACCAAAATCTTTGCCAAATCAAATTGTCTTGCTGTTGAAGGAACAGTGTTGCTGTCCTCATCACTTGTTGTATAAATTTTTACGTACTTTAATAATCTTTCGTATGCCCTCATTTAGATATACTCCATGCTTCTCTTCTCTAGGATGTATAGTTCAATCACGGTTCGTTTTTATTTCTAAATAAAGATTGTATTAGTTGAAAAAAGAGGCTCATGTCTAACATAAGCCCCTAATAATTCTATTAAATGATTACTGGTTAATCATAAACTCAAGAAGTTTTTTGGAATCCTCAGGCTCATAAGCGATAATTTCTAATTCTGGAATACTATTTGGGTCAGCTTTAAAAATATTTGCTAATGAAACAAACTGAGAAAGCTTTGACTTGAGATTTAATCTATCGCCTTCGCCAGTCACAAGTTCAACTGTGCCTTCACAGCTATCGATAACCTTGAAAAAAGCTTCTACATCTTTGATATTAGTAAGTTTCATACCATTTCCTCCTTTAAATTAAAAGTAAACTATATAAATCGTTACTAATATAATAATTCAAAACTCAAGCTGTGTCTAATGCTATTTTTGACATGGTCAAGCTCCAAAGCCCAATCCGATTCGATTATTGTTTTATAAGGAAAACCAATAATCTAAACGTTAAATCTGAATGTGATAACATCGCCATCTGCGACGACATAATCCTTTCCTTCCATACGAACAAGCCCCTTTTCCTTTGCTGCTGCCATAGAACCATTTTCCATAAGTGCATCGTAGCTAACAACCTCTGCCTTGATGAATCCACGCTCGAAGTCTGTGTGAATCTTTCCAGCTGCCTGCGGAGCCTTGGTGCCCTTTTTGATGGTCCATGCACGTGTCTCATCCTCACCTGAGGTGAGGTATGAAATAAGACCAAGTAATCTATAAGATGCAGTGATAAGCTTGTCGAGGCCAGACTCTGAAAGTCCCATAGCCTCCAAGAATTCCTGCTTTTCTTCCTCCGAATCAAGCTCTGAAATCTCCTGCTCTATTTGAGCTGAGATAACAAACACCTCTGAGCCTTCTTTGGCTGCGTACTCACGAACGGCCTGAACGTTTTTGTTGTTGGCGCCATCATCTGCTAAATCTTCATCCTCAACATTGGCAGCATAGATAACAGGCTTTGCTGTAAGAAGATTGTACTCCTTGAAATAGCCTTCCTCATCGTCATCGTTAAGCTCGAAAGTCTTGGCCATGTTGCCAGCTTCCATGTGCTCAATGAGACGCTTTTGCATAGCTGCTTCCTTTTGAAGAGTCTTGTCCATACGAGCTGAGCGCTCCGTCTTGGCATAGCGACGCTCCATAACCTCTATATCAGAGAAAAGAAGCTCAAGGTTGATTGTTTCTATATCACGTAGAGAATCGATAGTTCCATCAACGTGAACAACATTGGCATCCTCGAAGCAACGAACAACATGCACAATGGCATCTACCTCACGAATGTTGGCAAGGAATTGATTTCCAAGACCTTCACCCTTTGAAGCACCCTTTACAAGACCTGCAATGTCAACAAATTCGATTGTTGCTGGAACTGTCTTTTTGCTGTTGTACATCTTGGTAAGGGCATCGAGACGCTTGTCTGGAACAGATACGATACCAACATTTGGGTCGATTGTTGCAAATGGATAGTTTGCCGCAAGTGCTCCTGCCTTTGTAAGTGAGTTAAATAATGTTGATTTGCCGACGTTTGGTAAACCTACGATTCCTAGTTTCATTTTTTCTCCTTTTTCCCTTAAAATAAGGGTCTTCTTTATTTTATATTACATGTTTTTAGCGTATACTATTCAAAATCTAAAATATATTAACATAATTCGTGGAATATCTCCACCATATAAGATTTGTTATAATTCTTTTTTCTTCAAATACTCTTTTATCTTAAACGCACAGAAATATGGGAATGTATAAATATCATTTGCATAACCCACATTAAAATTACCCAACTTTATTCCATATGAAATATCACCATAGTTCTTATTTTTAATCAATGTCGACAATGATTTTGACTGATTATTATTAGACTTAACTTCAACAGGAATCAAATCATTTTGTGTTCTTACAAAAAAGTCTTCTTCAAGGGTAGAATTTTCCTTCTTATAATAGAAAAGTCCAAGCCCTTGCTTTACAAAAGCCTCAGCAACAAAGTTCTCATAAAGAGCGCCTTTATAAACTCCAAGATTTTTATTAACTCTTAAATCTTCCTGTGCTTCCTCATCTAACGCCGAAACCAGCAATCCCGTGTCTGGGTAATACAGTTTATACTTGCTCTCCTCTACATTACCCTTAAGTGGTAATTCGGGGAACTGTAAACAATTACATTCTGTTATAACACCTGCATCAATAAGCCATTCAATGCATCCTGTGTATTCCCTAGATCTTGCATTCTTATCAATTTTATTAAACTGGAACTTCTTATTCTCTTTGGCAAGCTGCGCAGGAATGCTTCTGTACACTCTAATAATTTTCGTTTGATCGAGGCTTTCTGCATATTTTCTTACATCTTCCTCGTAATCAAGCCTTATTTGCTCTTGAACATCCAATGTGCCAGAAAAAGTCCCCGACTCAATATAAAGCTTAACTACATCTGGCATTCCGCCTAGTACACAGAAATCCAAGAATAGATTCTTAAAAATTGATAACTCATTCTCATTAAAAGGCTTATTATCAATCATGTGAACCAGAATAGAATCGATTTGTTCCTGACTATACCCTTTGGCCCAAAGGAATTCTTCGAAATCCATCGAATACATTTCATAATCGGTCTTTGAACCAACACTGTTACTATGAATCTTTTTATAATGGACCTAGGGGACGGGGTTAGTGGCTCATTTTCGCACTTGCAATTCCGCAAAGGAAATATAATGCTTAACATTAAACCTTTCTTCTGCATTTGCCATTAACATCTTCATATGTTCTTCATCCCAAGCGTGTAGCTGCGATTCATTCATCGCTGCTCCAACACCTCGACTGGCTCGCATACGACCATGCCATCCATCTCTTGTAAATGGCACATCAACACGGAATTCATCCCTGACTATAACGTCGAAATAATCCATCAGTTCTTCTGGAACATAGACAGGCTGAACTGTATCTCCGTATGCACTCCAATTGGGATTATGCTTCAGAATAATCTCTTCGCTCTTTCCTGCAATAGAATCTTCGTAAGGCAACCACCCCATGTAAAGAATAAGAAGTTTACCATCTCTTTTAAGCATTTTTGAAAATTTTTCTGCCACAATCTTGGCATCTAGATACCAGATGCATTGGCATATGGTTATGACATCAAAAGTATTGTCCGGGTAATCAACCTTTTCAGCTGCGCAAGCATAAAAATCTATATTCATCTTCTGCTCCGCTGCAAGAAGTTTCGCCTGCTCTATCTGATTTTCTGAAATGTCGGTTCCAGTCCACTCGGCGCCAAACTTATACATATTGCGAGGAAGAACTCCTGTACCTGTTCCAATATCTAGAACCTTTTGTCCATCCTTGCAAAGCCCCAAATCCAAAATTCTCTGATAAAACTCCTTCGGATAAACATCCCTATATTTTGCATAATCCTTTGACGTGTTTCCCCAATCAAAAGATTTTCCATTATCTATGCCTGCTAACTGCATGTTTTACGTTCCTCCGTGGCAGAGCTTTTACTCTCCCTTCTCTTCAAGATAAGAAATTATTGGTTCTATATACTTAATGTCAGAGATGTCCTAGGATGACGCTATCTGCTCTGCCATTATTTTCTCCTTCTCGCTCGCATCTTTCTTGTTCTTTAAGACTCCAAGCCCCTTGGAGCAGCCTACCAAATAAAAGGTATTACCTTGTATCGGACACGCTTCTTGTACTCAGAATATCCCTCGAGACCTTCTTCGAGTATCAGCTCTTCATTGCGGATGCGCTTTGAGATTATCGGTATATACGCGAGCATAATAACAAAAGAAAGGGCTGAACCTAGGACAATGGGCATTGTAAAAAACAAAAGGATTGTACTCATATACATGGGATGACGCACAATTCCATAAAGCCCAGTATCAATAACCTTTTGATTTTCCTGAACCTCAACAGTGCGGGAAAGGTATTCATTTTCCCTGAGGACCTCCGCATATAGTATATAACCAAGTAAAAATACTACAGCCGCAGCATAGACAATCCAATCTGGCAAAACAATCCATCCAAAGCGGAAATTTAGTCCAGCCACAATAAACGCAGCAAGAAACATTAACCCGCTCAACGCGATGACGGTTTTCTGCTCTGACTGTTCTTCTTTTGCATTTAGCCGCTTTTGTAATAACTGCGGGCTTTTCTTCATCATGACAAACCCCGCAACAATCATAGGAATAAACAAGATTCCTATCAAAAGCCAACCATTCCAATATGAAAAAGTTCCCGCTGGCAAAAACAAAAGAAGTCCTACCAATAAGATTCCCGATATAACTTTTGTAAAAGCTTGCGCAAACAATTTGTTATTCAAAACATCCACCTTTCCTATGGTCCTAGGGGACGGGGTTCATGGCTCATTTTTATTTTAAACTTATACTCCTAGTCCTGAAATCTATGATAAATCCCATTTTCATTTTAGATTCATACTCCTATCATTGGAATTCATTTTCATTTTGGACCCATAACCCCGTCCCCATGGTCCATTAGAGATCTATATCTTCAAATTTTAATATATTTTTATCTTGATATGCTTCGGCCATTGGAATTGTTTCTTCATCAAAATGGTCATCGGTCGGTGCCCCATAAATTATACTGATTGTTTTTGTCTTAGAATCGTATATTGAGCCATATTGAATCAAATCTGTATTTTCCTTTCTAACTCTTGCGCTTTGAAAAGTATTATTATAGTTTCTGTCTACAAATATTTCACCCCTTCCATCTCCCATAAATATAACATCTAAGATTAATTCGGAAACATTATTACCATCAATATCTTCAACAAAATAATCCCTAACCACACTTTGTTCTATGCGCTGATATCCACTATCGGTATTACAATAAACCTCAACAAGATTGTCATCCAAAAACGGTACAGAAACTACAAAGCCTTCGTATCCGAGGATATCATCATATTCTTCAACTTTGCCTTCAAGAAAATCTGGTTCATATTCATCCTTTGTTATCGTGCACAATTTCTCTCCAGTATCCCGAAGAACTACCGTACAATATTCATCTCCATGAGCAATGTAAGTATATTTTGAAGTTTCATTTACTATAGTTCCATTAGAATCATCTTCATTACTTGAATCAGTTTCTGCACTATTATCATTCTCAGTTTTTTTGTCTGAGCTAGAATCACTTTCACTATTTGCCACATCAGAATTATTGACTTTATAATTATCTTTAGAATCCTCTTGATGAGCACACCCAGTAACTACCATGATTGCTAATGCTAAAAACAATATCTTTTTCTTCATCATCATTTGATTTCCTCCTTATGCGAATCTAGTGGACCAGGGGGACGGGGTTAGTGGTTCATTTTCATTTTGGACCCATAACCCCGTCCCTAGGGACCAAAAAAGTTGACAAAGTATTTTTTTTAAGTTATTGTATTATTGTATTAAGTGATTAGTACAGTAATACAATAACTATATTTAAGAAAGGAACAATTAGTAATTATGCCATGGGATCTTAATTCTGGCAATCCTGTCTTCGTTCAGATTATCGAGCATCTTCAAGACGACATTGTATTAGGAATATACAAGCCAGGCGATAAGCTGCCAAGTGTTCGCGACCTTGCTACTGACGCTGGTGTCAATCCAAACACAATGCAAAGAGCACTTAGTACTCTCGAATCTACAGGACTTGTTCACTCAGAACGAACCAGCGGTCGCTTTATTACGGAGGATAACGAAATGATTATAGAATTGAAAAAATCACTAGTTAAAGTACAGGTTGAGCAATTTATTAACGGTATGGAAAAATACGGCTTTACTGGAAATGAAATTCTTGAACTAGTTAAACAATATGTAAAAAAATGATTACATCTTTTTCAGATAATAATAACCACTTCGAAAACTCAACTTTTCAAAGGAGAATAACATGAGTAATCTGTTAGAAATACAGGAATTATCCAAAACATTCGACAGTGTTCAGGCACTTGATGATGTAACTTTATCGATCAAGTCTGGACATATTATAGGACTTCTCGGCCCAAACGGTAGCGGTAAAACAACACTTATCAAAATAATATGTGGTCTTTTACAACCAACAAAAGGTAAAGTCCTTGTTGATGGCAACCCAGTTGGTCCAAAGAGCAAAGCAATTATTTCTTATCTTCCAGATAAAAGTTATCTTAATAATAATAACACAATTGAATCCGCTATCAAAACATTCAAATATTTTTACGATGATTTTGATGAGAGCAGAGCTTCAGAAATGCTGTCTATATTAAATATTAATCCACAGCATAAGCTTAAAACTCTTTCCAAGGGTGACCGTGAAAAAGTTCAGCTCATTCTTGTAATGAGTCGCAGGGCAAAGCTCTACATTCTTGACGAACCTATAGCTGGCGTCGATCCTGCCGCTAGAGATTCGATAATACGAACTATAATTAATAATTGTGACCCGTCGGTTTCTGTAATCATCGCCACTCATCTTATAGCAGATGTAGAATTGGTGTTAGATGAAGCGATTTTCTTGCAAAACGGCAGCATAAAGCTCTATCAGCCAGTTGACACCATAAGAGCCGAACACGGTAAATCAGTTGATGAACTATTCAGGGAGGTATATAAATGTTAGGTAAACTTATAAAATATGATTTTAAAAACACTCGCGCGACAATGGCAATTTTATGCTTGATAGCAATTTTGATGGGTATTTCTTTTAGAATAATTTGCAGTTGCAATAAATCAATTGACGCTGATTCTTTGATCTCATTAGTTTTAATTGGAGCGACAATAATAAGCGTAATGGCAATTAAATATATGTTTAAATACTACGACAAGAGTTTATACTCTACAGAAGGATATTTTACTTTCACTCTTCCAGCAACTATCAAACAAGTCGTCTCTTCAAAAATAATAGTCAGCTGCATATGGGCTATTTTATTTACTTTATCTTTAGTTTTCTGCATCGTAATTTGCGACGAAGAAACAACAACTACATTAAGCGCATCCTTATCAGCCAAAAATATCGGTCTTGGAATATATATGATTATTACTCTTTTGTTAGAAATAATATCAGTGCTTATGGCTTTCTTCTTCAGTAAAAGCATTAGTCTACTTTGGAGCAAACGCAAAAGACTAGGTAACATACTTTGCTTTTTAGGTACAGGACTACTGTTATATGCAGTTTATTCCATCAACAAAGCAGCAAGCTATAGCATTCGCGGTGCTCATGATGGATACTGGGAGTGGACAGATTTATTTTGTATAGGAAACTTTATTTGCGCTGTAATATTTACTGTACTCTTATACATAGGTGCTATATCTGTTGCAAATAAAAACCTTAATTTAGATTAATTAGCAAAAGTTTACAAGGAGAATAAAATGAGAAAAGGTCTTGATGCATACAAGATAAAATTGTTAGCACTATTTTTCATGATACTAGATCATGTGCATAGATATTTGCTGAATCCAGTAACCGCACCAGAATGGATTCCATTAATTACACGATTTGTTTCACCAATATTTTTGTACTTGATGATAGATGGATTCTATCACACACGAAATCGTAAGAAATTTTTAATCAGACTTTTTTTGGCATCCTTAATTATGTACTTGGGAAATATCGCTATCAACCTGTATTTCCACAATGTTAATAGTTCTACTGGTCAATATAGTTTATATTCGTTGCTACAACCTGCTAACATTTTCTTCACCCTTGCTCTCTTATTTGCATTTGTGTGGTGTTTAGAAAATATTAAGCAGCACAAGAATATCCCTCTTAGTATTTTCCTCGCAATTGTCACTGCAACATTAAGTCTTATTTCAGAAGGTGGAATAGTCTTATTGCCGATTGCCTTTATCATATGGATATTCTATGGAAAAAAATCGTTGCAATGTGTCGGAATAAGCGTTTTCTGTGTTATTTTATTGGCACATGCACTTATTAATTTTTACACATCATATAAAGGTACAACACTGTATTCTTATTTGTGCTTCAACAACGAATGGGCTCTGTTTTTGATGATTCCATTAGTACTATTATATAATGGAGAAAGAGGGATAAATACCGCATTCAGCAAGTATATGTTCTACACCATTTATCCCATTCACATATGGATTTTTTACGTAATTAGACTTTTATCAAGATAATCACAAAGTAATTTATTTCCAAATCAAAAGACCAGTACTTCCGAATCTCGGATTTGCTGGTCTTTTAAAATATAGTGTATAAGAATTTACTCAATAGAAAGCTTTCCATAAAGCTTTTCTTTTGATGACTCTTTTGTGGCAAACGGTCCAGGAATAACATTCGCTAATCGGTGGCTGCCTAAGAAATCATAATCAAAGGTGATAGGTGTTCCATCTGGATTCTCAAACTTTTGCTGTGGCTCGAAGGCCTCGCCTAAGGTTTCAGTTGAAATCATATCTACCGTAAATCCCTTGAGAACATCGTAAATGTTGGTGTCAAGGACATAACCGTTATCCTTTTCTACCACATCAACGTATACTTTACCCGAGTTGTCTGTAAATGAGTTTTTCTCCTTTTTCCAGCCTTTTGCGCCTTCAAAATATGCGTTTCCATCAATCCATACAGGAAGATGTCCAAAGTGAGCTTCCTCGTGCTTCATCATATTTGGATACTCCTCCTCGAGATCGAACTGCGGAAGCCACTCTTCGTATGTTGGATAATCGTCGAAGCAATAGGTGCCAACTTTTCTGTTTTCAGAATATGTCTTGTCTGGGTCGGCATCGTTTGCTATTACCCAATCTTCGGAAGGCCACTTTTGTATGAAAATATTATTGTATATACGGTCATCCCCATGAAGGAATGACATAAAGCCCATGACCTCTGTTCTGTGAGGCATGTGGTATGGAGTGTATCTCCAAGTGGTTCCCTCCCCCACATAGGTGAAGGAGCCTGCACACAGATTGTGTACCATCGCAACACCCTGAGTTGCAATTCGAAGTGATACATCTGACAGCAGGATATTATTGTCAATGAGAGTTGGTCCATGACTAACCTCGACAAATATATCCTGACAAGTCATACCACCTTGCAGCTGCTTTGCGAAAGCAGGACGCTCGTTATCATGCAAAAGATTCTGGGTGAGCCTCGTACCCTGAGCCTCCCAGTCACACCAGATACCCATTGTGCAATGATGAATGTGATTGCGACGCATAATAACATCAATCGCTGCATGCATCTTTATTCCTGCAATCTCGGCTCCTCCGAGCTCCATCATATTGTTGATATGATGAATATGGTTGTCCTCTATTATACTAAATACGCCCCCCATGCGTCCGATGATTCCACCCTGCTCACAGTGGTGGATGTTGTTTCGACGGATTATATGACCGCCGATTTTTTCTTTAAGCCAACCATAATATTGACCGCGACATACAGAATCTCTCTCCATCTGGGTCGGACTCTTCACATGCTTTGTAGTATAGAAGTTGCTGTTTTCTGGGTCGAAGTAACGGCCTACACAAATACCGGCACACTTGCTTCCCCAAATCTCGCAATCTTCAATTATCCAGCCCTTGCTCCAGTGCGGACTAATCATTCCGTCCTGATAAGCAGCTGGTGGTGCCCAAGTTGTAGCAGCTTTGTTGATATTAAAACCACTGACGGTGATGTAGCTTATGCCCTCTTCACTTGGCATAAAGCATTCGCGACGAACAGTGATTTCAACCTTTTCTTTGTTAGGATCTGCGCCGCCAAAATTTGCATAAATTATAGTTGTATCATCTATATCATCCTGTTCAGCGAACCATTTCTTGCGAGAGTTTTCTGGATCCCATGAGCACTCATAAACCTTGCCCTCAATGCACTCGTCTACACTTAAAGCTTCATACAAAGCCTGGTCATTGAGCCAAACACAACCGGTGTGCTTGTTTGGAGTTGCAAAATACCAATCACCATACACAAGTGTTGTATATGGATTGTAGGTACCAAAGATGCTGTTTTTTACTTTGACAGCCCATACATCTCCATTGAATTTTTCCCATCCAGTCACTTCTTCGGCACCTGTAATGATTGCCCCCAAAGGCTTTTCGCTTCTATAGACTATACGATCATTCTCAGTGCCTGGATTGACCGGATTAACGTACTCTCTATAGACTCCAGGAGCAACTAGTACTTCGTCTCCCGGTTTTGCAATCTTGGCCGCCTCGTTAATTCTACGGAATGGTAATTCCTTTGTTCCGTTTCCATCAAATTTTGAATTTACATCAACGTAAATTATCATAAAACCCCTCTTTCTTCTGTTGACATATATATATAGTTGAATCTAAATTGACACATAAGTCTAACCCTTAACAGCTCCTGCCATCATACCTTTTACAAGCTTATCCTGGAAAATGATAAACAGTATAATCATAGGCAAAACTGATAATGTCAAAACTGCCATAATTATTGGCATATTCATTGCATGCTCACCCTTAAACTGACCGAGAGCAAGAGGAAGTGTCTTGTTCTGTGGGCTGATAAGCAATGTATTCGCAAATGCGAATTCGTTCCACATTGAAACACCGTTGTAGATAGCAAGTGTTGAAAGTCCTGATTTTGAAAGTGGCAAAATCATAAAGAAAAAGTTCTTGTATCTGTTACAGCCGTCGATTTCTGCAGACTCTTCTATCTCCTTTGGAATTGTCTTCATAAATGCTGTTAAGATGAAAACAGACATTGGAAGAGCAAATGCTACGTATGGCCCTATCAAAGATTTAAGGGAATCATAAAATCCAACTGCTGTTGTCAGCTTGAAGATAGGTATAAGAGTTACGTGCATTGGAACCGACATCATTGCAACTATCAACGCATATATCCATGGATTTAGTTTAAATTTCATCCTTGAGAGCGGATAGGCCGCAAATGCGGATATTATCAGCATCAGCACAAGAGAAATAGCAACTACGATAACACTTCGAAGGAAGTATCCAAAGAATCCCTTTTCTATTACCTCAACGTAGTTCTCGATAATCCAAGGATCGGGCAGATGGAATACACCCTGCTGCAGCATGTCAAACTGCTTGCGGAACGAATTCATTATCATAAAGAAGAATGGCGCAAGAGTAAGTACCAACATCAGACATGCAAAGATGATTGCAATGGTCCAGGCAATTCTTGATTTTATCTTGGACTTACGATAATCCACTTCATTCATGTTTTCTTTTATCATAATCAATAATCCTCCTTAACCTTGAATACCTTGTTAAAGATAAGGGCAATTGCGGTTATAAGAATGAACATTCCCGCCGCTACTGTTGAGCCGTAGCCCATGTTGAACTGTTGGAACGACAGCTTGTACATGTAGGTCGCCATCAATTCGGTAGAACCTGCGGGTCCGCCCTGTGTCATGTTCCAAATCATGTCAAAGTATTTAAGTGAACCTATTAAAGACATTGTGCATGCAGTTTTAAAGATAGGTCCAAGGAGTGGAATTGCAATGTGTTTTATGTACTGCCATCTGGTTGCTCCATCGATGACAGCAGCCTCGTAAATTGTGGTATCGATGTTTCCATAGCCCGCCATAAAATAAACCATATAAAATGGAGTGAACTGCCAAGCCATAACACCGATTACAGTGTAAAGAGCGTTTGGCGCTGTTCCCAAAAGGTCGATGTTTGTTTTTTGACCCTTGATAATTGTAGCCAAAGATGAAACTATACCACCGTTAGTCATAAGTGCATAGTTAAAGAGGAATGCAATTGCAACTGAGCTGATTAGATATGGTAGAAACCAAATAACCTTGAAGAGATTGAATTTCTTTCCGCCTGCATCCAAGAATGTAGCAAGCAGCATTCCAAGAGGTATTTGCAAAAGAATTGAAAATACCATTACTATCAAATTATGTTTGAAAGACTTCCAAAACATTTCGTCATGGATAAGTGTTTTCCAGTTATCCATTCCCACAAAAAATCTATCAGAGGAAATACCATTCCACTTGTATCCACTGATAACAAAAGTATCAATAACGGGATAGATTATAAATATGGTTATAAGCAAAAGCGCCGGTATAAGAAATACCGTTGCCGCTCTGGCTGTGCTTCGCGCTTTAGCCTGAGCAAGGCCTAATTTATTATCTTTTTTCACGTTATCTCCCTCCTTAGCTTTAGTAAGAAAGAGTTTGCTTTGCATACTCACATGCGCAGCATGTTTTTTAGCTTAATAGAAATTACACTGTAATTTTTATTAAGCTAAAAACTGCCCACAGGGGCCTCTTCCCCGCGGGCAGCCATTTAATTCCTAATCTTACTTATTTTCCTTAATAGCCTTTTGCATTGCTGCATCTTGCTCTTTTCCGATTTCTTCTGGTGTCTTCTCGAGACCAAAGAGCTCTGTCATGCAATCCTTGTGTACCTCTGTTACAGATGCTGGTAGATACTGATCATACCAAAGCTGTACATTAGAAGCCTTAAAGAATACATCAACTACAACTCTGTTGTTAGGATCTTCAACCTTCTCATCGAAGCCCTTGATTGAAGGAATGTTTCCACCTTCCATCTGCATGTCGTTGTATGTATCATCGTTGTAGTACTGAGTTGCAAGTACATAGCAAGCATCGAGCATATCCTGATCTACAGAACCATCGTCCTTGAAGCAGTTGAATGAGAATCCGTTACCGATTGCTGTACCGATTTCAACATCCTGAGGAACACCCTTTTCTTTTGCTTCTGTATCTTCTGGGAAACGGAATACACCGATGTTTTCGTTGTACCAATCTTCGTTATCAGCCTTGATACCAGCTACTTGCCATGAGCCGTGAAGCATCATTGCTGCAGAACCATCATAGAGAAGTGCTCTATCCTGGTTGTCATCAGCTGTAAGTGAGTTAACACCATCTGGGAAGTATCCCTTCTTAACCCAATCCTGAATCTTCTCGCCTGCATAGATGAATGCATCGCTTGTGAATGAGCCGCCATTTTCCTGTGTATAAGCTGCATTAAATTCATCGTTGCCTGAGTGACGAGCAACTAAATACATGTAGTACATAGAGCCTGTCCACTTAGAAGCATTTGCAAGTGCAAATGGAGTGATTCCTTCTTTTTTGAGCTTTGCACAAACATCTTCAAGCTCGTCGATAGTCTTAGGAACTTCAAGACCTTTCTCTTTGAATAATGTCTTGTTATAGAAAATATCACAACCTGAAAGTCCACCAAATGGAATTGCAAGCATCTTGCCATCATATGTTGACTGAGCAACTGCTGCATCTACAAAATCAGGGTGATCATATTTTGCATACATATCTGTGATGTCGTTGGCAAAACCTGAATTGTAGTATTCTGCCATAGGACCACCACCCCAGTGGATATACATGTTAGGCGCTTGTTTAGAGCTCATTGCTACAACAAGCTGCTGTTTATAATTGTCGTTTTGTTGATGAACCTGGTTAACTTTGATGTTAGGATAATCAGCCATGAATCTTTGCACTGCACCTTCCTGAGCACTCTTTGCAGGCTCCTCTGTAGCGATGTCCCAAAGAGTGATTTCCATTGGTTCAGTTGTAAGCTCTGGAAGATTTTTGCCCTCCGTCTGCTTTGGTGCTGAAGGATCTTTGGCTGGAGTTGATGAAGATGATGATGAATTACCACCACATCCGATCATCGTCGTTGCAGCAAGAACAGCTGCTAAGAAAGAAGTTAAAACCTTTTTGTTCATACCTTACCCTCCTATTTTGATAACCTTTTATTTTCAGAATTGAATCTGAAAATCTTCCCTTTTTTGAAACAACAATTTTGTTTCGTTCTCCTAATAAAAATATTATATCAGTTTGCTTTTATTTGCTTGTGCAAAATTGCTATCTACCATACCAAAATTGCTATTTTACATGTGCAGATTGTTTGAGATTCATTTCTCGATCCGATTAAAAATGTATCAAAATGCTGTGTTTAGCGCCCCGTAATAGACTATATATGTTATAATGTCATAAATATATCGACTATAAATGCATGTCATCTGCATCAATCAGCAGATTTCATATTAATATCAAATAAGATAAATATTGCGATTTTAGGGATATTTATTATCAATATTAGTTTGGGTTATTGGGAATTTTAAGGTATAGGAGTTTTTACGATATGAAGAGTCAGTATGCAAGCACCAAAGAAAATGTGCAACATAAAATCAATACTAGTTTACGGATGTTTATCAATCGATTACATGGCAATTTTCCAGCGCACTGGCATACAGATATTGAGATAATTTGGCCCACAGAAGCACCCTACAAGGTAATCTGCGCCAATCAAACTTACAACGTGGAGGTAGGCGACATTCTATTGATTTGCCCGGCAGTCCTTCACGAGATTTACTCTCTTTCACCTGGAGCAAGAGTCTACATTCAAGCAGATTTTTCCGGAATTAACAATTTAAGCGAGTTAGACAAAGCCTTTAGATTGATGGCGCCTGCTCTTCATATAAAGAAAAAGACATGCCCACCAGAGATTTACGAGTATCTTTGCAATTGCATCGACATGATAATGAAACTATATTTCGGCTCCGCCCCTTCAGGTAATATGAACGGGCAAGAGCTTGACGAAAGTGTTATAACCTTCACCGAGCTTGCACCTTACGATGAGATTGAAATATATTCTATTCTCATGCAATTTATTGCCTTTTGCGGAAAAAACCTTAGCACTTTCCGTGAAATAGATTCTGTTAATGATTCAAATACATTAAAGAATAATAACTCTCTAAACAGCGTCTGCAATTATATCTCGGAGCACTTTACAGAGGATATCTCCCTGGAGCAAATTGCTGATTATGCTGGATTTAGCAAATATCACTTTGAAAGAATTTTTAGCGAATATACTGGCGTAACCTTTTATCAATATCTACTTCAAATGCGAATCAACTACGCCAAGACTCTTCTTTCAAATCCCGAGCTATCTGTAACTGATATATCCTATCAGGCAGGCTTTGCGAGCTCAACGGCATTTACTAGAGCCTTTAAAAAAGTCACCGGCTATCCACCATCTCAATTCAGAGTGCTGAACGAGGAAAAATATCCTCTCAGCGCCAATCCGCATTTTGCCAATTACAAGCATTAAAGTAGTTCACAAACAGCATCAAATCTACCACTATCTGTCGCTTGTTTATTGGGACAAATTTTACACCATAAGCGTTGTATGATATCCTTAGTCAAATACATTACATAATTACAATTATGTGTTCCTGATTTACAATTTTAACAAACAGATAGGAGACTCAAATGAAAAAATCAATTTCACTAATCGCATCAATGGCTATAGGTTTTTCACTATTAGGATGCTCCTCACAGAACGCTAAAACGGAGGATGCCAAGGCAAGCGCTCAGGAAACATCTGATAAGGATGAAGCTTCCACTTCCGAGAAAGATCAAGCAAACGAAACTACTAACTCAGAAAATGAAAACTCCGACACTAGCACAACAAGTACTGCAAGTACACCGGATGAACATTTGATAGCTTATGTAGAGGGAAAAGAAGCTGATTCTACTGGAAGTTTTTTTTCATCAGAAGATAAATTTACCGAAAGTAACATAATAGAGTACGCTCTATTTGATTTGAATAACGATGGCCAAAATGAATTACTTATGCGCGAATATACCCCACCTCTACCTGGCCATAAAGATTTCTTTTCTGCTTACCAGTATAAAGACGGCAAAGTAGAACTTCTTCATTTTGAATATGCTACATTTGATTCTTGTTCATATATAAATACAAAAAATCAATATGCTGGAGGCGACACCTCTCACGCTAATAGGGAAACATATTTTGTGTCAGAACTTGATGAAAATGGTGATTCCTCTGTCGTCATATTCTTTGGCTACTTTTGGAACGACAATCCAGAGGAAGTGCCCGACCGCTATTATATGTGGGAAAACCCTACTAAAGAATTGTTTTCCGAAGACTTTCACCTTGAAAAAGATTGCAAAAAAATCAGCAAGGAAGAATTTAAGAAGCTTGAGAAAGAATACCTAGAGGAAAACACAAACATAGAATGGAAACAACTTGACTAAGCTTTTAATTTTAATAGTTAATTCGTATATACGAATATCATGAAAGGAGATAATTTTTATGAAAAAGAAAATGTTGATTGCCACTATGGCTTGCGTAATGTTATTTGTGGGATGTGGTTCTAATGATGCAAAAGATTCAAATGATGCATCCACAACAACAGAAGTTACTTCTAATGAACAGACAGATGATGCTAGTGATATTGTCGAAGAACAAGTTGACACCACCAACGATGTTGATACTGATGCAACTTCATCTAATGTAGATTTGAAAGATTATTCAGATCAGATGATTGAAGAATACGGCGGAAAGCTTGAAGATAATCTTGCCTCTGCACTTAATACCTCTGTAGAGGTTGTTGACGATGAGTTTTCTACAGATGTCACTTTGTGCGATGGCGCGATTGAAATTATCGGAAGCGACAACGGAACAGGATTTTTTATAGAGCAAACTAAAAAGATTGATGGATTCTCTATCTACGGTGTGAGCATTGGTATGTCTAAAGATGATGCTGTAAAAGCACTTGAGGAACAGGGTCTTAAAGAAGATTCTGGCGACACCACATACTATGCTATTGACGCAGATGACTTCTACATCACATTTGAAACCGAAGGTGATACGGTCAGTGAAATTAAATTTACAAAATGCTATGATGCTGGTGAATAAATAACCTAGGATATATTCTGTTAGATTTAGCTTTGTAAAAAAAGCAGCTATTATAACTTGCTTTCTTGTTATAATAGCTGCTTTAAATATTTTAATTTCTAATTGTTATCAGATTCTGATGATTGTGACTTCTTTGCATTTGCTGCCTCTTTGCAACCAATGAAAAGCGACACCAACATCACTACTAGGCCAAATCCTGTGAAAACACCCTTAACAAAATCAGATGTTGGAATGTCAAATTGTGTACCACAAAGTGTCAAGCCCATACCTGCTAAGATTCCAACTAAATACTTCTTTGCTCCGTCCATAAACATATATCTCCTTTTATACATATGATGTATTGAAGTAGACCTCTAAAAATCCATTAAGTCTTTACTTCAACCTCAATTATTCTACCATAATCATTACCAAGATACTATATCTGTTCCACTATTATTCCCAGAATAATTCATCCAAAGTTTTATCCAATGCTTTGCAAATTGCGACACATAAATTAATTGTAGGATTGTAGTCTCCCTTTTCTATTGCACTTATTGTCTGTCTTGAAACATCGCACCTTTTTGCCAGCTCTTCTTGCGAAAAATCTTTGGCTGCTCTGGCCGATTTCATTCTAAGATTTTTCATCAACTGATTCTCCTGCTTTTTTCTCAATAGCCCTTTTTGCAATCAATGCAACTAGGTGACTCAAAACAATTAACATCAATATGCCAGTAAAACAATAATTTCTAAACATAACAATTCCATCCTGAACAAGCTCTTTTCCTCTGGCAATGTTTGATGAAAAGGAAGCTGAATAGAGCAGAAATATAATTTCAAATAAGGCTATCATCCTTTTTCCATTAACTATTGTTTTCTCATTAAAATAATAATATGCATCTTTCATGACACAATATATATCAAAAACTACTATGCCTAAAGCAATTGTAATAGCCGCTAAAATTTCAGATGATAACCTGATGAATGTATCTGGAGTAATAAAGCTATAAAGCAAATAGCATCCTAGAAAACACCCAACAGAAATACAGCTATATTTATAAGCATTTCCGCGGATTCGCTCCTGCATCTCATCAAAGTGTCCTTTGTTGCACTTAGATGTACCAATCATCATTATTGCCATTACTGGTGCCATACAAAGTGCCAGTACAATTATCATCATTTTTCCCATAACATCCTCCTGAAAATCTATAGTTCTAATCTTATGTTTTAAACAATCACCCAATTAATACATCGCCAAAAGAATAACACTCTATATGAAAAATGTCAAATATATTTTACATATACAATCACTTCTTGCCCGTCAATTTCAACCAAAGCTATAAATCTATTAGGGCGAGAAACAAACTTCGCTTTTACGATATTCTTATACTTCATCTTAAAAACCTTAGAAATCTATAACCTTATCCGCAATATTTAAAGTTGATCTTCTGTGTGAAACAAGCACTACTGTTTTCTCTGAAGCCTCCTCGCTGATTGATTTCAATATAATGCCTTCATTTAAAGCATCCAACGCGCTAGTTGGTTCGTCCAACAACATCAAATTTGCATCCTGCAAAAAGGCTCTTGCTAATCCGATACGCTGGCGCTCGCCTGTAGAAATAGAATATCCATCTTCGCCTATAACCGTATCATACCCATTTGGCAGAGATTGCACAAACTCATCCAAGCTAGCTTTCTTTGCTGCTTCTACAATATCCTCCCTAGTAGCATCTGGCTTTACAAAGGAAATATTTGCCGCTATGGTATCATGACTAATCCAGGTTTCCTGGGTAACTAGTGATTGATTTGCCCGCAGCGAAGCAGTATTAATCCTCTTGATTATTGCCGCCTTCCCCTCTGGATTGCTGTAGTAGATTCCTCCTTCATCTACGTCCCAAAACCGCATAAATAGCTTTAGCATAGTGGATTTTCCGCAACCACTTGGGCCATGAATCCCTAATATTTTCCCCTTCCTAACAGGAATAGTTTTTCCGACAAAAACTGGTAATCCCTTAGCTTCATTTGTTTCTTCAAGAGACGAAGCTAGCCGTACTGTATCATCGTAGGCAAAGGTTACATTCTTGGCAACAGCCAACACATCTGCCGGACTCTTTTCCAAATCGATTGTGGTTCCCTCTAAAACCTCTTGCACCTTTGGCTCTTCGTCTAGCAAATCTAACACTCGCTTGCCACTAGCCAAGGTCTGACTTAGATTATTTGAAAAGGATGCCAACGCCACCACAGGTCCAAAGGAACTCATCATGGCGACTATAGATATAATCATTCCGTGAAAATCAACCTTTTGACGCGTATACGCAAAATACATTACTCCAATCACGATAAAAGAAAAAGCTTGGATAGTGATTGTAGTGAGCATTTTTTGATTCTTTTCATACTCAGTCAAATCATATCGAGCGTCTGCCAACTCATCTGATTTTTTGACTATCTCTTTTACTGTCTTTGCGCCACTGTGATACTGAATCGCTTCATCTACTCCGTAGATTGTGCTAAGCACAAAGCTATTTATTTTGCCAAAGGCATTTCTAAAAGCTAACCCTGCAGGTGCGCTACTAATCTCATTGGATACAGGTATCATCCCGCCCACTGTCAGATAAGCGATGGCAGCCAAAACTCCAGCAACCGGATAATGGAAGCCTATGAAAAAGGACATGAGAATCGAAACAACAATCGCTATTACAACTGGCGATATTGTGTGTGCATAGAATATTTCTAATTGCTCAACATCTGCGGTAATCATTGCAATAAGATTGCCCTTTTCTCTTGTCTCAAGCTTTGCTGGGCAGAGCTTTCTAAGGGCAGCAAACACCTTGCCTCGAACAAGCGCAAGTATGCTAAATGCAATGTAATGATCGCAATATTGTTCCACATAATGAAGGATTCCTCGAAACACACCTAAAACTATCAAAACTATCGCAAAGATTTTTATTGATGGTCGCTGAGACGGATCAATAAAGTTTATGGCAACAGATGTAACCCCCTTAGCCGCCACAACAGGGATAAAAATAGCACAAAGATGCCCTAAGATTCCAACTGCAATTCCTAGAGACATGGTGCCACGAAGAGGTCGGACTAGTTTTAGTAAACGAGATATAATAGATAATTCTGAGGTGGATCCCATAACTACTGTCCCCCCTTTCCAAAGCGTTCAAGCTCTTTTTGCCTGTTATAGAGCTTGGCGTACTCCATATTTATATTCATCAGCTCCTGATGTGTTCCCTGCTCGGAAATTTCACCCTTTGAAAGCAAAAATATCTTGTCTGAATGAACAACATTTGCCAACCTATGAGATATCAAAATGATGGTTCGTCCCATGTCCCTAGAGAGCTTCTCCACCAAATTCATAATTATCTTTTCCGATTCCGGATCTATATTACTTGTGGGTTCGTCTAAAATATAAACGCTAGAATTTTTGAGAAGCGCTCTTGCAAACGCAAGACGCTGACGCTGACCACCAGATAAGTTGGTGCCACCTTCAGTCAACTGAAAGCCCAATCCTCCCTTTTCCTTGAGCTCATTCCAAAGATTGACAATCATCAGTACATTCTTTAAACGCTTATCGTTTGCCTTTGGACTGCCAAGTAACAGATTGTCCTTTACCGTGCCTGGGAAGATATAACTATCTCCCACAGCAGTAACCTTTTCTAGCAATGACTCTTCGCTGATAGAACTTAACTCCTTGCCATTGAATTTGATGGAGCCACTATATGCGCGATTTTGTTTGCGTAGGATTTTGGCTATTGTGGACTTTCCAACGCCAGATTTTCCAACAATCGAAACCATCCCACCAGCTGGTATTAGCATAGATATATTTTCCAGCACCTTCTTGCCATCATATGCATATGAAACTCCATTAAAAGCAATTCGTATAGGCGAATCATCTAATGTGCTCTTTCCATGATTTGGCTCCCGACTATCCAAAAACTCAAATATATTGTCTGCGGCCTTCATGCCATTCATCCCCATGTGGAAATATGAACCAAGTTGACGCATCGGCAAAAAGAATTCCACGCTTAAAAGCAAAAATAGCACCGCACCAAAAACAGTTATGTTTTGATTTAGAAACTCTTCAAGCATAACTGCTATTCCAACAGCCGCTCCGCAATAAGCTATCACATCCATAACTATGGTGCTATTTAATTGCATAGAAAGCACCTTCATACTTACACTTCTAAACTTTTCAGATTCATCCGCCATATCTCTTTCAGCCTGCTCATCCGCCCTATAAATCTTTAGGGTTGTCATGCCTCTAACCTTTTCTAAAAAGGTATCTCCCAGCTCGTAATAAACCTTAAAATACTTATCTAAAATTATACGTGCAACATTCATAACAATGGCGATAACTATTGGAATTGCTGGCACACATACCAATAGCACCATTGCTGATTTCATATTAAAAAACGCTAATATAGCAAATAGAGTGACTGGCGCGATTAACGCATATACGAATTGAATAAGATACTTTCCAAAATAGATTTCAAGCTGTTCCACGCCCTCGCCCATCATCTGGGTAAGCTGTGCAGTCGAAACCTTTTCTCTGTAGGAGCTGCCTAGTCTAAGCAGCTTTTCATAAATAAGCGCGCGCATCCGAGTTTTAACATCTGCGCTCGCCTCAAAGGATGCATCAGCTTGGAGCTTGTCAAAAAACACTCTTCCAATAACTCCAACCACTGCAACAACCAAATATAATCCCAAAACTGAAAGCTCTAAAGTTTGATGATAGATATCAGAAATAGCTAGTGCAACAGCGCCCACAGTCACCACCTGTGACACCAGGCTTAACCATTGCCAAATTATCCCGAGGACAACGTATTTAACGCTCCCCTTTAACATTTTCAAAAGCCGAACCTTAAGCATACTCTCTCCCCATCAAATATTTCTGTGAAATATAATAACAATATTCTTTCGGATAATATTAGTCTGTGACTGATCCTTGTTTATTGAAAAAACAGAGTCCTATAAGCTCTATATATTTCCCCTAATGCAGCCGCAGATGCAAAGTTCCCGCAGCCCTTGCCATTTTCAAACTTCTCGGAGAATTGACCTATGCAGTTTTCCACGATGTGTTTTTCAATTGGAGCAAAAAACTCTTTAGCTTCCTCAATAGATTGTGCACTTCCTCCGCCAACCTTTAGGTATGCCTCTATAAACTGCCCTAATAAAAATCCCCAAGAAGGAGCCCCCTCAAATGCCTTAATCCCAGTGTTATCGTAAAGATTATCCTTGATTGCAGCAACAATGGACTTTTCTTTTTCAGTATCTAACATTGTAAATGGAAGACTCACTGCAAAAATCTGATTAGGATGAAGAGTTGAATCCTTTTCGTCATCGGTGATTACATCGTAAAGATAGCCCCCCTCCTCATACCAAAACTCTGAATCAAAGGCTTCCTTGACCCAAATAGCAAGCTGACTACATCCGCCAGCATATGCCAAATAGTTTTCTGGTTTGTTGTGTGTGCGACGGGCAATGCCACGTGAAATCTCTTCCATAGTCATCAGCGCGTTATACCAAAGTGCGTTGATTTCAACGGGCTTTCCTGTACGAATGCTGACTGAATTTCGTATAGTAGAATCCATCCATGTGATTGGCTCCGTGCCATCGCCGGAGCGCATCAAGGCGTCATCATCCATACCAATGCCGTACTTGGTGCCCTTGCGGTAAGCACCCATGATTTCCTGCAAGCTAGGGTAGATATAATCCTCTACAAACTTCCAGGCCTCATCCGTATCTACGTATTTGAGATAGTTGTGTACTGCATAGAAATACCAAAGGGCAGTGTCAGCAGCGTTGTAGGTAGGACTGCTGCCATCCTCTGGAAAATTATTTGGCAATAAGCCATTCTTTACAAGCTTAGAGTATGCTAACAAAATCGCCTTGGCGTCATCATATCGCTTGGTTTCAAGGCAAAGACCTGTGAGACCAATGAGAGTATCCCTTCCACAGTCTGAATCGTAGGGATATCCTGCAATGATGGACTTCTTGCCTGTGGATGCTCTATCCACAATAAACTGATCTGCCGCCACAGCAAAAATCTGTCCCAGTTCATCTTCTTCGTCCAAATCGGCTTTATCAATCAACTCTTGTATTCTTGTTTTAATCTTTTCAATTTCAATGAAGGCTGTATCCCTCTCAATTACAAGCGCTGCTGGTGCTGCAGTTTTATTTTGTCTAGAAGCTTCTTTGATATCTACGTTGCAAACAAAGGAAGCCTTAGATACGCCACCTTCTGCGACCTCCATAACAAAGTCATAAGGCTTTAGATGACAATCCAAGCCCTTATTGCCATTGTCAATCTCGTATTGCAACTCCATGTTTTCGTCGTAGATATTGTTGCGCTTAACCATCTCGCAGCCTGCGCTAACTACAGTAATCTTTATATTATTATTGCTAACTGGCGAATAGTAAAATCCCACGTTGTCTGTTTCTTCATCGCGAATTTCTGTAAATACCTCTGGTGGAAGCTCCCATCTCAAATCATCCACTGTGGCAGTTGCATCCTGCTTGCGATAATTGACTAGCGGAGTGATAACAACACCTGCCGCAGGACCATTATTTTCTAACGTATATGCGATAACACACTGATTCTTCCCCGGCACAATACCAATAGTCTTGGTTAATCGCATACCTCCAGCCTCGTATACAAATGTAATAGTGCCCTCATACTTGTAGGTCTTAAGGTGCATGTTTCCCTGATTGAATTCGCTAGTGTAAGGCCCCTTGTGCTGAGCCGTAGTCAAATCGTATATACGACTACCACAAACCAATCGCTCATTTGTCTTGGAAAACACCAAGTATCTATCAACAGGTGGATGCAAGCTAGCAATCAAATAGCCCTGGTGTGTGCGCATATGAGCACCAACAATGCTGCTCGCTGCGTAGCCACCAAGGCCATTTGTTAAAAGCCACTCCTTGAAGAGGCAATTCCTATAATTTGTTAACTTGTCATAAACGAACTCAAACTTCATTCCTATTCTCCAATCTTTAGGACGTAGATCTTAATAAAGCTTGATGCAAAAATTAATCTACCTCCCCTGAAGAATATTTTACCTATTTTCACATTAAATAACTAGTGCTGCACGCGTATTTGTCCACAAAATCTGATATAATAAGACACTAAAAGCTTATCATTAACCCTATTTCTAAATTACTGGATTTGTTGTAATCAACAATTTTTCCCCTCTCAACGCCCAATATATTATCCCAATTAATTTGTTCCGTATTATCGTTTTCAAAATTATTATGTGTAATCATAAATACCATCCTTCTTTCTAAAAATAATATCTTCCTATATATATCTATCAAAAAAAATTTTATTTTTTTCCAAAAACAAAAATATTTTTGATATCGAGTCAATTATAGATGGATGATATATATTCACTTATTTATAAAAAAATTTGATATTTTGCAAAAAACGCACCCCGCAGGGTGCGCCATTAATCTCTGATTCTTACCTGGTTCCTCAACCAGTTGATCCATCCATCAAATCCTTCGCCAGTTTTGGCAGAAATATAAAAGATTTCTGCCTTTGGATTTAATTCGTGAATACGTTTTTCTACAGCCTCCTTCGAAAACTCATTGAACACTTCAAGAGTGTCACATTTGTTGATAAGAACTACATCGCACACCGAAAACATCAGCGGATACTTGTATGGCTTGTCGTCTCCCTCAGGAACCGAGAGAATCATTGCATTTTTTGTTGAGCCTGTATCAAATTCTGCCGGACAAACCAAATTGCCAACATTTTCCAGAAACACTAAGTCTAAATCCTCGGCGCCAAGCTCCCTAAGACCTTGTCTTGTCATGTCAGCGTCTAGATGACACATGCCCCCGGTGTGTAATTGGATAGCTCGCGCGCCAGCTTGAGTGATTGTAGCTGCGTCTACATCAGAATCGATATCTGCTTCCATCACACCAATTTTGATTTCGTCCTTTAGTCTGGCGATTGTTTGACATAAGGTGGTGGTTTTTCCAGAGCCCGGAGCTGACATGAGATTGATTAAAACGGTCTTTTGCTCCTTAAGCTCTTCTCTTAGTTTGTTTGCATCAGCATCGTTATCCTCAAAGATGCTCTGCTTTACTTCAATTATCTTGTAATCTTGCATTTGTCCCCCAATAAATCGTATTGTTGCCCATTTAGTGAAGTCTTTGTGAACTACATTAATTTTTCAAACTTTCACTCTATAATACTAGCACAATCCGAAATGAATTACTTGTTTTTGTATACAAACACATAAATCTACCAATAGTGCGATCTAATTTACAGATGTTCTTACGCGAGCAATGGGGAGGCGAAGGCACATGAATAATTGGACCACAACAAAGCATTCAATAAATAGAATAATTGTTTTTATCTTAATGTTTGCCACAGTATTTTTCTTTTCAAGTAGAACTGTATTTGCCCAGACATATGAAAACACTGCTAACACAAGCTGTTTGTACAAAAATTATTTATCTGCCGAAGAAAGGCTTGTCTACGACCAGGTTTACAAGGCAATCCTTGACTACAATGAGGATCTATTCTCTTTAGTTACTCCTCTTAGTGAAGATTCCCTTGAGACAACAATGAACGCCCTGTTCAACGATTCACCTGAGCTGTTTTGGGCAAACACAGCATATCAGTACGCCGTTGATTCACAGAACGTGGCACACAAAATTAAGCTTAAATACGGCATTGGCAAAGCAGATCTTGCAGCTGCCAAAGCCAACTATGAATTTGCTATTAATAACATTGTAGCCGGTGCCAGCAAATACGGCACCACCTTGGAAAAAGAAAGATTTATACATGATAGCATTTGTGCTATGAATACATATTCAACTGCAAATGCTTTGAACCAAAGTGCCTATTCTGCACTTACCACAGGTTCTTCAGTCTGCGCGGGGTATGCAAGAGCTTTCCAGATTGTATGCAATCAATCTGGAATCCCTTGCTATTACGTAACTGGTACTTCAAGGGGTCAGACGCATGCTTGGAATATTGTCTGCGTCGATGGTTGTTATTTCAACGTTGATTTAACTTGGGATGATTGCATCACAGAGGTGACAGGTATCAACAATTACACCTACTTCAACAGGAATGATTTGGTTTTTGGTAAAGATCATTCGCGTTCGCCTCAATCAGCCTTGATTGCCAGCTGCAATTAATATTAACTAAGACCCACCTTTCAATAAAGAGCCCTAGGATTTGGACTTTTCCATACTCCTAGGGCTCTTTTACGTCCTTTATATTCTATCTGCGATTATGACTAGCCGATGTGTTGCTATGTATATAGGTGTGCAAGTGTATAAGGTCAGTTGCTCCTTGTCCTGTTGTGCTAGTACTGACACATCCTCTGGGTCTACCACCTTAATCTGCGAAACCATATAAGTGTAAGTTTCCGTGGCGGTATCAACATAAATCAAATCGCCTTCCTGCACCTCATCCAAACGATTAAAGAATTTTCCAAAGTTGTAATTGCGATGACCTGCTATTACACAGTTGCCCTTTTCTCCAGCAAGTGCTGTTTCCTCTTCATGACCTAGTGAATCCGAAAGAATGCTTCGACTAACGCCCTCTCTAACAGGATTCTCCGAATCAATCTTTGGAATTCTAAGAATGTAGAGCATATCTCCTGTAACAGCAGAATTGCCGCCTTTGTTTTTCTCAGAAAAGCCTTTGCCGCTTGCAATGTAATCTTTGAAATCTGCAATGGTATTTTTCTTGGAATAGTATTGCTTTAGATTCAATGCCACCGAGCTTATAAGCAATGCCAAGCCGGCGCCAATTAAAATCAAACCAATTACTCTTTTATTAAAAATCTTTTTCATGTTATTTCTTGCCACTCTTCTTTCGTCCAAATACTAAGACGAAGCCCAATGCCATAAGCGCTAGCGCAGCGCCATATCCCATGACAGTTCCAATGAATCCGCCTGTCTTCGCAAGCCTTGGAGCATTAGAGTCGTTAGATGAATCCTTCGCTGGATCTGCATTATTGTCTGCGAGGATTTGAATATCTTTTTCTTTGATAAGGTATCCATCCTCATCTCGCGAACCTGTAGGATAAACCTTTGATGAGCCTCCCACTGTGCCAGTTGCCGCATCCTCGGATGCGCTGGCTAGTGGCTGCTCAGTATTACTTGGCAAAGCTCCATCTGTAGCTGCCCCTTGGGCTGTTGCTTCAGGAACTTTTGGTTCTTCTGGAGTGAGCTTAGGCTGCAATCTAGCTCCTAAATCTTCCATAGAAAGACTTGCATATGCAGGATTGCTAGCTGATTTTGCTCTAAGGTCATCTACCACATCACCGTTATCATCAACAGTTCCAACCACCTTGATAGTGATTGGCTCTACCGGATCATATCCCTTTGGTGTTTCCTCTGGAAGGAATATGTATTCATCCTGATAGTTGATGTCGTATCTAAGGGCACCTGTCTCAGGATCCACATCAGTTGGCTCAACTAGAACTCGCTGGCCGGTAGCATGGTCTAACCTATAAAGAGCAAACTTCATAGATTTAAATATGTCTGGGTTGATTCCTAATTCCACTGGATCAAATTCAACAGTTGCCTTTTGATTTTCATCGTATTCCTCTTCGAATATAACCGTAGGGTCGGCTGGATCAAGCTCGTCACCATCAACGATGACTCTGCCATCTGTTGTTACCTCAAGAGGAATTGACCTTTCCCCGACTGGTGCTTTGTATCCAACTGGAGCACTTACTTCCACAATCTTATATTTTCCATCTGAAAGAACGACCGACTTAGGACCTCCTTTACCTGTCCAAGTATCGCCAATCTGGTTGCCGTCTTCATCAACCACCTTGAAGACGCCGCCTTCCAAATCGTTTTTCTGCTCAGCTGAAATATCCTTAACCTTGATTTCAACTGAATCCTTTGGAACATCTATCATAACAACCTTGTCTGCATTAGCCCACATGTTGTCATCATTTCTAACCATCAACTGACCATCCACAACCTTAAACATAACAGGCTCAGCTGGGTGATATCCGTAAGGAGTCTTCACCTCTTCAAGAGTGTAGACCGTGTCGTAATCTGCCACAAATGGATGTCCGCCAGTGCCAGAGAACCATTCGCCACCGTTTGCAATCTTCTTGCCCTTGGTTGCCTGCCATGAAATATTAAGCCGAGCCCCCTCAACTAGATTGCCCTGTCCATCCTGCTTGAACACTTTGATTTCTGTGTGATGCTTTGGATTGGTGATAATGTTGTTCTCCTTGGCCTCCAAGGCATTATTGTATCCCTTTTGGGTTGTATGAACTGTTATACCATCAGCCAGCTCATCTACTAAATCGTAACCCTCTGGAGCCTCTGTCTCCTTGAGGATGTATTCGTGATTCTCCACCAGCTTGCCAACGAACATAATCTCGCCGTTTTCATCACTCTCGGAACGTCCCACAAGCTTGTTGTTCTTCTCTGGATCGTATAACTCAAACTTACCACCTGAAAGTGGGATTTCCTCATCGTTGGCATCTCTCAATTCTGAGAGGTAGTATACATATTTATCAAGCTTTACATTCGTAAAATCATTCTGCGAGAATGACTTGTTGGCCTTGTTTGAAGCCTCAGAACCATAGCCCTTTAACACAACGTCATTGCCAAAATCATTTGCCTTTTTATCTAACATGCTTGCTGTGTATGTAAGAATGTAAGCCTTGTTGCCTGGTTCCTTCGGCACAGTAACCTGAAGCACTGTCCTAACGCTTCTATCGTCGATTGTAAACTCTGGACTCGCCACCTCTGTCCCTTGAGTAAGCTTGCCATCAGCTGAAACCGTTGCCTCAAAAAGCTTGATTGATTCGTCATCTAATACCAAGCTAGCACCTAGTGTGTCTTGAATCACAACCTTGTCGACTACGCCATTGTACAGCTGCTGCTGAGCTGGGTTAACACCTACGGTATAACGAATAATTTCTTTGTTAATTGGGTCTTGAACTGCATCCTTTGTAATTACATCATTGTTGACCTTTGTTACCACAGGGTCAGTTGTTGTAGCGATTGAGTACTCTGTACTAATCAAGCTTGCATCGTTTGATATGTCAAAGGAATCCGTATTTTCGAATGTCTGACCATCGCGCACCCTCGCCTTAAAAGTGATAACTCTTTGGCCGTCAATATCGCCAAGCTTGAAGGATAAGGTATTGCCTGTCAAAACAGTTTCCACTGTTCCAACATCTACAGCTGCCGAATCAGCAACGTATTCCAATCTATCCTCTAATTCATCTGTTATGACGACATTTGTCATAGCCATTTGGTTGCTGTTGACTGTGAGAGTGTAGTCTATTGTATGGTCGTTGTAGTTGTATTTGCTAGCAGTCTTTTTCAAGACATTACTACTGTACTTTTTGGTTGCAGAATCGGTAATGCCATCCTCTTCCTCAAAATCTGTAGAAGTCAATGTAACTATATTTTTATATGTTTTTTCTTTATTGCTAGCCCATACCTCACTCTGAGTATCATCCAGTTTAGTTATAACTGTAAACTCAACGATTTCTTTATTGATATCTCCAATTGGGATGATTACTTTTCTACCATTTGTAGTGATGCTACCTTCTGGGATTGTTACTGTTGTCGCACCTACAGTAATACTGCTATCAGGAGTATCCACATCCTTAACGCTAGATATACCAACAAAATCAAGTCCATCTGGCAGCGTATCAATTATCTTAACATTTTCAAGATCTTGCTTGCTTCGGTTTACCACTACATTCCAAGTAATAGTATGATTTACCAAATCCACCTTTCCAGCTGACTTTTCAATGGCAGCCTTTGCGTGTATAAAGTCGCCTTCAAATGGTTTTGATATCGTAGGTCCAACTACGTGTACATCTTTTTGAGTTCCAGCAGATTCATAGTCATATGTTATGTTTGCAGAATTCTCTGGAACGGGATAGTTCTTCTTTATATATGTTTCAAAATCTTCTATTTTAGTTCTATATGTAATAGTGTACTGAGCATTACCAGACATGGCTTTTTTGAATTTGATTATCTGGACGCCACCATCTGTTTCCAAACTGTAATCAACATTGTTATTAGAAGCATCCTGCACTGTAAGATTTGAAACAGTAACATTTACTCCATCAGCCACCTTAATAGTATCTGTCAAAACAAGATTCTTGAGAGTATAGCCATTATTTTGTATTACAACCTTCCAATCTGCTTCACCATTTGCATTTACTTTGCTACCAGTTTTAGTCACCCATGACTTTACCGCTCTTGACACTTCCTGGGACTCAGAGTCAGAGATGTTTAACTTGTCGTAATCATTTCCTGCCGGTGAAGTAACCGAAACCTTGTTAGATACAGTTTTGTTGACCACTGAATCCTCGGTTGCATTCTTCGTAAGCGCAATAATGTCTATTGCGGTCTTGTACTCAAACTGAGTCACTGAATCAGGTTCGTTATTTGTATACTTCCAAGTCAAAGTATTGCTCGAATTAGTTGGGGTAACAGCTCCACTTCCTTTTGTGATTTTAAAGGAATCCTTTACATAGTCTTGCCCCTCGCTAAATTCATCTTTGAATGTATAACCATCAGCATATTGAATAGGATTAGATGCATTTTTTACCGTAACAGTCCAGGTTATTTTGCCTTCATCATCTAATTCTGATTTGGTCTTTTCAACAGTAGGTGGCTTTGGTGTGAACTCATCAATCTTGATTGTCACCTTTGCCTTGGTACCAAAAGCAAGCTCATAGGAATCTTGATCTTTATCAGCCTCTTCATCTAAATTGAGCTGTAAATCAAATCCCGCCTCAGCATCAGTGGCATCTGTTGGCTCATCAAAATCTTCTATTTTAAGGAAGGCTTCGCCGTTCTTGAAGGTTATCTTTCCCAAGATTACATCGCCACTATGAACAGAAATATCATTTGGTGTATCACAAATATCTGGAATTCCAGGTATCTTATAAGTCTCGCCAGGTCTAACAACAATTATGTCCTCTCCTGTATCGGGGATTGGCATATTCTTTGGAGCCACAGTGACATCCTTGAATACATAACTAACGTTGATTTTGTCCTTCAAGGATACACTTGAATTGTTGGTTATAGTATCATTAGGATTATTATTCTTATAAATCTTAATGCTATCTATCAATGCATTTTCATCTATCTCTTCTGTGCTTCCAGACTCTATATCCTCCACGCTGACAACTACATAAGGAGAAAAATGCTCTGCCTCGAATATAACCTTGTCATCGCTTACAGACGCCGCAACCTCTGTGGCTGAGCTCATTGAATCATCCAAATGATAAACCTGTGTATCACCTGCATCATCGGTATCAACGTCGTCAAATGTGATTTTCACACTACCACCAGCAGGTTGAATTTCCTGATTTTGAGCATCAAAAATTGTGATATCAAACGCCTTCACCTTAGTGATAATCTGCTCATCAGATAACTCTGACTCAACCGCAGATTCGATAGCTTTAATATCACTGCTGTTTGTAATTTCAATCGCCTCAAAATATGCGCCTTCTGGAAGAACGCCTGCCTCGGCTGTCAGTGTAATCCTAACACCACCAACAGTCTTGGTCTCAGAGAAAGGCTTGTCTTCTTCCTCCTCTGACTCTTCATCTTCAGAGTCTAATTCCTCAGCTTCTAGGGCATCCTTTTTATCAGCTTCAGAATCAAGCTGATTATTAGTCTTCTCATCATCTGAAACTATAGAGCCAGAATTGCTATTTTCATTGTTAGCATCAATTCTTTCACCTGCCTGAATGTCTGATACATCCTCGGATTGATTCTCTACAGCCTCAAAAGCAGCCTGTTCTTGAGTTTGTTCATTTACCTGATTTGATGGAGTTTGATCTTGAGGTAGATTAACCTCTGTCGATTGTGTTTCTGGAGTCTCTACTGCACTCTCCTCTACCACAGAAGACACTTCAGAATCAACGGCTTCAGAATTGCTTCGCACGTTCAAAACGCTAGCAACCATTAGTGCTCCAAGTAATAATGCAAGTCCTCGCTTTTTCATATATTATCCTCTCATGTTATAAATGTGATAATGTTGTTAAAACATTTATCTAATTTATAACATACGCCCTTTTAATTCCCCTGTCAATTAGCTTTTTACTTCTTAATTAAAATTAGCTTTAAAGATTGCAAAGCAAGTAAATAACCACAAAACCTCTATCTCTTAATTTGAGATAGAGGTTTTATTGTTCACATATTATTAATTCTTACTTGGTTCGCTGATCTTTCCCAAAAGCATTGTATTTTACAACTCTGCCTTAAATTCAGCATCACCAGGAAGTGGATATTTGTCTGTGAGAGACTTGATAATAGCTCTTGCTTTTTCTACCCCTGCCTCGCCTTCTTTGATAACAACTGCGATTGCCTCTGCAACCTGATCAAAGTCAGCTTCCTTAAGTCCACGAGTAGTTGCAGCTGGTGTACCAAGACGGATACCAGATGTAACGAATGGTGACTTAGGATCATTTGGAATAGTGTTTTTATTTGCAGTAATGTGTGCATCATCAAGAAGCTTTTCAACAACCTTACCTGTAAGCTCGAATGGTGTTAAGTCGATGAGCATTAAGTGATTGTCTGTTCCATCAGAAACGATTTTGATGCCTCTGTCCTGTAGGCCTTTGCAAAGTGCCTGAGCATTCTTAACAACCTGCTTGCCGTACTCTTTGAAAGCTGGATCTAAAGCTTCCTTGAAGCAAACAGCCTTACCTGCTAAGACATGCATCAAAGGACCACCCTGGATACCTGGGAATACTGCCTTGTTGAAGTTGAACTTTTCGTTGGCTTCTGCTGTGGCCATAATCATACCACCTCTTGGTCCACGAAGAGTCTTGTGAGTTGTTGTTGTAACGATATCAGCGTATGGCACTGGGCTCTCGTGTACGCCTGCTGCAACAAGACCTGCAATGTGAGCCATATCTACGAAAAGAACTGCGCCAACCTTGTCACAGATTTCTCTAAATCTCTTGAAATCAATCTTGCGGCAGTAAGCTGATGCGCCAGCAATAATCATCTTTGGCTTGCAATCTAATGCTATTTTCTCAACCTCATCGTAATCGATAAAGCCTTGATCGTTAACCCCGTAAGGTACAATGTTGAAGTAAACACCTGAGAAGTTGGCTGGTGAACCATGTGTAAGGTGTCCGCCGTGATCGAGATTCATACCCATTACAGTGTCACCTGGCTGAAGAACTGCGAACTGAACTGCCATGTTAGCCTGTGCACCTGAATGTGGCTGAACGTTAACATACTCGCAGCCGAAAAGCTCTTTTGCTCTTTCTCTAGCAAGCTCCTCAACAACGTCTACCTCTTGGCATCCGCCGTAGTAACGCTTTCCAGGATAACCCTCAGCATATTTGTTGGTGAGGACTGAGCCCATTGCAGACATAACTGCAGGTGAAACCCAGTTTTCAGAAGCGATGAGCTCGATGTGCTCTGACTGACGATTGTATTCTTTTACAATAGCCTCTGCAACTTCTGGATCAGTGTTTTTGATGTCCTTTAATGTGTACATTACATTCCCTTTCTATTTCTTAATAATAGTAGTTGTATGTGAACCGTCCTGCGGTTGTCACTGAAGATATCTGCCCTCAAACTCACCTCGCGGAAGTGGCTTGTCAAAGAAGAATCCCTGGGCAAGGTTTACAGAAAACTTTCCAATCATATCTACCTGCTTGTCGTACTCAACACCCTCGACGCAAACATCCACGTCAAGTGAATCAGCAAGCTCAGATATCGTTTTAACAAAAGCTTCTGAAAAAGTATCCGACCCCATGTCAGAAACAAAAGCTCGGTCGATTTTGATTGTGTCTATCGGCATGCTGCGGATGTAATTTAGCGAAGAATAACCGGTACCAAAATCATCCAAAGCAACGCGACATCCAAGTGCTCTGATTGCCTCAAGAAGCTTGACCATTCTGTCCATCTCGTTGATTGCCAGTGACTCTGTGACCTCGAAAGTAAGATTCTTTGGGTCGATAGCTGTAATCTGAAGAGCGTGATTGATCCTGTCTAGGATGTCTGGCTGCGTAAGCTGGACAACAGAAAGATTGACATTAACCTTGTATTCTGGATGACCGAAGTCGTTCCAGTGCTTGCAACTTTTGGCTGCTTCGATTAGTACATGCTCTCCGATGGCGTTGATAAGCTTAAGTCGCTCGGCCTGTGGAATGAATTGATCTGGAAGCACAAGACCATACTCTGGAGAATTCCATCTGACAAGTGCCTCTGCACCACAGCAGGTTGGAACTCCTTCAACAAATTCCATGATAGGCTGATAGTAGACTTCGAATTCCTTGCAGCCTTCCTCAACAGCCTTGCGCATAGCCTGCTCCATCTTGACCTTTTCTGCTATGTAAACATCTGATTCTTCGTTGTAGTATTCAAATCGATTCTTGCCCTTAATTTTGGCGCCGTGTAAAGCGATATTTAATCTGGTAAGAATACTTGAAGAATCTGTAATATCAGCAGGTGCCTTGACGCAGCCCATACTGATTGTGCAATAGTATTCCTGGCCGTTTAACGTCCAAGGATTATCAAAAAGATTCATTATGCGCTTGATAATGAAATCTAGGTTGTCGTAGTTTTCGTGGTCTACAAGAACAGCAAACTCGTCGCCGCCAACTCGATAGCACTTGCCCTTGATAGAGGAAATATCGTTGATACTGTGAGCAATGTACTCTAGCAAATCGTCACCCACCTGATAGCCCAAGCCCTCGTTGACACTGGCGAAATCGTCCAAATCTATCATCAAAACAGCAAACTGTTTGCCAAGAGTTGTGGCAACATGATATTCCATGGCGATATCCTTTTCGCAAGCCTGCCTGTTGTAAAGGCCTGTAAGGATATCCTCCTGCGCCTGCTTTTCTACCTTTTTTTGGTAGATACGTAAATCGGTGGTATCGTAGAAGGTGATTAATCTGACATCTCGCTCGTCCACCCACTTGATGTTGTTGACGGAAATATCAAACCACTTGCCTGAACCGTTGGCAGAATATCCGTTGAGCTCTGGCAAATCGTATCGCTTGTCAAAGATGATTTCCTCGATGGCGATTCTATCGATTTCGTTTTCAAACATCCTTTCAAAGGTCTCGTTGGTGTAAAGCATTTGATTTTCATTGAGATCTGCCACAACTACACCATAGCCTGCATTACGCAAAATTGCCTCTAGGGCATTATAAGAACTAGCCAAAGAATTGGTGGTAATCTTTTTGACTAGTATTGTATGCAAAATTCGTTTGACATCATTTGCAAAACGCAAATCGTCAACGCTCCACTTTCTATCCTTGCCCACTGAAAGCAAGCAAAGATACATCGCCGTCGAGTCGTTTATATTTATAGGAAGAAAGATTCCTGCTTTGATTCCATTTTTTGCAAAAAATATTTCGAACACTTCTGGCAGTGTTGCATCAGATGAAATGGTGTAAGGCTTGCCATTCATAAAAGGAAGCTCAAGTGTTGTAGCTCCACTGAAGGTATCCTTAAGTGATTCTCCACCTGCGTCAACCCACTCAGAAATCAAATCAACTGAAATGCCATCTTCTGCAATCTGAAGAAGGGCTGTATGGGTGCAATCTATGTAAATACCTGACTCTTCAATAATGTCTTTGGAAGTCTCGGCAAAGGAATTGTCGGACTCCATATGACGAAGGATATCCGTCATGATTTCGTTTTTGTGAAGTCGGTACTCGATTTCTTTTTCAACGTCCTTTTCCTTTGAAAGCTCTTGTCTAAGAGCAAAGCTTCTCATCTTTTCTGCAAAATAGTATCTGGTGAGAGTTTCAATCAAAGAAATAGCCTTTTCAAATGCCTCGCTTGTAGTCATGCGAAGCCCCTCCGGAATATGCTTGCCTTCTGGAATACGAGTCTTGTCTAATCCAAAACAAAGCCAAACGCCAAGTAATTTCCCGTGAGTATCCCTAATAGCAACGCCCCTATACATAAGAAATTCCTCTGTGCCAAAGCGCTCCACAATATTCTCTGCAACGCCATCCACAAAGGAATCTAAAATCTCTCGTCTCAGCTCTGGTGTAAAATTTGCATCAACATAATCCTCCTCAGACTTGGTGCCTGAGAAGGATGTGATTTGACCATGAATCTTACCAACGCACATGATATACATGTCGTTAGTCTTGCAGAAAACATCCTGCAATGATTGCATATCGTCTGTGTTAAAATCCAATTCAAAATTTACTCTACAACTGTTGTCCATCCATACTTGTCCTCGAGCCTACCCCATTGGATACCAGTTAAAGTATCATAAAGCTTTTGAGTTAACTCGCCAGTTTTACCTCCATTTATTACAACAACATCATCCACATAACGGAGTTCTCCAACTGGAGAGATAACTGCTGCTGTTCCTGTACCGAAGACTTCTTCAAGCTTGCCCTCGTGAGCAGCCTTCATAAGATCGTCAATTGCAAGTCGCTCCTCGCGAACTGTATAACCCCAATCCTTAAGTAGGTGAATCATTGAATCTCTAGTAACACCTGGAAGAACTGTTCCAACTGTAGGAGCCGTCCAAATCTCACCATCTATCTTGAACATGATGTTCATAGTACCAACTTCTTCAACGTACTTGCGCTCATTGCCGTCAAGCCATAAAACCTGAGAATAACCAAGCTTTTCAGCCTTAACCTGACCAGCGATTGAGCCTGCATAGTTGCCACCGCATTTGGTGAATCCAGTACCGCCTGCAACTGCTCTTACTAGTTCATTTTCTACTAAAATCTTGACTGGGTCAAGACCTGTTGCGTAATATGCGCCAACTGGACAGCAAAGAATCATGAACTTGTATGACTTAGCCATGTGAACACCAAGTGCTGACTCTGTAGCAAACATAAATGGTCTTATATAAAGGGAGGTATCTTTTTCAGATGGTACCCACGCCTCTTCTGTCTTAACTAACGCTTTGATAGCCTGTACAAAATCTTCGACAGGGAAAGCTGGCATGCAAAGTCTCTCGTTGGATTTAATCATTCTCTTTGCATTCATCTCTGGTCTGAAGAGTTGAATCTTGCCGTCTTCACGACGATATGCCTTCAAGCCTTCGAATGTTTCCTGAGCGTAGTGAAGTGTCATACATGCTGGGTCAAGCTCGATTGGTCCCTCTGGGACGATTCTAGCATCATGCCATCCTATATCTCTGTCCCAATCACAAATGAACATGTAATCAGTCATGTACTTTCCAAAACCAAGGTTGTCCCAATCTGGCTTTTCCTTTAATTTTTCGCGTTTTTCAAATCTGATTTCCATCTTTCTTTAGCCTCCAAATTACAACTACATATAATACTGATTTATAATCTTCTCCATTATCTAACTTTTTTTCCGTCGCGTCAACACTTTAGCGTACTAAATTATTAACTATTCTTTCTATAATTCACAGTTTACAAATATTTTTAAAAAGGCAGCAGCCCCCGGCCCACACCCGCTATGTACCCGGCCCGCCCCGCCCTCCTTCCAGCCCCAGGGGGACCTGCTGACA
>DBWZ01000067.1:0-75514 GCA_002309345.1 Pseudobutyrivibrio sp. UBA1225
ATTGTACTAAGTCTAGTTTGTGGAACCATTTTTGAAACTCTAACTATGTCCGTCAGGGACATTACATTCCCTTCGAATTGTAAAATCGATGAAAGTACACCCACTGATGGAGGGATTTTAGTATTTAGAAAATCTATAATCTTAACGAAATTGTAAAAGCCCCCTGGGGCCGGTGGAGTACCGGGCAGGTGGGCTTAAGGTTTCAATTTACTTTTTCGTAGTAGAATGAGTAGCGTCTCTTGTAGCCGAGATCTTTGTAGTCGATGACTTGTTCTGTGGAGCCTATGAAGAGGATTCCGCCTGGACGGAGGGACTTGCAGAATTTGTCGTAGACTTCGGTCTTGGCTTCATCGGTAAAATATATGAGTACGTTGCGGCATACTATCATGTCGTAGTTGGTTGGATATGTATCACGGAGAAGGTTGTGCTCCTTGAATTCTACGCAACGCTTGATTTCATCGCTGATTTGGAAGGAGTTTCCAACCGGTGTAAAGTACTTTTTCTTTAGGTCGGCAGGCACGTTAGCTATGCTCTTGGCACTGTATAGGCCTACTTTGGCTGTGGCGATAACCTGTTTGTCTAAGTCTGTGGCAAGTATTTTGATCTTGTTTAAAGGTACAAGAGTCGATAGAGCCATTACAAGAGAGTATGGTTCATCACCTGTGGAACACGCGGCGCTCCAAATTTTTAGCTGCTGTCCAGATTTTTCTATGAGCTCAGGCATAAATTCTTTGACCATGAGTTCCCACTGATCTGGATTTCTATAGAACTCAGATACATTGATTGTAAGAAAGTTTACAAATTCATCAAAAACATCAGGATTAGCCTTTAAAAGATTGACATACTCCTCGTAGGACTTGCATTTATTCTTGTTGACCAAGGAATCGATGCGTCGACGCATCTGCTTCTCCTTGTAGGCATCAAGATTAATTTTTGTTAGAGCATAGACCTCTTTCTTGAATCCTTCGTAGTTTTCCATAATTATTAGCTCCTATAAGTTTAAGTGATAATAAATTCACTAGCTTTATAATATCACCATTATACAAACTATTTGTGTAAAATCTAAGAAAAAAACAGGCCTAGGGTATTACCTAGACCTGCAATCAATTCGAATTATTCTTCTGAAGCTGCAACTTCTTCGATATTTACATCAGCAACCTCTGCCTCTTCCTCAGCAGGAGCCTCTGGCTCAAGGAGTGCCTTGATTGAAAGGCTAATCTTCTTTTCTTCGTCGTTGAATTCAACAACCTTTGCCTCGATTTCCTGTCCGATTGAAAGAACATCAGAAGGCTTCTCAATACGCTCTTTAGAAATCTGAGAAACGTGAAGTAATGCATCGATTCCAGGAGCAAGCTCAACGAAAGCACCAAAGTCTTTCATACGAACTACCTTACCCTTTACAACAGAACCAACAGCGTACTTGTCTGCAGCTCCGTTCCAAGGATTCTCTGAATCGAATTTGCAAGAAAGTGCAATCTTGCCATCCTTAACTTCTTTGACGAACACCTTGATTGTATCGCCAACGTTGAGAGTCTTTGTAGGATTCTCAACACGACCCCAGCTCATCTCTGAGATGTGAAGAAGACCATCAGCACCACCTAAATCGATGAATGCACCAAAGTCTTTAACATTCTTAACTGTTCCTTCGAACTCTTGACCAACTTCAATCTTAGCTAAGAGTTCCTCCTGTGCCTTCTGTCTGTCAGCAACAAGAAGAGTCTTTCTGTTACCAATAATTCTACGACGCTTTGGATCGAACTCTGTAATTACAAAGCTGATTTCCTGACCTTGGTACTTTCCAAGATCCTTTTCGTATACGTCTGAAACAAATGAAGCAGGGATGAATACTCTAGCCTCATCAACAACAACTGTAAGACCGCCCTTGAGGACTTTATCAACTGTAGCTGTAAGAACTTCACCGCTCTCGTAAGCCTGTGCAAGTCTCTCGTTACCCTTTTCCTGAGCAAGTCTCTTGTATGAAAGGAGAACCTGACCTTCGCCATCATTTACCTTTACAACAATGGCTGAAAGTGGATCGCCAATTTTGACTACTGTAGTAAGATCAATATTTGACTCGTTTGTGTACTCTGAACGTGTAATTATACCATCTGATTTATAACCAATGTTTAAGACAATCTCATCTGGCTTAACACTGATAACAGTACCGTCTACTACCTCTCCATTGTGTATAGTTTTAAATGATTCCTCCAACATTTGTTCAAAACTCATTTCTGACATTTCTTTTGAACCTCCTCGATAATATTGTTTGGGGTGGAAGCCCCTGCGGTAATACCTACACTTTCAATGGAACTAAGGCCAGATGGCTGAAAATCGTCAGCCGTCTGTATATAGTAAGTATCGTTGCATCGTGTTTTGCATATCTCGAACAACTTTTGGGTGTTAGAGGAATTTTTACTTCCAATAACAACCATGGCATCAACTTTTGAAGCTATCTCAGCAGCCTCAACTTGCCTCTTGTTAGTCGCATCGCATATTGTATTCAAAACAATAATATCATAACCTTTTTGCTTTATAATTTCAACTAATTCTTGAAATTTGTTGTGGTTGAAGGTGGTTTGAGACACAATACAAATGGGCACATCAGAATTAACTGAAAAGTTAAAAGCAGATTCAGTATCTGGTATGACAGAATACGCATTTCCGTTAATCCAACCAACGATTCCACGTACCTCAGGATGCTCTGGATTGCCGATAATTACTATGTGCTCTCCTGACTTGGAATGCTCATCTACAGCACGGTGAATCTTCTTTACAAATGGACAAGTAGCATCAATTATTGTATGTCCCTTTGCAGTAAGAGCTTCTTCGACTGCTCTTGTTACACCGTGAGAGCGAATAATAACAGTACCAGAAGGATAATCATCTATATGATCCTCCTCCATCACCTGGACTCCGTTTTCCTCGAACTCGCGAACAACCTCTTCATTGTGAATGATTGGACCGTATGTGTACAAAGGCTTTGAGCCTTCTTTTATTTGCTTTTTTACAACATCAACAGCTCTTTGAACTCCAAAACAAAAGCCTGCTGATTCCGCTAATATTACTTTCAAAAATCACCTCAATTATTTACATAAATCAATAATTTTATTAACCACTTCATCGATTGTCATATCAGAGCTGTCTACCAGAACAGCATCCTCAGCCTGCTTTAATGGGCTGATTTCACGGTGAGAATCTCTGTAATCTCTCTCCTCAATATCCTTTGCAATCTTGTCAAAATCAGGCTTTTCACCCTTTGCTACAAGCTCATCATAACGGCGCTTTGCACGACACTCAACAGATGCAGTAAGGAACACCTTTACATCAGCATTTGGAAGCACCACTGTACCGATATCTCTTCCATCCATAATAACATCAGTAGTCTTTGCAAGTTCCTGCTGAAGAGCTACTAACTTAGAGCGAACTGGTCCATACACACTTGATGCAGAAGCCATATTTCCAACCTCTTCTGTACGAATAAGACCTGTGACATCCTCTCCATTTAAGATAACGTGCTGCATGCCATCCTCATACTTGATAGAAACATTTATATCGTCAACTACAGACGCTATTTTTTCCTCATCTGTAGAAGCTATATTGGAACGCAAAAAATATAATCCCATAGCTCTGTACATAGCACCTGTATCTACATATACATATCCCATTTTCTTTGCAACAGCCTTTGCTATTGTAGATTTGCCTGCTCCCGCAGGACCATCGATTGCAACATTAAATGCCATAATAAAATCCTCCATTAATCTAAAGATAAACCAGCAAGATAGCCGGTTGACCATGCTATTTGTAAATTGAAGCCTCCTGTGAAGGCGTCCAAATCCAAAACCTCTCCCGCAAAAGAAAGGCCTTGTATATTTTTACACCTCATTGTAGATGGGTCAATCTCTTTAACTGACACACCACCTTGGGTGATAATTGCCTCTTTGAAATCTCTAAGACCAACAATCGTAAACGGAAAAGCCTTGAGTAAAGAAATAAGAATACCTCTCTCTTCTTTGGTGATGGAATTAATCTGTCTAGAATCATCAAACTCCATAAGCTGAATAAACACTGGAACCATCGAAGCTGGAAGCAATCCCCTAAGAACAGAGCCGAGATGTTTGTTCATATTTTCATTGAAATCTCTAAGGACTCTTGCGTCTAATTCTTCTTTAGAAAGAGCTGGTTTTAAATCTATAAACGCCTTAAGGGATTTTATTTCTTGAAGCGTTTTTCCTATGACAGAGCTTGCAGATAAAACAAGAGGTCCTGAAACACCAAAATGTGTAAACAACATCTCCCCAAAGCTATCATAGAGCTTTTTAGAGCCGTTAAAAATGTTGAGCTTAACATTCTTTAGGGACAGCCCTTGCATTTCCATGATATAGCTTTCTTTACAATTAAGTGGAACAAGCGCAGGCCTAACATCTGTAACAGTAAGGCCAGATTTCTTGGCCCACTTCAAGCCATCTCCAGTAGAGCCCGTAGTTTGATAAGATAATCCGCCAGTACATACTATGGCGTAATCGCAAGCTATAGAGGTCCCATCAGATAACCTTACATCGCTAACGATATTATCCTTAATCACAACATCCTTTACTGTTGTATTTAAAAGGATTTTAACTCCGTATTCTTTAAGCCCCTTTTCTAGTGCTTTTGTAACATCAGACGCATGGTCAGATTCAGGAAAAGCCCTGCTTCCTCTCTCTACCTTGGTTCTAATTCCATGATTTTCAATAAAATCAATCATAGCATCCGGCGAAAAGGTATACAACGCACTATACAAAAACTTTGGATTACTAACTACATTTTTAAAGAAATCTTCAACATCGCAAGCATTTGTAAAATTACATCGGCCTTTGCCAGTAATATATATTTTCTTTCCAAGCTTCTCATTTTTTTCTATAAGTGTGACAGTATGACCACTCATGCCCGCAGAATAAGCCGCCATCATTCCAGCAGCGCCACCACCTATTACAACAACATTGCTCATTGATTTTCTCCAGGGTAGCTCATTTTGATTGAATCATCTACCAAGTCTATTTCATCATTTTCGTAGAACTGATAGTCATTCCAAACATTTTCTATCATCTCTAGCGTTTGAGCTACATCACTTTGCTTTCTATTGCAAAGCTCTACGATTAAAGCATTAATGACAGAAAGTGGAGCCACCAAAGAATCCACTATTGAATGCATTTCGCTATCTGCAATCAAATTGCAAGAACTGTACAGATTCATCGGTGAATGAATAGAATCTGTAATAGTAATTACGTTAGCCAAACGATTATTTGCAAATTCAAGCGCCTTTAATGTACGCATAGAATATCTAGGGAAAGATATTCCGATAATGCAATCCTCTTGACTTATATGAATCATCTGCTCAAACAACTCAGATGTGGAGCTAGTCTGCAGATTAATAACATTATCGAATATCATATTCAGATAAAAAGCTAAAAATGAAGCAAGCGGTGCGCATGAACGCAAGCCTACTACGTATATGCGTTTTGCTTTTAAAAGCGCATCAATAGCATTTTCGAAAGCTGCTTCATCGATATTTTCCATTGTATTTTTAATCTTTAAAGCATCCGATGATAATACAGAACGAAGAACTCCGTTCTGCTCTATTCCTCCATTTGTAATCTCAATACGATCAGAGGTATTAAGCTTGACGCGAACAAGCTCTTCAAGAGATTGCTGGAATTCTGGGTATCCCTTGTAGCCTATAAAAGAAGCAAATCTCACCACCGTGGATTCAGATACACCAATGATATCTCCCAGCTTTGCCGCAGTTAAAAACACTGCCTTATCGTAGTTGTCAATAATGTAGTTCGCCAAAAGCTTTTGACCTTTTGACATTTTTCCATAGTTCTCATTAATCTTTGTAATTAAATCTGTTGTAGTTGCCATCCATTATCCTCTTAAAACAATTAATAGTAGCATCCCCGAATAACATTAAAAACAGATTTCTCATAACTTTCACTCTTGAGTATAGATGAAAAAAAAGAGTAATGCAAGAAATCTTGCATTACTCAAAGTTGATTGAATTAAGCAATAATAAACAAACAATGTCTAGCTTGGACCAATTATACTGGATAAGCCTTGTTTTCTTTATCTGCCTTTGCAGGATCTACCTTTGTCTGCTGAGCTTCACGATACTCGAAGAACTCTGTAGCAACCTTTGGGAACAATGCATATGAAAGTACATCTTCATCCTGCTGCTTCCACTGCTTGCATTCATCTTCAAACTTAGCAAGACCTGGCTCGATAAGATCTGCTGGACGACAAGTAATAGCTTTGTCTTTGTCAGCGCCAAGTACCTTATCAACAACATCTGGGTTGAAAGGCTTAACAGTCTGTCCGTACTTACCAAGAAGGATATCCTTTGTCTGCTCTGTAGCGACTTTGTATCTTTCACCCATAAGTACATTGAATACAGCCTGTGTACCAACGATTTGTGATGATGGTGTAACAAGTGGTGGCTCACCAAGGTCTTTACGTACACGAGGAACTTCCTCGAGAACCTCACGAAGCTTGTCTTCCTTACCCTGCTCCTTTAACTGGCTGATAAGGTTTGAAAGCATACCGCCTGGTACCTGATAACGAAGTGTGTTGATATTAACACCAAGTACCTTTGTTGAAAGAAGTCCACTTTCGATGCACTCCTCTCTGTATGGTCTAAAGTAATCAGCAATCTCTGAAAGAAGTTCCTGATCAAAACCTGTGTCATAAGGTGTGCCCTCGAATGCTGCAGCCATAACCTCTGTAGCTGGCTGTGATGTACCAAGAGCAAATGGTGACATTGCGCAGTCGATGATATCTGCTCCAGCCTCTACAGCCTTGAGATATGTCATACTAGCAACACCTGATGTGTAGTGTGTATGCATCTCGATTGGAAGCTTTGTAGATTCCTTTAATGCAGTAACAAGCTCGAAAGCCTTTGCTGGAACTAAAAGACCAGCCATATCCTTGATACAGATTGAATCTGCACCCATATCCTCGATACGTTTTGCAATATCTTTCCAATAATCAAGTGTATACGCCTCACCAAGAGTGTAAGAAAGAGCAACCTGTGCGTGACCCTTTTCTTTGTTTGTAGCCTTAACAGCTGTCTCAAGGTTGCGGATATCGTTGAGACAGTCAAAAATACGAATGATATCGATACCATTTGCAATTGACTTCTGAACAAAGTATTCAACAACATCATCTGGATACTGACTGTATCCTAAAATATTTTGACCTCTGAAAAGCATCTGAAGCTTTGTGTTTTTAAAGCCATCACGAAGCTTTCTAAGTCTTTCCCAAGGATCTTCCTTAAGGAAACGAAGTGATGCATCAAAAGTAGCACCGCCCCAACACTCTACTGCATTGAATCCAACCTTATCCATCTTATCTACGATTGGAAGCATCATAGAGGTAGGCATACGAGTTGCAATAAGTGACTGATGAGCATCTCTAAGTATTGTCTCAGTAATTTTAACTGGCTTTGGACTAATATCTGCCATTACATTTTCCTCCTAGATTAATTTAAACTCGGACTAAACCCCGAAAATCGCCATGAATACACCGGCAGCAACCGCTGTACCGATAACACCAGCAACGTTTGGTCCCATAGCGTGCATGAGAAGGAAGTTTGTAGGATCCTCTTCTGCACCGACCTTTTGAGAAACACGTGCTGCCATAGGAACAGCAGAAACTCCAGCTGAGCCAATAAGTGGATTAATCTTTCCGCCAGTAACATGACAGAGAATCTTTCCAAATAATACACCAGCTGCTGTACCAAATACGAAAGCAATAAGACCAAGGATTACAATTTTGATTGTAGCCCAGTTCAAGAACGCTTCTGCAGATGTTGAAGCACCAACAGATGTACCGAGTAAGATAACTACGATGTACATAAGCGCGTTTGAAGCAGTCTCTGTAAGCTGATTAACAACGCCTGACTCTTTGAATAAGTTACCTAACATAAGCATACCAACAAGTGGAGCTGTTGTAGGTAAGATTAAACAAACGATAATAGTAACAACGATTGGGAAGAGAATCTTCTCAAGCTTTGATACTGGACGAAGCTGCGCCATTTTGATAGAACGCTCTTCTTTTGATGTAAGAAGCTTCATGATAGGTGGCTGAATAATAGGAACTAATGACATATATGAATATGCCGCCACCGCAATAGGTCCCATTAAAGCTGACTGACCAAGTTTACCAGCCAAGAAAATTGATGTAGGTCCATCTGCACCACCAATAATTGATACCGCAGCAGCTGCCTGATCTGAGAATCCAAGAAGGATTGCAAGAAGGTAAGCTGTGAAGATACCAATCTGAGCAGCAGCACCAAGCCAGAAGCTGATTGGATTTGCAATAAGTGGACCGAAGTCTGTCATCGCACCAACACCCATGAAAATAAGTGATGGCAAGATTGAAAATTCATCTAAAATATAAAAGTAATGAAGCAAGCCGCCTACTCCATTGGAGGTTTCCTCCGGAGATGCAATAATATCAGGATAAATATTTACCAAGAGCATACCGAATGCAATAGGTAATAATAAGAGTGGTTCATATCCCTTTTTGATTGCAAGAAAAAGGAAGAAACAAGCAACCGCTATCATGACATAGTTCCCCACTGTCAGATTGAAAAATGCAGTCTGATGTAAGAGGTTTGACAATGTCTCTCCAACGTAACTCATGTGTAATCCTCCTAAATTAGTTCATAGTAGCAAGAAGTGCGCCAGCTTCAACTGTCTGTCCTTCGTTGCAGTTGATAGATGCAACTGTTCCATCCTGAGGTGCAACAACAGGTGTCTCCATCTTCATAACTTCAAGAACAACAACTGGATCACCCTTCTTTACAGCTGTACCTGCACTAGCTGCAATCTTAACAACCTTACCAGCAGCACCAGCTTCGATTTTAACACCGCCTGCAGAACCAGTAGCAACTGGAGCTGGAGCAGCCTTTGGAGCAGCTGCAGGTGTAACAGGTGATACGCCTGAACCTCCCTTGTCTTCTACAGTAACGTCATAAACTGTTCCATTAACAGTAATAGTATAATTCTTCATGGAATAATCCTCCTAAATTCATCTTTTCTTGATGGAACGTACTACAAACGAATCTGTAGAAGCTCCTGTGCTAGCAGCGATTGCTGCAGCGATAACAGCCACAAGCTGTAAATCATCTGTTTGATTAACAACTGGTGTTGAAACTGGAGTGGCTATTGTTTCGACCTTTTCGTCAAGCTCTTTTTTTGCTTTAGAGCGTTTTTCGAGAGCCGGAATAACCTCGAAGCACTTAATAACACCAGACATTACAACCAGCATGGCAAATACAATTGCAATACCCATTACTGTATTTAAACCAGCCTTTGACATTGTCTCACCAAGTGTATAAACAGGCTCGATATTGATTGCTGTAGGACCTGCTTTAACATCGTTTGCATTTAACACATAAGTGAGTTTTAAATCTCTTTTAGAGTAATCAGCAATGATGGATGCTGTGATTGTCTTTCCAGATTTCTCAACTGAAAAAGCCTTGTTTCCACCGATATTAAACTTGCCGATATTAATGCCTCCAAAAGTTTTATTATTATCATAAAACTTTACGAATTTACCCTTTAATGGTAAGCATTCTTTGACGTCCTTAAAAAATTCAACAAAGACTTTGTCATCTGCCTGTTCAGACTGAGAAATGTAATAAGTAATCATTGTCTCATCTACAGATTCAAGACCTGTTATATATGATTTAAGTGTCTGCTCGTATGTAGAAATTGGCATACCACCAATCTCTTCCTGCTTATCATTACCACAAGCTGTGAGACCAAGCATTAAGGCCAAGGTGCAAATTCCTATTAAGAATTTTTTCTTCATAAATTCACCTTTCCACGCCTAGAAAAACATTTCAAAACCAGCGATAATATATTTTCTTGCATCTGCCATAGAAACGATTCTATCGATATGACCATGAGCAGCTGCTGTAAGTGCGCTATCCTGAAGTGAAGCGTAATCCTTTTGGATTGCGTCAAGATCAGTGCCATCATCGCTGAGAATCTTAGCAGCCTTAGAAGCTTCCATTGCGCCAACTGCCGCTGAATCAAAAGCATAAACCAAATCAGCACCAAGTGACTTAGAGTTCATAAGAACGTAAGCTGAGCCATATGCCTGCTTCATGATAAGGTTGAGCTTTGGAATGCTAGAATCTACGAATCTCTGTGTCATCTGAGCAAGGGCTCTTGGAAGACGCTTTTCTTGACATGTGCAAGCCTTGAACGCAGCAACATTTGTAAGTGAAAGAACTGGGATTTCGTACATATCGCAAAGATCAACAAAATCTGCTGCCTTTTCACAACCGGCTGCTGAAAGGAATGCCTCGCCGTCGATTTCTCTGTTACCAACAACACCGATAGTAACACCATCAAGCTTCATAAGTCCTGTAACGATTTCTTTGGCGAAACCAGCCTTAAGCTCGATGAATTGTCTATTGTCAGCAAGTTCTGTTGCAACTGCAGCAGCATCTCCAACCTTGGCTTCAAGACCTTCTGATGCTCTGTTTAAATCGTCTGTGGCTTCAACAATATCATTAGGAATCATTTTGATGACCTGTCGCATAGAAGCAACAACCTCATCAAGTGAGCCGTGCATATCTACTGTACCAGCCTCTTCGAACTGGAATGCAGCTGAAGAAGTGTCGCACTCATCTGCACGATTGCCAGTGATTGTGTCAGGTGAGTTAATAAATAGAGATGCTCCATCTACCATGAATGTAAAATCAGCAAGAGCTGGAAGAACTGAAAGTCCACCGCCACATTTGCCAGCTACACACATGAGTTGTGGAATAACTCCTTTTACATCTGCAGCCTTTTCAATCACAGCACCAAGTGCTTCAAGTGCATCAAATGACTCCTGAAGACGAACTCCGCCGCAATCAATAAAACCAATTACTGGAGCGCCTACCTTGAGAGCCATGTCATATACTGAAAGGATCTTTTTTGCATGCATTTCACCAATTGTGCCCCCTAATACTTCGGCATTCTGGCTGAAGACAAACACTAAAGTTCCGTCAACTAGACCATGACCAATAATTACTCCGTCTGATGGTTCTTTCTTTGCATCAAGGTTAAAATCTGTATTACGCGAAACAACTAAAGATTGAAGTTCAACAAAGCTGTTGTCGTCAAGTAATGCGTTGATTCTAGCCTGAGCTTGATTTGAATCACTACCCATCTTGTACCTCCATTTATATAAATATTTCAAATTTCTCGCAAGTTTAATGATATCGTTTTTTCAACATCAAATCAATGAAGTTTCGTTAAAAAATTATCACAACTTTAGAGCCCAAAGATTGTCTAGTTTTTCGTAAAAAAAATAGAGTTTTGCCTTGCAAAACTCTAATAAATTTTAAATTGTAACTTCGACGTTATTTGCTTCGTTTTCAGCTTCCATTTTAAACTCCTCAATTTGAGTTTGAGAAAGCTCTGGAAGCTCGTCGATTGAACTCACTCCAAACGAACGAAGAAACTCTTCTGTAGTACCAAAAAGCATTGGTCTACCAGGCGCATCCAAACGACCAAGCTCTGTACATAATCCGTACTCCACAAGCTTGGATACTGCAAAATCACAAGACACACCACGGATCTTTTCTATTTCTGATTTTGTGATTGGTTGCTTGTAAGCAATAATAGAAAGCGTTTCAAGTAGCACATCCGTAAGTACGTATTTTTTGGGTTGCTTTGCTATTCTAATGAGGTACTCATAAATTTCTGGGCTAGTGCACATCTGATAAGCACCGTCCAACTCTGTAATTGTAATACCTCTATTTTGTTTTTCGTATGAAGCCTTAAGATTGTTTATTGCTTCAACAATTTGTTTATCATCTACCTCGAGAGCCTTTGCAATCTTGGATGGTTCAACCGTACCACCCATAGCAAATAAGATGCCTTCGACAATGTTTTCTATTTCAGATATATTCATTAATCATAACCTCCAACAAGGAACAAATGCCAAGAATATTTATCGATGACACTTGTTTAGCATATGCTTTTAAGCAGCTATCTTAGATTCAATCACAATGTCAGTAAATGTGTCTTCCTGAGTGATATAAATCTGTCCTGCCTTCATCATCTCAAGAATGCAAAGGAAAGTAACTATAACCTCTGTCTTGGAATGAGCTGCTTCTAAAAGATTCCTAAAACTAAATGTATTATGTGCCTTCGCAAATGCGATAGTCCATTCCATTTTTTGTTCCAAAGAAACCTCTTCTTTTTTGATTTTGCCAAAGGTAGAACGAATTGGATCCCTTCTGTTGTCCTGACGTCTAAGCACCTGTTGGAATATGTCATTGAGCTTGTTAAGGGTAAGCTCCGACATGAGTTCTTCTAAATCAACTGGCTGCTCGTACTTTAAAACCTCTTCCGGAATAGTTGGCTCTTTGTAGAATACTAAGCTTGCATCCATCTGTCTATCTCTAAGCTGATAAGAGATAGTCTTGTACATCTTGTACTCGAGAAGCTGCTGGACAAGCTCCGCACGTGGATCTTCATTTTCTTCGCCGTCTTCTGATTTGTCTTCTTGAGGAAGAAGCATGCGACTTTTGATATCCAAAAGCGTGGTTGCCATAAGCAAAAACTCAGACATGATATCCAAATCACTTTGATCCATAGCACGGACGTAGTCCATATATTGATCAGTGATTTCTACAATTGGAATATCGTAAATATCAACTTTATTCTTGTCAATCAGATGCAATAATAAATCCAACGGACCTTCAAACACCTGAAGCTTAACGTTCATTTCCACTATATTTTCTCCAAACTGTTATCATATATAAGCAAGAAAGAGTTTGCTTTGCAAACTCCAGTAGTGCGAGGCGACATTTGCTGTAAGCAAATAACTAATTTCCCGATTTTCTAGCTTGACGTAGCAAATCGGGAACCCGACCTGCCATCAGCGAAGCTGATTATTAATGGCAGGTCTCAACTTCTGTCGCCGAGACACATCTTACATGCGCAGCATGTTTTTTACTTCACAGGGAATTACAAAGTAATTTCCTGTGAAGTAAAAAAGCCCTGTACCTTTACGGTACAGGACTATTATAGTTGACTATATTGTGTTGTGTCAATATGTAAACCACAAGATTTAGTGTTTTCAGACGATTCTATAAAGATTCGAGAGTTTTACGAATTTCGATGATGAAATCACGAGAATTAAGGACTGTTGGATTTTCAATTGATGTAATTAAAGCCAAATCCTTTGTCATCTTGCCATCCTCGATTGTCTTCACACAAGCCTTTTCAAGCTTGTCAGCAAAAGCTGAAAGCTCTGGAATATTATCAAGCTCGCCTCGCTTTCTAAGAGCTCCTGTCCAAGCAAAGATTGTTGCTACAGAATTTGTAGATGTCTCCTCACCCTTGAGGTGCTTGTAATAGTGACGCTGAACTGTTCCGTGAGCTGCCTCATACTCGTAGTATCCAGCTGGACTAACTAATACAGATGTCATCATAGCAAGTGAACCAAATGCTGATGAAATCATATCTGACATAACATCGCCATCATAATTCTTACATGCCCAGATGAATCCACCTTCTGATTTCATTACACGTGCAACTGCATCATCAATAAGAGTATAGAAATACTCGATGCCAGCAGCATCAAATGCGCTCTTATATTCCTTGTCAAAGATTTCCTGGAAGATATCCTTAAATGTATGATCGTACTTCTTAGAAATTGTGTCCTTTGTTGCAAACCATAAATCCTGCTTTGTATCTAAAGCGTATTTAAAACAGCTATGAGCAAAGCTCTCAATTGAGTTGTCAAGATTGTGCTGTCCTTGAACAACACCAGGACCATTAAATGTATGAACTAAAGAACGCTCTTCTGTTCCATCCTCAGCTGTATAAACAAGCTCAACCTTGCCTGCAGCAGGGATAACCATTTCTGTGTTCTTATAAACATCGCCGTAAGCGTGACGTGCAATTGTTATAGGCTTCTTCCAAGACTTAACATTTGGCTCGATTCCCTTAACAACGATTGGAGCTCTAAATACTGTTCCATCAAGGATTGCTCTGATAGTACCATTAGGACTCTTCCACATCTCTTTAAGCTTGTACTCTGTCATACGAGCAGCATTAGGCGTGATTGTTGCACACTTAACAGCAACTCCGTATTTTTTGGTAGCTTCTGCTGATTCAACTGTTACTTTGTCATCTGTTTCATTTCTGTGCTCAAGACCAAGATCATAATACTCTGTCTTTAAATCGATGTAAGGAAGCAAAAGTTCATCCTTAATCATCTGCCAAAGTATTCTAGTCATTTCATCTCCATCCATCTCAACCAATGGAGTTGTCATCTGAATTTTACTCATAGTTATTCTCCTTAAATATAGTCCATAAAATCTCAAGTTAACAATCTATTGTATTTCTTCCCTCGACTAACACGTCTCGTACAGAAATCAATAAGATTGTTAACTAGATTTTATTCATTTATTACCCTTTAATATTATTTAGCAACAAGATTAACTATCTTGTTAGGGACGTAGATTTCTTTAACAAGGTTCTTGCCTTCGATTGCTGCAGCTACGGCCTCATTTGCTTTTGCAAGAGCAAGTGCCTGATCCTTTTCACATCCATTAGGGATTGTGATAGTAGCCTTAAGCTTACCGTTGATCTGAACTGCGATTTCGATATTTGCTTCAACAATCTTCTTTGGATCGAATGCTGGCCAAGCAGAAAGTGAAACATAACCTTCTCCGCCAAGCTCAGAGTACATCTCCTCGCAAAGATGTGGAGCAAATGGAGCCAAAATCTTAACAAGTAAGATAAGGTTGTCCTTAGTAATATGTCCCTCTGAAACTATATCGTTAAGAAGTCCCATCATAGCTGCGATAGCTGTATTAAACTTCATAGCCTCGATATCTTCAGAAACCTTCTTGATTGTCTTGTGAATTCCTGTCTCGATTGAATCTGAGTTTGCTTCATCAGTAACAATATCAGTAAGACCTGCAAATCTCTCAAGGAATCTCTTACATCCGCGAACTGATGCATCAGACCAAGGAGCAGCTGCGCCGTAATCACCCATGAATAATACATAAGTACGAAGTGTATCTGCGCCATAGGCATCAACGATATCAAGTGGGTCAATAACGTTGCCACGAGATTTAGACATCTTCTGTCCATCCTCGCCAAGAATCATACCCTGTGCACTTCTCTTCTTGTATGGCTCTGGAGTATTAACTACACCAATGTCATATAGGAAGTGATGCCAGAAACGTGAATATATTAAGTGGCGAGTAACATGCTCCATACCACCGTTGTACCAATCTACAGGCATCCAGTAGTTGAGCTTGTCCATTGCGGCAAACTCGTTATCGTTGTGTGGATCGATATAACGAAGGAAATACCAAGAAGAACCAGCCCATTGAGGCATAGTATCTGTCTCGCGTTTTGCATCTTTGCCACACTTAGGACACTTGCAATTTACAAAGCTTTCTACTTTGGCGAGTGGCGACTCACCGTCAGTACCTGGCTCAAAGTTTTCAAGAACAGGTAACTTGAGTGGAAGCTGATCATATGGAACAGCCACATCTCCACATGTTGGACAGTGAACAATTGGGATAGGCTCACCCCAGTAGCGCTGTCTGTTGAATGCCCAATCCTTCATCTTGAACTGAACACCTGCTTTTCCGCATCCAAGCTTTTCTAATTCTTGAATCATTCTATCTATAGAGTCCTTTTTGTTATTAAGACCGTTTAAGAACTCTGAGTTAATCATGTTGCCTTCGCCTGTGTATGCTTCTTTTGTAACATCACCACCCTCGATTACAGGGATGATGTCGATGCCAAACTTAGTAGCAAAGTCCCAGTCACGCTGATCGTGAGCAGGCACAGCCATGATTGCGCCAGTACCATATCCCATCATTACATAGTCAGAGATAAATACAGGAATCTTCTTGCCAGTGATAGGGTTAATTGCATCAAAGCCCTCTACTCTAACACCAGTCTTGTCCTTTGAGACAAGCTGTGTACGCTCGAACTCAGACTTCTTCTGGCACTCTTCACGATATGCCATAATCGCATCCATGTTAGAAATCTTGTTGGCATATTTGTCAATATAAGGATGCTCTGGAGCAATAACCATAAATGTAACACCGCAAAGTGTATCTGGACGAGTTGTATAAATTTCAAGCTTATCTTCAATGCCATCGAGAGTAAAGTTTACAAAAGCACCTTTAGACTTTCCAATCCAGTTAACCTGCTGCTGCTTGATGTTCTCTGGGAAATCAACCTCTTCTAGTCCTTGAAGAAGCTTATCAGCATATTCTGTGATTCGAAGGTACCAAACATCCTTTTCTTTTTGAATGACATCACTGTGGCAGATATCACATTTGCCACCTTGAGAATCCTCATTAGAAAGAACAACTTTACAGTGAGGACAATAGTTAACTAAAGTCTTATCTCTAAATACAAGGCCCTTTTCAAACATTTTTAGGAAAATCCACTGAGTCCACTTGTAGTAATCCTCTTGAGTTGTGTCTATAGTACGGCTGTAATCAAAAGAAAAACCTACACTCTTAAGCTGCATAGTGAACTTTTTAATGTTGTCATCTGTGATTTTTCTAGGATGTGTATTTGTCTTTATAGCATAGTTTTCTGTAGGAAGACCAAATGCATCAAATCCGATTGGGAAAAGTACATTATATCCTTCCATTCTACGCTTTCTAGAAACTACTTCTACAGAAGAATAAGCCTTAATATGACCAACATGCATGCCCGCTCCTGATGGGTATGGGAACTCTACAAGGCCATAGAATTTAGGCTTATCTGAGCCATCAACAGCCTTGAAGATATCATCCTTCTCCCAAGCTGCTTGCCATTTTTTTTCAATTGCTTTGAAATTGTGCTTCATTTATATCACCTCGTATATACCTAAACTAATCAAAAATTATAATAAAAGCTGTGAAGTTTTGCAATCAAAACTCCACAGCTAGTCATAGATTTTTGTTTTTCTGAAGAAAACAAGAGCGGAACATTATCCGATATTTTCACTCTTTATTATTACTTTTATTGAAAACATGTGTTAGTTAATACAAAAAGTCACTAAGACTGAATTAAAACTCATGACTTAAGATTTCAGTACCCTTATCATCTGTGTAGATAACTTTCATCGTAATATCTTCTGCATTAACACCAATAGATGGAGCCATGAGCTTCTTTGCTGATTCCATTTGTGTTGCCATCTTTTCCCACTCATCATCTGTCATTGCTTCTTTTGCCTTTGCTATTTGATCATCAGTTAGGCTACCCAAATTATAATAATAAATCATTGTATTGCCTTCACACTTGATATCAATATCCATATTAGCTGCTGAAGAAGATGAATCAATAGCTGCCTTTAACTCGTCTGGATGCTCATTAAAATAATCCTCTAAAGTTTTAGCTTCTTCTGTAGCTGACTCTTCTTCTGTCTTCTCTTCTACTTTTTCCTCAGTCTCAGTAGTTTTTTCAGCTTCTTCTACTTTCTTATCGTCTTGTGCCTCAACAGCCTTAGTATCTTCAACTGCTTTATCTTTTCCACCACATCCCATAAAAAGAGCAGATGCAAGCATTGTTCCCACCAATATTTTTGCCAAATTCTTCATTCTAAATTATTCCTCCTTAATAATAATTAATTGTTCTTTTGAATCGTACTAAATTACCACTAATTAGTCAAGCGGTAATTTAGTTGTCTTCGGTATTGCTTTCTTTTTTCTTTTTTATCTTCATGACTATAGAATATGCTCCGCCAATCATCACGCCCATAACAGCTCCACCACATGCTTTTCTAAAAACCCTATTCCAGTCAATCCCACTTGAAGGACTTTTGATTGAATCATCATAGTTAAACTTTACACCGTCAACCAAAGTCTTAGTATCTTCAAAAAGATCATCTAGATTTGCATCCGGGTTATATGATTTAGTGTAAAAATAATAATAATCATTATTTACAATTGTACATAGACAAGCATTTTTAAAATCACCTGTAGCGTCTTTTCCAATCATTGATAATTGAATATAAATATCATCCTGTTTTGACTTATATGTGCCTTTATTTTCAAAATCAAAACCTTCTCCAGCCGCTTGTTTTGCGGCTTTTGCTATCTCGTCTGATAAGTCATCTATTTTCTTTTGAGAACAATCTTTAAGATGACCCATTTTAATATCGCCTTTTTGATAATAATCATACGAATTTATAAAGTAATAATCATCTGTATAAAGAGCCTGAAAATGTGAACCTGTTCCTTTCATTGAATTAATTAATTCATCTTCATGTACGCCATATTCTTCGATGTTATCACCATATGATTTCTCACCATCAAATACAAAATTATACTTTTCTGGAATAGTAATTTCGTAATCTACACCCGAAGGTTTGAGAACCACGCTAGAACTATCTGCCGCCTTTGCAATTGGGGCCGTAAAAAAAGAAATACCCATTGCAAAAACCAGAGCTTTTAAAAATGTTTTTTTCATTAAATTATTCCCTCCTTGAAAAACACTGCGCTTTGTTATGGTAGTATATTACTACTTTGCAAAATTGCTGTCAACACTTTTTTTCAAAATTTATTGCAAAGGATTTTCTTAAAGTAAGAAAAAAGAGGAAGGTAAAAACCTCCCTCTAATAAGAACGTTGATTTTGAAATTATTCTTCGTCTACATCCTTCAGCTTATTAGCTCTGCGTTCAACTTCTTTCGCCTGAACATCAGATGGCACTTGCTCGTAGCGAGCCAATTCATATGAGAATGTACCATAGCCACCTGTCATAGAACGAAGTTGTGTATCGTAACCGTAAAGCTCTGCCATCGGTACCTCTGCCAACACTTCGGTCTTACCAGTTACATCTGTAGGATTCATTCCAAGGACGCGACCGCGACGTTTATTAAGATCGCCCATTACATCACCTGTATATGAATCAGGAACTTGCACCTTAAGTGTCTCTATTGGCTCAAGTAATATAGGATTAGCTTTCATAATTCCATCTTTAAAAGCGCCCTTTGCAGCAACCTTAAATGCCATCTCAGAAGAGTCAACTGGGTGATAGCTACCATCGTAAAGATTTGCATGGATTCCTACAACTGGATAGGCTGCAAGAGGACCAGAAAGAACTGCTTCCTGTAAGCCTTTTTCAACTGCCGGGAAGTAGTTCTTAGGAACGGCACCTCCTACTACAGACTCTGTAAAGTTGTAGTGCTCTTCCATATTTCCTGATGGCTCAAAGGTCATCTTTACATGTCCATACTGACCGTGACCACCAGTCTGTTTTTTGTACTTGTACTCAACATCGGCCTTGCCTCGGATAGTTTCTTTGAAGGCAATCTTTGGTTGGCTCAGTTCAATATCTACCTTATATTTTTCGTTGAGCTTCTGAACCAACATATCGATATGTCTATCACCGATACCGTAAATAAGTGATTGGCTATTCTCGCCATCATTAATTGCTTTGATAGTTAAATCCTCTGCGCACAGCTTTGCAAGAGCTTGCGCTATTTTATCTTCATCTCCCTTATTTTTAGCCTTATATCTCTTATATGTGTAAGGTACTGAAAGTGGTGTTCTTATATAAAGAATTGGATTTGACTTGGTTGACAAAGAATCCGTTGTTGCAACCTTTTGTAATTTCGAAAGTGCTCCGATATCTCCGGCGTGAAGCTCAGGAACCTCTTCAGCCTTACTTCCTGTCAATACATAAAGCTTTCCTATCTTCTCTTCTGAATCCTTATGTTTGTTATAAAGCAAATCATCTGTCTTTAAAACACCTGAATTAACCTTAATAAGAGAATACTTACCAACAAATGGATCTACAATTGTTTTAAATACATAAGCTGATTTTGGTTTTGAGAAATCATAGTCTGCTTCATAAACCTCATTCGTATTTGCGTTAATTCCAGTAATCTTACAATCAGCAGGACTTGGCAAATATTTAACTATATCAACCATCATCGTGTACTGACCACGATTTGTCAGATTTGAGCCCATCATAACAGGAACAATTTCACCTGTGCCAACATTTACACGAAGCGCCTGTCTGATTTCATCCTCTGAAAACTCTTCGCCACTAAAATATCTATCCATAAATTCCTCAGATGTCTCAGCAACTGATTCCATTAAAGCTTCACGGTATTTATCAAGATATTCCTTGCTGTAATCCGGAACATCACTGTGTTCCACTTTACCGTCCGCATTCCAGCGCTTACCCATCTGCTGAATAACATTTACATATCCAACAAACTCTCCATTCTCGCGAATAGGAAGATGGAATGGAGCAATTTTCTTGCCATAAAGAGATTGAAGTTCTTCGACGATTTCTCTATAGCTGGCATCGTCTATATCCATGTCAGTTACAAAAACCATTCTCGGAAGGTTGAATTTATCGCACATTTCCCATGCTCTCTTTGTACCTACTTCAATTCCACTCTTGCCAGAAATAACAATAATAGCTGCATCAGCTGCAGAAACAGCTTCCTCAGTTTCACCTATGAAATCAAAATACCCTGGTGTATCAAGGAAATTAATCTTTGTGTCGCCCCATACGATTGGAACTAAAGATGTGTAAATAGAAAACTTGTTTTTAACTTCGAGCTTGTCGTAATCACTGATGGTATTACCAGCCTCTACAGTGCCTGGCTTGCTGATCTGACCAGCTAGAAAAGCCATTGATTCGATGAGACTGGTTTTGCCCGCCCCGCTGTGACCAAGTAACACAACGTTTCTAATCTTGTCCGTAGTAAAAACCTTCATGTGTCGTACCTCCCAATTTTTTAATTACTAATCAAAAACAGCTAAAATTACTGTCCCCCAACAGTTCATTTTTTAGCCCTTGTTCTGAATAGTTAATTACATTCTAATCAATATTCAGACAATTTACAATGCATAAATATGATATTATTAATTAAAATATTTACTTTAAAGTATTAAAGTGAGGAATGATGATATGAAAGCAAAAACTATCGGATTTGTAGGCCTTGGTCTAATTGGAGGAAGTATCGCAAAAGCGATATTGAAAATATATCCAAATACAAGAATTCTTGCCACAGCTTCTAGAGAATCTACAATCGAAGCTGCATTTGAAGAACGTTTAATAGACAACAACGGACTTTTAAAGATTCATCAATTTGGTCAATGCGACATTATATTTTTGTGTAGTCCTGTCAAGATTAACTGCGACTACTTGCGCCAGCTCAAGGATGTGGTCAAGCCTGATTGTATCATCACTGATGTGGGCAGTGTCAAAGGTGATATCACCGCTGTCGCAAGAGAAATAGGCATAACAAATCAATTTATCGGCGGACACCCTATGACAGGCTCAGAGCTTACAGGGCTCGAGCACTCTTCTGCAAATCTACTTGAAAATGCCTACTACATTCTCACAGCAGATGCAGATATGAATCAAGAAACCTACAACGATTTTTGTTCTTATATAGGTAGTCTTGGAGCAGTACCTATCAAGCTTTCACCAGAGGAGCACGATGCTGCTACAGCTACTGTCTCTCATTTGCCTCACGTTATAGCCGCAGCACTAGTTAATCTTGTTCAAGACACAGATGACGAGCGCACAATTTGTAAAACTATCGCGGCTGGCGGATTTAAAGATATCACAAGAATAGCTTCTGGTTCCCCAACAATGTGGCAACATATTTTCCTAAGCAATCGTCAAGCTGTTCTTAAGCTCATAGATTCATATAAGGATGAACTCGAAGCATTCCGCAGCGCTATTGACAAAGCAGATGCGGATGAAATTCTTAGACTTTGGTCTAAAGCCAAGGATTACAGAGATTCAATAACAATCCCTGATAACACCTTGGTTCGTATATACGAATTGTACTGCGATATTGATGATAGACCCGGTACTTTAGTTGGAGTGCTACAGTTGCTTTCTAATGCTGATATCAGTATTAAAAATGTCGATATCATTCACAATAGAGAATTTGAGCCTGGTGTTTTACGCATAGAGTTTTACAATGAAGATGCTATGAAAACAGCACAGACTATACTCTCACACAACAACTACTACGTTAGACAGAGGACAAACTAATGGAAATAACAAAAGCAAAAAGCTTAAAAGGTGAAATAACTATACCTGGAGATAAATCTATCAGTCACCGCGGTGTAATGTTCGGCGCTATATCAGATGGTATTACCGAACTTACCGGTTTTTTAGACGGTGCAGATTGTAGATCTACCATTGGCTGTTTTAGAGCAATGGGAATCGACATTTCACAAGACAACGATCACGTTATTATTCACGGAAACGGCTTACATGGTCTTAGTGCTCCTACAACAATGCTTGATGTAGGTAATAGCGGTACAACCACTAGACTAATATCAGGAATACTTGCTGGACAAAGCTTTGTAAGCTCTTTAAACGGCGATGAATCAATCCAAAAACGTCCTATGGGACGTGTTATCACACCACTGACTCAAATGGGCGCTAATATCCGTTCAGTAAACGATAACGGTTGCGCTCCGCTAGAGATTGGCGGTGCTCCTTTAAAGGCAATCCACTACGATTCTCCTGTGGCATCTGCTCAGGTTAAATCATGTGTGCTTCTAGCTGGTCTTTATGCAGATGGCATTACATCTGTTACAGAGCCTGTCATCAGCCGCAACCACACAGAGCTTATGCTATCTGGCTTTGGTGCAGATATTAAGTCAGAAGGTCTTACTGCTTCTATCGTTGGAGGGCCAAAACTTGTAGGACAGCAAATTCAAGTCCCTGGAGATATTTCTTCTGCAGCTTATTTCATTGCAGCAGGATTGATTTGTGAGAATTCTGATATACTTATTAAAAACGTAAATACGAATCCAACCAGAGCCGGCATTATCAAAGTAGCTCAGGATATGGGGGGCAATATTGAACTTTTAAATGAGCGTATAGTCAGCGGCGAGCCAGTTGCAGATATTCACGTTTCTACTAGCAATCTTCACGGCTGTGAAGTGTCGGGCGACATTATTCCTGCTCTTATCGACGAGCTTCCTATAATAGCTGTCATGGCTGCTTGTGCGTCAGGCACTACAACAATTAAGGATGCAGCAGAATTAAAGGTAAAAGAAAGTGACCGCATCGCTACGGTCACCGAAAATCTTTCTAATATGGGTTGTGATATTACAGCAACTGATGATGGCATGATTATAAATGGAGGCAAGCCTCTAAAGGGAGCCCTCATCAAAACATACTTAGACCATCGAATCGCAATGTCTTTTGCTATTGCAGGTCTTGTGGCAGATGGTGAAACAACCTTTGATAACGAAGATTGCTGCTGTATTTCATATCCAGATTTCTTTAAAACACTTAGCTCTATCGTAAATCGATAGAGCTAAAATATTATTCAGGTTTAAAGTCTTTCAAATACAGATCCTTATCCTCCTCTTCATTGCTAAAAACAAGCTTACAATCAGGATCTACATTTCCGGAATTATCATAATATATATTGGCATTAATCATATATCCATCGTCATTTACAAGATAATAATCTCTTGATGTAAGCTCCTCATCATCTAAAAAATAATAATCACTATATTTATACAAATAAAACCTTGTTCCTTTTTTTAATGATACAAGTTCATCAGTATCATCCGGAAAACCTTCTAAATAATGTATACTGTCATTGCTCAAATCTTTAGTAGCCTCAAAAGTAAAATCCCTCTGAAGAATCAAAGCATCGCCAAAATTATTATTACTACCATTATCTATAGACTTTGTTTTAAAAAAGTAGCCATATTTACCTATTTCCAACGGCATTCCATTAGGTGCAATACAGAACTTTCTCTTTGCCTTATATTCTCCTAAATCATTGATGTTACCTATCAAAGTAAAACTATCAGCATTTTTAATGTCTTTCTCACACATACAATACTCTCCATCATATTCAATAGGTGAATTTATATGTTTAGTATTTAAATTATAAATATATAATTTTGGATTGTCATTAGCATCAGCAAACAAGTAAAGATATCCCTTGTCATCATTTCTATTGAAAAAATAAATCTTGTAATTATCACATTTCAAAACTTTCTTAACATATGATGAGCCATCTGAAAGCCAAATATACTTTTTATTGTTTTTAAGCGATTCTACTTCACAATGATATTTCTTGCCTTTAAAATTAAAAACTGATGATTTGCCACTAATCTTTTCAACTTTAAATCCTGTACCATTCAGTTGTTTTAAAATCTCAGCAGCTGTATAAATCCCATATAAAGAATCAATTTCAGCATCATCATCTTCTTTTTCTAAGGCTTCTCGCTGTTCTTTAGTGAGTTTTTCATTGACCCAATCTTCGTCTTCACCGCTATCGTCATTATAAAAAGTATGATAATATATTTCTTCAATTTTGCCGTCGATAATTCCATAGCCAGAGTATGTTCCACTAGCGCCAGCGCCATCTTGATCGAAGTTAGTTATTAAATTACCTTTGACTTTGTAATCATATCCAACATTCCCCATTGCTCCATACGGCCAGTCTAAAATAGGTGCACATACATAGCCATTATTGAAAGTATACATAGACACATGATATCCATTTCGGTCTACTACAAGCTCTGGTATATCGTCTTCATCAAAATATATTAATTTATATTTTTTTCTTCCTGGCTGTGTGCACTCATAAAAATCAATTACCTTTAAATAGGCATCTACATATGATTTAAATTTGCCATTCTTGCTGTTTCCAACAAAGAAATTTTCTATGTCATCAACAGTAAAATTAGAGACAAGTAAGTCCTCAATATTTTCATTAATAAAATCACGATCAAAGAACCCAATTATTTCTTTGTCTTCTTTTGCATAATAGCTTTCCTCTCCAAAATTAACCCATAATTTTTCCTTAGAATCAATCGTACCTGTTACGAGTAAATCAGAATAGCCATCAAAGTTAATATCAGCAGATTTAATTCCTGTTATAGTATGGGGATATTCGCCTGAATTATCATATTCACCTTTGTATACAAAAAGTTTAAATGAAGTTTTTTCATCACCCATTTGATAGGTACACATAATATCATCATGGCCTTTAGGCGCTGTAATAGTATACTCACCATCACATTCATCTATCTTGAACTTGTAAGTGTATTCTTTGCCACCATCCATTGTCCATAAAGGTTTAAGAGGCTTTGATTCCTCCTTTACAGAGAAATATTTTTCCATATATTTTTTGTGCTTATAATTCTTATAAGCCTTAGGAACAAATATTATTCCCATTACAATGATAATAACAGCAAGCACTAGGCAGATTGCTAGTGCTTTTTTGTTTTCTTTTAATCTAGTTATTTTGTTCATGCTACCTCGCAAACTTTATAATTATACTTCGATGAACCACCTCTATTCTATTCAACATCGAATCCTGAAACACCTAGCTGTTGAAAGATTTCTTTGCTATAACATTCTCCTTTTAAAGTCTCATACACGGCGGTATCCAAATCAACATTTAAAGCTTCTCGCTGCTCTATGGTGAGTTTTTCATTGTACACAAACTCAGCTTTCCCATCCTTTTTTTCATCAAAAATTCGATAATAAAGCCAACTCATTTTTCCATCAATAATCCCATAACCTCTATCATGACCATTAGGGTATTGGGCACTTGGCCCATAAACATTAATTATCAAATTACCCTTATCTTTGTATCTTAATTCACTATTGGCATCCTCACCATAATGCAAGCTGTCAAGAATTTTAGACAAATAGCCATCCTTAAAAGTAAACATGTTAACATTAACTAAACCACCATCACTATGAGAATCACATTGTGATAATAGCTCTGGGATGTCATCTTCATCAAAATATATTAATTTATATGAAAATTTTCCTGGAGTAGTATATTCATAATATTCTACTACCTTTTTATAGGCATCTGCATAGGATTTAAATTCACCATTCTTTTGATCTCCAACAAACAAATCTTCTATATCGTCAACAGTAAAATTGGGACCAAGCATAATCTCTATACGTTTCTCAGCAAAACTAGGATAACGAAATTGATTATATATAGTAAAATCAGGAGAATTATCATCCAATGACTTATCATCATCGTAATAAATCATTTGGTTGTTTTCACTGCCCATTTGAAGCCAAAGTTTTTCCTTTGAATCAACTGTTCCTGTAATTATCAAATCTGTATATCCATCAAAATCAATATCAAATGATTTTATTCCGGTAATTGTATCGGGATAATTTTTTTCCTCGAGATCACCTTCGTTAAAAAAAAGAAAAGAACCGTATTCTTCACCATCTTTTTGATAACTACAAGTGATATCACCATCGTCCTTTGGTGCAGTAACAGTATACTCACCATCACATTCAATGGCCTTAAATTTGTAAGTAAACTCTTTACCACCATTTTTAGTCCACAATGGTTTGAGAGGCTTTGACTCCTCTTTTACAGAAAAATATTTTTCCATATATTTTTTGTGCTTATAATATTTATAAGCCTTAGGAACAAATATTATTCCCATTACAATAATAATAGACACAAGAACTAGGCAAATCGCTAGTGCTTTTTTGCTATTTTTTAATCTTATTATTTTGCCCATAAGCACCTCTTATAATACATCTTCATGAATAATATCTGAGCTTAAGCCTATATTTTTGGCTCGTTGTTCTAAGAGCTTTTTGATTTCTGAACGAGGCAGTGGTTTCACACCTATTTTTGCAAATTCTTTCATGTAAACTGATGAACCATCAGCATAACCAGAATCCTTGTCACAGTCATACCATCCTTCTTCTGTTGATTCATCTATAACAGCATAGTTATAGTATCTGTCAGCATTTTGATATGATTTTTCATCATCACAAAATATGTATTCTTCTACCTGAATATTTTCAAAAGCATCTGACTCAACATCCAAATTGTTTATATTGTTATCATTGGCAAAATCTTGAAAAAAAGTCGTTCCATCAAAACATACTTAGACCATCGAATCGCAATGTCATTTGCAATTGCAGGTCTTGTGGCAGATGGTGAAACAACCTTTGATAACGAAGATTGCTGCTGTATTTCATATCCAGATTTCTTTAAAACACTTAGCTCTATCGTAAATCGATAGAGCTAAAATATTATTCAATTTTAAAATCCGCCAAAAACAGATTATCATCACCCTCTGAAATCACGCTATTATCTAAATTTAAATTTCCATTGTCATCAATGTCTAGATGTAAATCAATCATATATCCATCATCACTTACAATATAGTAATCCTTCCAATAAAGCTCACCAAAACCATATACATCTCTGCATTTGTATAAATAAAATTTTGTATCTTTTTTAAAAGATACAAGTTCATCATCATCAGGAAAATCCTCTGAATAATATATATGATCCTTAGTCAAATTTTTTGTGGCAGAACATGTGAAGTCTTTCAGAAGAATCAATACATCACCATAATCATTATTACTATCATCTTTAGTATTAGTTTTTATAAAATAATTAAACTCATCCTTTTCATTTGGCAAACCATTTTCTCCAACAAAGAATTCCTTCTTAACCTTAAAATTACCTATATCTTTCATAATAGTTTCCATCGTAAAACTATTAGGATTAGTGATTTCCTTAGAATTCAAAGAATATTTTTCAAATTTAATTGGAGAATTAACAGTTTTCGTATTTAGATTATAAATATATAAGGTTGATTTTCCCTTATAATTTACAGAAAGATAAAGATAAGCTTTATCATTTTCTCTACTAATTAGATAGGTCTTGTAACTATCACACTTTAATGTCTTTTGAGAGGCTGAAGCATCATTGGCAAGCCAAAAGCATTTCTTATTATCTTTAAGCTTTTCAACTTGGTAATGAAATTCTTTATCAGCAACATTAAAAACAGATAAGTTACCGCTAATGCTTTCAACTGTAAATGACGGAATATCAAGTTGCTTCAAAATCTTTCTAGCAGGATACACGCCATGCAAAGAATCATACTTAGTATCCTCTGATTTAACTTCTAATGCCTCACGTTGTTCTTTTGTAAGTTTTTCATTGAACCACCATTCGTCTTCTTGATCACTCAAATTGTAAAATCTATGATAATATAATTCTTCAATTTTACCATCGATTATTCCATAACCCCTATATGTTCCAATAGCCCCAGCACCATCTTGATCAAAGTTAGATATTAAATTACCTTTGACTTTGTAATCATACCCCACGTTACCGAAGGCACCATATGGCCAATCAACAATAGGTGCATACACATATCCGTCATAAAATGTATACATGGACACCATATATCCACTATTATCCACTACAAGTTCAGGAATATCATCTTCGTCAAAATAAACTAATTTATACTTTCTGGCTTCCGGTTGAGTACACTCATAAAAATTTATAACCTTTCTATAGGCATCAATATAATTTTTGAATTTACCATTTTGCGTTTTTCCAACAAAATAATCTTCTATGTCTTCAACTGTATAATTTGAACCGAGTGTATTCTCAATCAAACTATCAATTCCTTCGTCATTTAAAAAATTCTCATATTCTAGCTCTTCTTGCGAATCATATTGTTCCTCTCCAAAGAAAACCCAAAGATTTTCCTTAGATTTAATTGTTCCGGTCATAATTATATCTGTATAACCATCAAAATCAATGTCGGACGTTTTTATACCTGTAATAGTATCTGGATAATCTCTTAATTTCCTGCCAGGTATATGCTGGCCATAAGCAACTAATAATCTACAGCCTTGTTCTTTGCCATCTAAAGTAGAACTATAGACAATATCATCATGCCCCTTTGGAGCTGTAATAATATACTCGCAATCATATTCATCTACATTAAACTTATATGTAAACTCTTTTCCGCCATCTTTAGTCCATAGAGGTTTAAGCGGCTTGGTATCTTCCTTAGCGGAGAAATATTTTTCCATATATTTTTTGTGCTTATAATATTTATAAGCCTTAGGAATAAATATTATTCCTATGACAATAATAACAGCAAGCACTAGGCAGATTGCTAGTGCTTTTTTATTTTCTTTTAATCTAGTTATTTTGTTCATGCTACCTCGCAAACTTTATTTCTCAGCTTTAAAGTTAATAGCTTCATTTAGCTTAATCACTCCACCGTCATCGTAATCTACTTGAATTTCAATCATATATCCATCATCATTTACAAGATAATAATGTACTAAATCAATTGTGTCTTTATAATATTCATAACGATATTTATATAGATAAAACTTAGCTCCTTCTTTAAATGAAACCATTTCAGCTTTCCCATCTCCCTCAGGATAATCTTCTGAACACCATATATATTTCTCGCTTAAATCCTTAGTAGCTGCACAAGTAAAATCCTTCTGAAGAACTAAAGCATCGCCAAATTCATTATTGCCACTGACATCATCTTTAGGATTTGTTTTGATGAAATAACCATATGGTTCGCTTTGAATCGGCATTCCATTTACACCAACGTAAAATTCCTTCTTTGCCTTATGAATTCCTATACCCATAATATCTGCTATCATCGTAAATCCGTAAGAATTTTCAATATCATCCTTACATTGATACTCTCCATCATATTTAGTAGGTGGAATAATACTTTTAGTATTTAAATTAAAAATATATAGGCTTGAATCATCCTTTAAATTTACAACTAAGTAAAGATACGCCCTATCGTCGTCTCTATTAAGAAGAAAAGCCTTGTAATCATCGCATTTTAACGTTTGTTTTGTAGATGATGTGCCATCTGAAAGATAAAAGGCCTTTTTATTATTTTTGAGGCTTTCAACCTCATAGCGGAATTCCTTATCATTAAAGTTAAACGTCGATGAAGTACCACTAATTTTTACAACTTTAAAGCCTGGAATACCTAGCTGTTGAAAGATTTCTGCGCAAGATGATTCTCCATTTAAAATATCATCCTCGGTTTTATCTCTGTTGGCTTTATATGCCTCACGTTGTTCATTAGTGAGCTTTTTAGTGAGTTCTTCATTAAACACCCATTCGTTTATAGGCTTATCTTCATCCATAAGCATATGCTGATAAACTCTTTCCAATTTACCATCTATAATCCCATAGCCATTGTAATATTTAGTAGTACCTTGTCCATAATTATATTCGAAATATTGAATTAACAAGTTACCCTTTTCTTTGTATTTAAACACATCAGCGCCGTGGGCTCCAAAAGGCCAGTCGTCAACAAGTTGACTAACACGACCATCTTTAAACGTGTACATCGAGACAATAACTCCTCCGCAAACACCTGTTGCTGTCAGCTCTGGGATATCATCATCATCAAAATAAATTAATTTATATGTAAATTCTCCTGGCGTAGCATATTCATAAAAATCTATAACCTTTTTATAGGCATCTACATAGGATTTAAATTCACCATTCTTCTGATTTCCAACAAACCACTCATCTATATCATCAACAGTAAAATTGGGCCCAATCAAATTCTCTATGCGCTCTTCAGCAAGCATATCCTGATCGTGAATTTGGCGAAATTCTGTAAAATCAGGAGAATTATCATCTAAATACTTGTCATCATCATAATTAACCGCTTGATGGTTTTCGCTACCCATTTGAAGCCAAAATTTTTCCTTTGAATCAACTGTTCCTGTAATTATCAAATCTGTATATCCATCAAAATCAATATCTGATGACTTTATTCCTGTAATTGTATCGGGAAAATTATTATCCTCAAGATCAACTGAGTTAAAAAGATTGTAAAAGCTCGCATTATATTCTTCACCATCTTTTTGATAACTACAAGTAATATCACCATCATCCTTTGGTGCTGTAACAGTATACTCACCATCACATTCATCTATCTTAAATTTGTAAATAAACTCTTTGCCGCCATTTTTAGTCCATAATGGTTTAAGAGACTTTGAATCTTGCTTGTCAGCACTGTTATTTCCTTGCTTATTATTATGCGCCTCTTCTTTTGCAATCATATTTTTGTGCTTATAATTCTTATAAGCCTTGGGAATAAATATTATTCCCACGACAACAATAATGGCAGCAAGCACTAGGCAAATTGCTAGTGCTTTTTTGCTATCTTTTAATCTTGATATTTTCACCATATGTCCCTCTTATAATTCATCCTCAGGAATGATATCTAAATTTAGGCCTATATCCTTTGCTCGCTTCTCTAGAACCTTTTTAATTTCTGCTCTAGGCAATGGTTTCACACCAATTTTTTCAAATTCTTTCATATAAACTGATGAACCGTCAGCATATCCAGGATCTTTGTCGCAGTCATACCATCCTTCAGCTGTTGATTCATCTATAACTGCATAGTTATAGTATCTATCCGCATTTTGATATGATTCTACATCATCATAAAATACATACTCATCAATCTGAATATTTTCTAAAGTATCTGAATCTAAATCCACATTACCGTTTCCATTTTCATTGGCGGCATCTGTGAAGAATGATGTTCCATCAAAATAAAATGCTCTAGAATAATATCTATGGAAATTTGCATCGCCGTCAAAAAATCCATCTTCATATGAGCGACAATCTCCGCTATTTATTTCAGCACTATAATATCCCTTATCAGAAATATCTGACCATCCTCGGTCATCCGTATTGTCGGTATATTTTATAAATAGTTTTCCTTCCTTTTCTTGAATTACAAATTTATATACTATGTAAGAAGGAGAAATAGTTAATAAAAGCTCACTCTTTCCATCAACTCCACAATCTATATACTTATAGATAATACCTAACTTCTCGCCCTCTTCGTTATTATCATCTTTTATGCTATCGGCATCTTTAACATTAGAAATATCAACTTCATCATCTGGGAAATACTCTTTAGTTAATGCTTCTAAATTATAAGAGTTGCCGTTATTATATTCCTCTTCATAATCAACAGTTGCTTCTACTTCATTGTTCAAAAAAGCTGTATACAAGCCAGTATCATCTCCTAATGGTTTTGTGCTTGTATCCTCAACATTTTCTTGTGTCTTTGCCTCTTCTGTTGTCTGGTTAGCATTTTCCTGAACCTCAGCGGCTGTCTGATTTGACTTATCATTTGCCTGTGCATTTGTACATGCAGTAAATACAAAGGCTGTAGATAGAACTGAAGCAATGATTTTTTTCTTTAACATTTTAGCTCCTTTCTTCAAGTAAATAACAAAAAACATCATAACATATTTCATGATTAATCTACAAATGCCAAAATATTGTCGTTGTTCAATTAATCATACCCAATATAATATAAAATTTATGCTGGCAAATAAAGCTATTTGTCAGCATAAATTTAAATGGGGTGGTTATTATTTTATAAAAAACAAAAACCTAAAAACCCTAGTTCCATATATAGTTCAATAAAAAAATTTTTATTTTTCCAAAATACTAAAATTTTTTTTATTTTTTTTCTAAAATTTGAAAAAATTATTGGTTTTCCGACACTGTTTTTGAAGTCTCAACAAATTCACTTCCATTCCATTCAAATATAAAATCCACATGACTACTTGCATCTTCAGGACACCAGCCTTCAATAACCTTTTTATCATCGTTTAATTTATAATTTGGAATGTCTTCAAATGATGGTGTATAAACATAATCGCCATCTTTGTAAATATATGCACAATAATGTGATACTCCATGACTCCCCTGGTTTCCAAGGAAAATAACAAGATCTTTATATCCGTCAAAATTTACATCTATCATATCTGCATTAAAGTCACATGCTGAATAAACACAACGGTCAGAATCCTTGTCTTTCCAAGATGTAGAAGGATATTCAACCATAAAGGAAATAACTTTACGATTTTCCACTGCAAAAAAATAATCTTTTTTATGTAAATAATAATCTTCTAATTCTTCTTTACGTTGAATAGCCACTCGAAATAATGTATGTTCATCATCGACCCAATTTGCATCTTCAAATTCTTCATCACTAGTTAGAATAACTTTTTCCTTAATAGCATCATTAATTAATGAATCACCCGAATCAATATCCAAGGTGTCGTTTTTTATCTCTTCAATGCCTAAGCTTTCAAAATCTATGTCCTTTTCTTTATCCTTGACATCTTCTTCCTTGTTCTCTTCTTTGACCTCTTCTTCCTTAATCTCTTCTACCTTTACATCTTTCTTTGCATCTTTTTTGACATCATTGTTTACATCCCATTTAACATCTATTGTGCATGCAACAAAAGTAAACATAACCAACATGCATAATACATAAATGATGCTTTTTGTAAATATTCGATTCATTATTATTCTCCTATGTTTATCTTTACTTGTCATTTTATATCTGAGTAGTACTATAATACTTTACAAACATCAAGGTCAACACTTAATTTAAATAAAAAAGAGTTTTGCTACTCAAAACTCCAGCAGTGCGTATGTAAAAAAGAGACTCACCCTCAGGTAAGTCTCCAACTCACAAATATTAATAATTATTTTTTGCCACAGCAGAACTTGTATTTCTTGCCAGAGCCACAAGGACATGGATCATTACGTCCAACCTTTTTCTCTGAACGTACAACTGTATGCATGCTCTTAGCTTCTTTAGTAAGAGATTTGATTTTCTCTTCATCAAAAATCTTCTCCCACTGTGGTAGGCCATATAACCAGTCTGCTTTAGCATCAATCATGTTCTTGAAAAGCTTTTCCTTGTCGAACTTAAGAGAAACGACTGTATCCTCATCCATTGTCTCAATAGGATTTGCTTTTACAAGTGATTCGTTGATTCCATCAAGAAAACCAACCATTGGCATAATATCGATATTATATTTCTCAGCTAACTCTTTAACTGTTCCCTTTACTTCAGTATCAGGATCATCTAAAAGCTGTTCATATATACCCTTCTCAAGCAAGAAGTAATCCTGCCAAAATTTCTGTAATTCAGCCTGTGACTGATTTTGGTTGTAAGCTATTTTTTGCCAGTTTTCAAGTAAACTCATATTAAAATTCCTCTCCAAATTAAATGCATTTTAACGTGGTAAACCACGAGTAGAATTATATCATACTGAAAAATAAAAGGCTAGCTACATAATCGTAGCCAGCCTCTTTAAGGTCACTTTTTAATCGTATAAAACTCTTACACATGTAATTGGTGTACGATAGAATGCATTTGAAATCTTGATACCATCACGCTTGTTAGAAGCATGACATATCTGTCCACCACCAATATAAATCGCAACGTGGTTAATCGTTCCTCCACGTCCATAGAAAATCAAATCTCCTGGCTTTAACTCGTCAGTAGAAATCTTGGTTCCTTCGTGTGCCTGAGCTTTAGATGAGTGAGATAGTCTTACACCATATTGTGCCATAATCTGCATTGTAAAGCCTGAGCAATCAATACCATTTGTAAGTGATGTACCACCCCAAACGTATCTGTTACCAACATACTGAAGAGCGTTTTCACATGCTGCCATACGAACATCTGAAATACCTTCGCCATATCTTGCCTCTGTAAGTGTCATAGCTGTCTTAAGTGACAAATCAACATCTACGAACTCAGCTGAAACATAGCCTTCATCGCCATCAACATCGACCTTAATCCATTCGTCTTGTTGAGTACCATCAAGAATAGGTACCTCTTCACCATCTGCCAATGAATAAATAATTTCGCATTCAGTGTTAGGCTCAACACGAACTCTAAGTCCACCAGTGTTTGATGTTGCTACGTATTCAGCAAGCTCCAATGCTTTGTCCCAAGCTTCATCACCTGTCAAAAGATATTCCGTATTTACGTATCCTTCAACATCGCCTGATTTGATGCGGCTCCATTCTCCTTCTGTGCTAAGAATCTCACATGCCGCATCTCTTGGGAACTTACCAATTAACTTCCCTTCTGGATCAGCGCTTTCGCGAATGTTAAGGTTACCTTCTGAAACGTTACAGATACCAATATTATTGTATCCGTATATTTCTCCCAATGACTTTGCAGTTGCAACAGCATTTGAATCCTCAACAGGAAGGCTCTTTTGTAAATCTGTCAAACTAACAGAACTAACTGAGCCAACACCTGCAGTAGCTACTGCATCACCTGAAGCCATATTTATTTTTTTATGCGAATCAACGCAATGATCAATAACTAACGCGCCAGCGCAGACTAAAACAAAAGCTGAAATAATGCGCTTTTTCATATTACCTCCATATCAAAACCTAAACAACAATGTGTGTATTATAACAGGGTATTTTCCAAATGTCAATATTTTGTAACAATTTTGTAATAAGTATATTTTACAAACTATTGAAGTAATCTTTAGCCTTGATTTTATCCTTAGACATCTGCTCTTGAAGCTCATCAATAGAGGCAAATTTAATCTCTGGTCTAAGAAATGACTTAAAGGTTACCTTGACAAAGGTTCCATACAAATCACCATTGTAATCTAAAATGTGAGTTTCTATCCCAACTATATTTTTGTCAGACACTGATGGTTTTGTACCCACATTAGTAACACCATGATAAATTCTTCCATCGAAATCTATGGTAGTAACATAAACTCCAAACTTAGGAACCAGCTTACATGGCTCTGGCATAATGTTAATAGTAGGAATGCCGATTGTATGCCCCAAATGAGCACCATGAACTACCTCTCCCCAAACAAAATACTCATAACCTAGCATTTCGTTTACACTATCAATATTACCAGCTTTAAGCTCTTCTCTGATGTAGGTACTACTGATATCTCTGTTATTCTTCTTTATCTTGTCTATGATATTTAAATCAAAACCAAATCCTGGTGCAAGCTCACGAAGCAAATCAACATTTCCAGCACCTTTATAACCAAAGGTAAAATCTGAACCTGCCACCATATATTTCATATTGAGATTGTTTACCAAAAACTCAATAAATTCAGTAGGTCCGGTTTCCATAAGCTTTTTATCAAATGGACATTCAATAAGATAATCTAGGCCATTATTATCAAGCATGAACACCCTTTCTTTATTCGTAATTAATGAAGGGGATTCATCGTCTGATAGCTCAAATCTAGGTGAATTTGTAAAGGTAATCAAACAAGATTTGAGACCATCTGCCTTTTTGCTGATTATATCAGTTGTAAGCAGATTATGACCTCGATGTATTCCATCAAACTTACCCACTGTAATCGCCGTTGGCTCTGATATTTTAATATCAAAAAGTGTTCGTAAATATTTCATTTTAAATTAGTCTTCTAAAAAGAATTTCTCCAATTTGAATGTAGATTTCTTGTATGAATAAACACCAAGAAATCTATTGTCCGGAAGGTACATTCTATATAAGGCACCTTCTTCAAATCCGCTTATTGATTCCGCAAATACGGATGTGTTCGGAATAGGCGCACCATTTATAGCGTGTTTAATTGCCTCCTCAGATGGAACAACAAATACTGTTCCATAGTTTTCAAAAGCTTGATCTAGAGGCATCATAATGCCGTCTAGCTTGCCATTCTTAACGATGCGTTCAATCTCATCTAATGTTCGTGCATCTGCTATATCAAACAAGCTAACTCTTGTTCTAACAAGGGATTTCATAGCACATCCACAACCAAGCTTTTCACCAACATCGTGACATAAAGATCGTATATACGTACCCTTGCTGCAATGAATCCTAATTGAAACCTCTGGCAAATCCATTCCGAGAATATCAATACTAAATATGGTAACCGGTCTTGGTTTGCGCTCTATTTCTTTGCCCTCTCGAGCAAGTTCATATAGCTTTTTACCGTTAACCTTTAGTGCCGAATACATTGGAGGCACCTGCATAATGTCGCCAACAAAGCAATTTATAGCCTCCTGGACTTGAGTTTCATCACAGTTAACGGACTTACGTTCTAAAATCTTGCCCGACATATCATAGGTGTCAGTCTCGGTGCCAAGAAGCATGACACATTCATAGACCTTATCCTTGTCGGTAAGCATATCGCAAAGCTTTGTTGCTTTGCCTACACATACAGGAAGCACGCCTGTTGCGTCTGGGTCTAGGGTGCCTGTGTGACCAATCTTTTTTATTTTTAATATACCGCGAAGCCTGGCAACAACATCAAAGGAAGTGTACCCGGCTTCTTTATAGACATTAATTATGCCACTATTCATCAATCAATTCCTAACTCTTTAAACTGTGCAGAAACCATCTCTATAATTCTATTTATTATAGACCATGGATCATTAGTGTTCACTGAAAAACCAGCAGCTTTTTTGTGTCCGCCACCGCCAAATTCTCCTGTGATAACTGTGAGGTCAACATCGCCGGTAGCTCTTGTACTACCCTTGAAATCACCGTCCTCAAGTTCGTATAAGAATACTGCAACCTCGACACCTGTTGTGTCACGAAGCTGTTGAACAATGCCCTCGAGGTGCTTGCTCTGAGCGCCAAATTCGGCCATATCCTCAGCTGTGATAACTGCAGCAATAATTTTCCCATCTAAAAATGTTTTGCAGTTTAAAAGAGCCTTTCCGAGCATTCTGTTTTGAATCATTGTCTTGGCAAAATATGTATCTGTACATATCTTTGGATAATCAATTCCCTTTGCCATAAGGTAACCTGCGGCAGCCATAGTCGCCTCTGTGGTACATGAATACTGGAAAACACCAGTATCATGGATTATGCCAAGATATAAACACTCTGCAATCTCTTTTGTGATTCTCTCCTTGCCGAACTGATTGTAAATAAGCTCGCAAGTAGAGCTATCATCTGGAATGATATAGCTATAATCTGCAAAACCTGAATTGCTAAAATGATGATCTATACAAAGGGTTGTCTTAGCAGCTTCAAATAATCTTTCTGCTTCGCCAAGACGAGAACCCTCACTGCAATCAAGTGCAATGTATAAATCAAATACAGTTCCATCCACAACAGTTGTTGCGTCCTCAATCTTGTCTGAGTTTGTAAGGAACTTAAAAATATTAGGAATAGGCTCTAGATAGACGTGAACTTCTACCTGTGGAAAGTAGGTTGCAATATAGTTGTACATAGCAAGACAAGAGCCGACACAATCCCCATCTGGGCGGACGTGACCACTAATACCTACAGTCTTAGCATTTGATATGAGTTCGTTAAAATTGTCTATCATGTTAGTCTCCTCTTCCCCTCATCCACCGCTTCGCGGTCCCCCTTCCCCCCAGTGGGGAAGGCATAAGATATTAATCATAATCAATCATTTAGCATCCTCTAAATAATTAAATCAATTATCCTCACCGGCGTGTAACGGTGCATTGACCTCATCAATGAGCTTACTCATTTTGGCAGCGTAAGCAATTGATTGATCACTGATGAATGTTATCTCAGGTGTGTTTCTAAGATTAATTCTGTGTGCAAGCTCTCTGCGGATGAAGCCAGCAGAACTTTTAAGACCTTCGATAGTCTTTTTAACTGCCTCATCATCCCCGAGAACAGATATATAAGCTTTGCAGGTCTTGAGATCTGGAGCAACATCAACGGATACAACAGATGTAACTGGAGATATACGCGGATCCTTAAGTTCAAGACGTATTATATTGCTAAGCTCTCGCATAACTTCTTCGTTTATACGAATATTTTTAACTGAATTCTTTCTCATTATCTAGGTACCTCAACCATAATGTACGCCTCGATGATATCCTCTTCCTGAACATCATTGAAGTCTTCAATAACAAGACCGCACTCGAAGTTTGTCTTAACCTCTTTGACATCATCCTTGAATCTCTTAAGAGAACCAAGCTTGCCTTCATGGATAAGCTCTCCGCCACGAGTAACACGAACCATACAATCTCTCTGGAAGAAACCATCAGTAACATATGAACCAGCAATGTTACCAACACCAGACGCCTTGAATATCTGACGAACCTCTGCATGACCGATAATCTTTTCTTCGAAGATTGGATCAAGAAGTCCCTTCATAGCAGCCTCAACATCGTTGATTGCATCATAGATAACCTTGTAGAGACGAAGATCTACACCTTCTCTATCTGCAGTTGCCTTTGCCTGAGCATCAACACGAACGTTAAATCCGATGATGATTGCATTTGAAGCAGATGCAAGAACAACGTCTGATTCGTTGATTGTACCAACACCGCCGTGGATAGTCTTAACAACAACTTCTTCGTTAGAAAGCTTTTCAAGCGACTGCTTAACAGCCTCAACAGAACCCTGAACATCAGCCTTAACGATGATATCAAGCTCTTTAAGGTTACCAGACTGAATCTGGCTAAAGAGGTCATCTAGAGACATCTTAGACTTAGTTTCCTCAACTAGTCTGTTCTTGTGAGCTGTTACGAATGTATCTGCAAATGCATGCGCTTCCTTTTCTGAATCAAACGACATGAATACTTCACCAGCATTTGGAACCTCAGAAAGGCCAAGAATCTCAACAGGAACTGAAGGACCTGCATTCTTAACACGTGCACCTGTATCGTCAAGCATAGCTCTAACCTTACCATAGCAGCTACCGCAGGCAACAGGATCTCCAACGTGAAGTGTACCCTTCTGAACGAGGATAGTTGCAACTGCGCCTCGGCCTTTATCCAGCTGTGCCTCGATAACAAGACCACGAGCTTTACGGTTCGGATTAGCCTTGAGCTCAAGCACTTCTGCTGTAAGAAGAATCATCTCGAGAAGAGAATCTATACCCTCTTTTGTATGAGCAGAAACTGGTACGAATATTGTGCTTCCGCCCCAATCCTCTGGAACAAGCTCATATTCTGTAAGCTCTTGCTTAACTCTATCAATATTTGCATTAGGCTTATCAATCTTGTTGATGGCAACGATAATTTCGATGCCGGCAGCCTTAGCATGGTTAATTGCTTCTACTGTTTGAGGCATAACACCATCATCGGCAGCTACTACAAGAATTGCAATATCTGTTGAGTTGGCACCACGCATACGCATAGCTGTGAACGCCTCGTGACCAGGAGTATCAAGGAATGTGATGTCCTGACCGTTAATTGAAACTGTATACGCACCGATGTGCTGTGTAATACCACCTGCCTCACGGTCAGTAACCTTGGTATCACGGATTGCATCGAGAAGTGATGTTTTACCGTGATCAACGTGACCCATTACACAGACAACTGGTGGGCGAGATGGGAAGTTAGATGTATCCTCTTCCTCTTCCTTAAGAAGCTCTGCAATGATATCAACCTTCTCTTCCTCTTCGCAGATGCAGTTAAATTCAAGTGCAATTTCTTCTGCCTTGTCAAAATCAACTTCTTGGTTAACAGTAACCATTGTTCCCTTTAAGAAGAGAGTCTTGACTACCGCAGAAGCCTGAACTTTCATCTTGTCAGCAAGATCTTTGATAGTGATTCTATCTGGAATAGTGATTGTAAGAACTTCGTTCATATCTCTTTCAGGAGCCTTAGGAGCGTTGTTCTTTTTCTTTTTGCCACCATTCTTTTCAAGATTGATGTATCTTTCTTGCTTCTTACCACCTAAGTTGTTGTCTCTATCGTTATTTCTCTTTTTCTTGTCATCGCGACGACCACCCTTAGAAGTGTTTGTAGGAATATCAGCAGCTGGCTGTGCTGGACGACTGTTTCTGTCCTGACGCTTGTCTGGACGAGGTCCTTGACCATTTCTAGCTGGACGATCACCTCTGTCTTGTCTACCTTCGCCACGCTTATCGTTTCTAGCTGGACGATCACCTCTATCAGGACGAGAGCTTCTCGCTGGACGCTCTGCTCTATCCTGCTTTTTAGCTGGACGTGCTCCTTCTTCAGAAGCTGGCTTTTTCTTTGATGCAAATTCTGTATCAGTAGACTGAGCAGATGCACGCTGCGATGGACGAACACCATCTGCAAAGCTACGAGGTCTGATTGGGCCTCTCTGCTGTTGTGCCTGATTAGAATTCTTTTTGTCTCTGCCCTCTCTACCTTCTGAGCGAGAAGAATCGGAACCACGTCTTCTTCTGTCATCTCTATCACGAGTAACTACAAAGACGTTTTTCTTTTTCTTAACTGGATTGCCATCCTTATCAACTGGACGTGGCTTCTTGTCCGCTGAAGCTTCCTTCTTAGCAGCTGGAGCCTCTTTTTTGGCAGCTGGTTTTTCTGCTGATTTCTCGGCAGATTTAGCCGGTTTATCTGCTGACTTTGCCGCCTTGGCTTTGCCTGAGAAGTTTGCTCTGATTTTTGCAGCCATTTCTTCTTCCACGCCGCTTTGCGCTTTTGCTTCTATTCCATTAGAGCTTAAGAAAGCAATAATTTCTTTGCTCTCTTTCCCAAGCTCTTTTGCTAATTCATGTACTTTAATTTTTGCCATCTAATATCCTCCTCATCTGTCTAACAACGTATCTTATCTAGGATACTCAAGGATAAATTTTCATCGCACACTACGATAGATGCCCGATATTCTTTTCCAATTGCATGACCTAATGATTCTTTTGTTCCGTATTCTACGTAGTCGATACCGTAATATTCGCAGGAATTCGAAAATGATTTTTTAGTGTTAGCAGAAGCATCTGATGCAACAATGCACAGGAAACCGCTGCCTTCTTTGATAGCTTGCTCACAGGCAAACTCTCCACTGACAAGCTTTCCTGCCTTCATAGCTATGCTAATCATATTTATCGCTTTATCAATCATTTTCTAACTCCCTGTATAAGCTATCTATAACCTCTTGTGAAACCGGACACTTTAAAGCTCGATTGAATGACTTTTTCTTGTCGGCTAATGCTATGCAATCATGTGACTTGCATACATAAGCACCTCGACCTTGTGCTTTGTAAGTAAGATCTAGGGAAATCCCTTCGGATGTTTCAACAACTCTAAAGAGCTGGTCCTTAGGAAGCATCTGAGCACATGCCACACATTTTCTAAGAGGTAAGTTTTTGCTATTCATTATTCTTCCTCAGTAGACTCCTGGGATTCTTCTGAATCTTCAGGCTCTTCGAATGACTCCTCTGTATCTTCGTAATCATCCTCTACATAATCGCCATCTTCATCGTAGTATTCGTCTTCATCGTAATACTCGTCATCATCGTAATCCTCTTCGTAGTCAAGGAAATCTCCTGCCTCTTTAGCCTGAGTCTCACTCTTGATGTCGATTTTGAAGCCTGTAAGACGCGCAGCAAGACGAGCATTTTGTCCTTCCTTACCGATTGCAAGTGAAAGCTGATAATCAGGAACAACTACTCTAGCGCTCTTTTCATCTGCGTCAGCAATAACAGCAACAACCTTGGCAGGTGAAAGTGCATTCTCGATAAGGTAAGCTGGGTTTTCATCCCACTCAACTATATCGATTTTCTCACCGCGAAGCTCGTTAACGATTGCATTAACACGTGCACCGTTTTGGCCTACGCAAGCACCTACTGGATCAACATCCTCGTCGTTTGACCAAACAGCAATCTTTGTACGGCTGCCAGCCTCACGAGAGATTGATTTGATTTCTACGATGCCATCTCTAACCTCTGAAACCTCTTCCTCGAAAAGCTTTTTAACAAGCTCTGGATGAGTACGAGATACAAGGATACGTGGTCCCTTGTTAGATGTTTTAACCTCTACAATGTATACCTTGATACGGTCTTGTGGCTTGTAGTACTCGCCCTTAACCTGCTCTGACTCTGAAAGAAAGCCCTCGAGCTTACCAAGATTAACGTGAATATTGTTGCCAGAAAAACGAGTTACAACACCAGTAACAACCTTGTGCTGAAGCTCATAATACTCCTCGTAAAGAACCTTTCGCTCTTCCTCTCGGATTTTCTGAGTGATTGTATTTTTAGCAGCTGTAGCAGCGATACGACCAAAGTCCTTTGATTTAACTTCGATTTTGACTACATCGCCAACTGAAAGCTTACCATCAATGTTGTGTGCATCAGTAAGAGAAATCTCTTCAACTGAATCAGTAACCTCATCAACAACAGTCTTTGAAAGATATACGTGATATTCACCAGTTTCTTTATCGATTTCAACTGTAGCATTATCAGCCTTTCCATAATTGTTCTTACAAGCAATGAGAAGTGAATTTTCGATTGTCTCAATTAAGACATCCATGCTAATATTTTTCTCTTTTGCGAGATCTGTAAGAGCATCCCAAAAATCGTTTGTATTTGCCATAATTCCTCCTTAAAAACAAATATATATTAAAAATCTATTGATAATTTAATCTGAGCTACGTCGGCCCTGTTGAAGATTTCTACTCCGTCATCAAACTCAATAGTGAAAGTATCCTTGTCAAATGACTTAAGGGTACCTGTGAATTCTTTGGCGCCATTAACTGGTTTGTAGGTTTTGATATCAACATCCAGACCTATTGCTTTTTCAAAATGCTTTTCTTTTTTAAGAACTCTCCCAAGTCCTGGAGAGCTTACCTCGAAGATGTAGCCATCGTCGCCGCCAATCTGTGGCTCGGCATCAAGTAGCTCGTTCATCTTGCGACTAACTTCGACACAATCGTCAATTGTAATTCCACCTTCCTTGTCGATGTAGGCTCTGAGGTAGTATTCTGCCCCTTCTTTGACGTATTCTACGTCGTATAGCTCAAAGCCTAATTCGTCAAGAATAGGAGTAATCAATTCTTCCGTACGTTTTTCATAATCGGTGTGCTTTGACATATAGTCCTCCTTATTCAGTTGTAAAAATATAATAAAATATGACTGCGAAAACCTTGATTTTTGCAAGGTTCATGATTGTTTTACCTGCAAAAAGTCATAAATAAAGAGAGAGCTTCGAGCTCTCTCTAAGTCGTTCTCTTCATCAACATGAACAATTATAACAGAAATGTGGAAAAATGCAAGGAAAATCGGGGAAATTGACACAATTAATCATCATATCCATTAGGATTGTTCTTCTGCCATCTCCATGAATCAGCACACATCTCTTTAATGCCGAATTCCGCTGTCCAACCAAGTTCTTCTTTGGCTTTTGTAGCATCAGAATAGCAGGTAGCAATATCGCCAGCTCGGCGAGGCTTGATTGAATAAGGAATCTTGATTCCGTTTGCTTCCTCAAAATTCTTTACAATGTCAAGAACTGAATATCCTACACCTGTACCAAGATTATAAATATTAAGACCTGAGTTATCCTCAAGCTTTTTAATTGCCTTAACATGGCCCTTAGCAAGATCTACTACGTGGATATAATCGCGCACGCCTGTACCATCCGGAGTATCATAGTCATTACCAAATACGCCAAGCTCAGGAAGCTTGCCAACTGCAACCTGTGTGATATAAGGCATAAGGTTATTAGGAATGCCGTTAGGATTTTCGCCCATTGTTCCTGATGGGTGTGCACCGATTGGATTGAAGTAACGAAGTAAAACTACATTCCATTCATTATCAGCCTTTTGGATATCTGTAAGAATCTGCTCAAGCATAGACTTTGTCCATCCATACGGATTAGTACACTGTCCCTTTGGACAATTTTCAGTAATAGGAATCTCTGCAGGGTCGCCATATACAGTTGCTGAAGATGAGAAAATAATATTCTTACATCCATTGTTTCTCATAACATCAACAAGTGTAAGTGTACCTGCAATATTGTTTTCATAATATTCCCATGGTTTTTGAACCGACTCACCAACAGCTTTAAGGCCAGCAAAGTGAATGCAAGAATCAATTTGCTCTTTGTCAAAGACTTGTTGAAGAGCTCCTCTATCAAGGATGTCCCCCTTATAAAACTTAACTGGTTTACCAGTGATTGCTTCTACTCTCTTAAGTGACTTTTCAGATGAGTTACATAGATTATCAAATACAACTACATCATAGCCAGCCTGCTGGAGTTCCACGCATGTGTGACTTCCAATAAAGCCGGCACCACCCGTTACTAAAATTGCCATAAATATGTCCTCCTTAGTAGATAAAAACTACAATACATAGAATACCAAATATGAAATTATTAAGCAAAAAAATTTTACGAGAATACGGGAATATTCCTCAATTAAAAATCACCTTCGGTGATGAACACAGGAACGTGAAAAAAATAACCTAGTGCTTAGCACTAGGTTATTTTAATTTCCTTATTAGGCAACCTTACCTTTTGCAAGCTCTACAAGCTGTGCAAAACCAGCTGCGTCGTTAACAGCGAGCTCAGCGAGCATCTTTCTGTTCATTTCAACGCCAGCAAGCTTAAGTCCGTACATGAACTTAGAATATGAAAGTCCATTGATACGAGCTGCAGCATTGATACGAGCGATCCAAAGCTGTCTGAACTGTCTCTTTCTCTGCTTTCTACCAGCGTAAGCTGATGTAAGAGCACGCATAACTGACTGCTTTGCAACGCGATACTGTTTGCTTCTAGCGCCTCTGTAGCCCTTTGCTAACTTTAATGTTCTATTATGTCTTTTTTTAGCGTTTAATCCGCCTTTAACTCTTGCCATTTCTATTTCCTCCTAACCAAATATAAACCATTAACATATCTATTTTAGAGATATGGAAGTACTTTCTTCATGTTCTTTACGTTTGTTGCATCAACGATTGCAGACTTGCGAAGATTTCTTTTTCTCTTAGTAGTCTTCTTGGTTAAGATGTGGCTCTTATAAGCCTTGTTTCTCTTAAGCTTTCCTGTTCCTGTTACTTTAAAACGCTTTGCAGCTGCTTTTCTTGTCTTCATCTTTGGCATGACAATTTCCTCCTGTATTACGATTTCTTTTCTGTAAGCACCAGGCTCATACTACGGCCTTCAATCTTAGGTGCCTTTTCCACTACTGCAATCTCGGCAAGTGCCTCAGCAAAATCATCAAGGATGTGCTTTGAGGACTGCATGTGAGCCATCTCACGACCACGGAAACGAAGTGTTACCTTAACCTTGTCGCCCTTTGAGATGAACTTTCTTGCTGCATTAATCTTTGTGTTCATATCATTAGCATCGATGTTTGGAGACATACGAATCTCTTTAACCTCGACAACGTGCTGTTTCTTTTTGGCTTCCTTTTCCCTGCGTGCCTGCTCGTAACGGAATTTGCCGTAATCTACTATCTTGCACACTGGTGGATTTGCCTTTGGTGAAATCTTAACGAGATCTAAGCCCTCGTCATCTGCAAGTTTTTGTGCTTCTCTAGCTGACATAATGCCAAGCTGTTCCCCATCTGAACCGATTACACGAACTTCTTTGTCGCGTATCTGCTCATTAATCATAAAATCGCTAATGGTAATACCTCCAAATCAAAAAAAATAGTGGATACAGAATATCCACCATAAATCATCACAAATCAAAGTTTGTGCGAAATATAAGACCCGAGTCACAGTACTCATACGTGCTAAGGTGAGAGTGGATACTCTACTTTGTTTTCACAACATTGATAATTTATCACATAAATTAGTCAACGTCAACAATTTTTAAAAATTAATTAAGAATAAATTTTTCAATTACTTCCGCAACTGCTCCTTCATTGTTGTTGGCGGTTGTAATATAATCGGCTTGCTCTTTAAGCTCTGGGCGGCCATTTATAACCGCACAGCCAACTTTTGCCATTGATACCATGCTGATGTCATTTCGTTCGTCGCCGCATGCAACTGTATTATCACGTGGGATATTTAAATAATCCGCAAGCTTAAGCAATCCTTGTCCCTTCCCAGAGTTAAGCGGAACATACTCCAAAAAAGCCACATTAGAGAACATACTATTAAAATATTTTGAAGTTTCATCAAAATGAGCCTCTTCGAAATCGTGTAATGCTTTGTGATTTGCAAAATTAACAGCCATAATTTTAGTTAAATCACGGCCCTTTAACAGTTCAACATCCCTAAGGACAATAACATCTTCTTGGGCTGCAGCACGATATCCATCGGTGTTTTCGTCTTCACCAAAGCAATATATCTTGCCCTCTTCAAATGCAATCGCTGTAAGTCCAGCTTCTAAAATCTTAGTTAATAATTCAAGCGCCGCATCATTGTCTAAGTAATCACCAAAAAGATTTTTCTTTTGAAAAGCATCATATCCTATCGATCCTTGAAAGCTAAGGAAATATACATTCTCTCGTGAAAAAACTGAATATGAACTAAGCATATTTTCGATAATGTGTGAAGGACGTCCGGTGTCAACTGCCAGTACATGACCTTCATCCAACATTTGGTTAAGTGCATTGATGTTTCTTTCGCAGATTGATTTATCATCTGCAAATAATGTGTCATCCAAGTCAACTGCAAGTATTTTTGTGTTACTCATTAAAAACCTCGTTTGCGAGCCTTGGTATGAAAATTCGCTTTTTCGAATAATCTGCTATAGGCTCAGTATTTCTTTTTGCCTCTTTACAGAAGGTGTCTTGAGCACCAACAGGCTTTTTTCCTCTTTGAGGTTTTACTTTAACATAATTTCCTTCATCTGTCATCATGTAAGCTTTAAGAGTATCTGCAAGCTGAACATCAAGAATATGCTTCACCTGCTCTTTCAGGATTTGATCCTCAACAGGGAACATTATCTCCACTCTTCTATCGAGATTTCTAGGCATCCAATCAGCAGAGCCCATAAAAATATCCTCGCTACCACTATTATAGAAATAGAATATTCTAGCATGTTCAAGATAGGTACCAACAATCGAAGAAACCTGTATATTCTCACTTACACCAGGGATGCCTGTTCGCAAGCAGCAAATCCCCCTTACAATAAGATGAATCTTTACTCCTGCATTGCTTGCCTCGTAAAGCTTTTCTATTATTTCTTTGTCGCAAAGAGAATTCATCTTGGCAATGATGATTGCCTCCTTGCCGTTTTTTGCATGATTAATCTCTCGATTAATTAATGAAACAAAAGTATTTCTAAGCCAAAGTGGCGCAACTACAAGCTTGTTCCATGCAGCGGGCTCAGAATAGCCTGAAAGCATGTTGAATACAGCGGTCGCATCCTCTCCGTAGGATTCCTGACAGGTGAGCATACCGCAATCTGTGTAAAGCTTTGCCGTGGAATCGTTGTAGTTTCCTGTGCCAAGATGGACATACCTTCTGATACCATCCTCTTCTCTTCGGACAACTAAAGCAATCTTGCAATGAGTCTTCAGTCCCACCAAACCATAGATAACATGGCAGCCAGCTTTTTCAAGCTTCTTAGCCCAAATGATGTTGTTTTCCTCATCAAATCTAGCTTTAAGCTCTACAAGAACTGTAACCTGCTTGCCGTTTTCAGCTGCATGGGCAAGACTTGCAATGATTGGAGAATTACCACTCACTCTATAAAGCGTCTGTTTAATAGCAAGGACCTGAGAATCAAAGGCCGCCTGAGCGATAAAATCTACAACGGGATCAAAGGACTCATATGGATGATGCAGCAAAATATCGCCTGCTTTAATCTGATCAAAAATACTTTCGCCTGCTTTGAGACGTGGATTATCCTGTGGCTTAAACTGAGGCAAACGCAAATCTCCATGACCTTCTATGCCGTATAGCTTCATTAAAAAAGTAAGATCTATAGGACCCTTGATTTTATAAATATCAATTTCGTTAACGCCTAAGTTTTTCTTGAGTATGGAAAGAAGCTTTTTATCAACAGTAGATTCCACTTCTAACCTAATAACTTCGCCCCACTGACGAGATTTTATTTGCTTTTCGATTTCACGAAGTAAATCTTCGGCACCCTCCTCGTCAATTGAAAAATCTGCATTACGCATGATTCGATAAGGCGAAGCTGTAACAACGTTATAATTTAAGAAAAGCTTGTCCATGTTTCTTTCTATAACCTGCTCAAGTAGAATAAAACAATCGTGTCCACCCTTGTCCGCAGGTAAAGAAATAAACCTAGGCAATACAGAGGGCACCTGAACAGTAGCAAACTCAACATCATCATTATCCGCCCCTGCCATCTTGGAATCCTTTTTCTTTTCAATAAGCGCGCCTATGTTTAGAGACTTATTTCTAATGAGAGGAAATGGTCTAGATGCATCAAAAGCCATAGGCGTAAGAACAGGATAAATGTGACTCATGAAAAATGAATCGATATACTTCAATTGATTTTCATTTAAATCCTCATATTTTTCATAAAGAATAATCCCACTTTCCTTTAGTATCGGAGTAAGAGATTTGTTATAGGTGTTGTATTGAAAATCTACAAGCTCTCTGGTCTTTTCATTAATTGCAATCAGCTGCATAGTTGGAGTCATTCCTGCAATATCAGGCTTGGTGTAGCCAGCATGTTCCATATCCTTTAAAGATGCAACTCTAACCATGAAAAACTCATCTAGATTCGAAGATGTGATGCTGACAAATTTAAGGCGCTCCAAAATAGGCAAGTTCTTGTTGGTTGCCTCATTTAAAACTCTAAGCTCAAATTTTAACCAGCTTAGTTCTCTATTGTCGTAGTACTTAGGATCTGAAATATTGATGCGTGCCATATTACCTCCTAAACTCTAACATTTTCTCTAAGAACTGGTTTGATTGAAAAGATTTCTTCAAAGAAGTCTGCGTTCTTTTTAAACAATCCCTTTTCTAAGGCGAGAGATGAATTAGCTTCAATTGTAATAACAAGCTCTTTGTCCTTCACTCGCATAGAAACATTTTTTATCTTTTGCTTATGCGATCTGTCTAATGCATTTGCCACCTTTAAGATAGCAAGTAGTTTTAGGATAGTAAGATACTCTTCTTGAGTAAACTTGTCGGACAAATTCTCATAGGCTTCTACCGGATTGCGATTAAACTCTACAGTTGTGGCTATTAGCTCTCGTTCTTTGTGCGTGAGACCTAGAATCTCTGAAGTCATAATAATCGTATAAGAACAAAATGCCGCTTCCGAGAGACTGATATACTTTCCACAGTCATGTAAAATTGCAATACATTGCATCAAAATACGCTGACGCTTACCCAAACCGTGATACTTTTTCATCGCGTCAAAAATCTCACCAGAAAGCTTGAATAAAGCCTTCAAATGTGGTTGATAGCTATCGTATCTTTTGGCTATAGACCATGCGGCTGTAATTATATCGTTTTCAAAATTATGGCTAGATGTAAGCCACTTCTTTTGATAACAATGATTTAAGGCCATACCTTCACATACAGAAACGCCAGGAGCGAAAACTATCTCTGGCTTTAATGTCTCCGCCAAGGTTTTGTAAAGCATAACCAGTGGTTCGATAAGATTTTCGTTATCGAGATATAAGTCATTTTCTATTTCAAAGTTTTTGATGTATTGTTTATTTAGTTTATCAAGGAACTCTAAGTATTCTTTTGTCTTGATTTTTTTGGATGAAAAATTAGTAACTCGCTCAGCAATGGTGCTCACCTGCACACCCAGTAATATCATATACTTAGGCTCAATGTCTCGCAGAAACATTGTTTTAAATACCTCTAATTCTTTGTACATCATCTCGTAAATTTGATCGATTGATGAGCCAGCTGTTGTCCCTAACTTTTTAAGGTTTTCACTGACTGAAACTGTTCCTAAAGACAGATGTTGAGTTGTAATAATTTTGCCTTTTGAAAATAAGGTGATTTGCAATGAAACACCACCAATATCCACCAGCACAGCTGATTCATTGATGATATCATCAAAGTCTTTGGTAGAAGTAACGGCCTGATAGCCCAAGAATCTCTGCTCAGAATTAGAAATAACCTCTACCGAAAAGCCTGTATGTATTTTGATTTGTTCTAAAACAACAAGGGCATTACTTGCTTGCCTAATATTAGGCCCAGCTACAACTGAAAATGAATCAACACGATAGCTATCTATAGCTCTTTTCATATCTAGCAAAACATGGCATAGCTTATCTACTGTTTCTTGCAAAATTCGCCCTTTACTGAGAACATCTCGAATTATATCGGACTGTATTTTGATGGTATCTATTGTCTTGATACCCTTTTGCTTGTTGATTTCAAATACTTTCATTGTAGTCTCGTAGGACCCAATATAAATGCTTGCAAATAATTTCATATCCCCACCAACCTATTTTTATTTTCCTAAGATTCTAGAAAACAATACTTAATAGTTTCCTAGAATTCTAAGATTTACACACTCCTCCTCAAGTCCAATCAAAGCATTTTTCACCGCCTCATCGTTAAGGTTGCCATCAATATCAATAAAGAATCGATATTGCCAATTAACACCTTTGATAGGTCTAGATTCAATTCTGTTCATATTGATACCGTTGAACATTAGGTTTGATAATACCCTGTAAAGACTTCCTGGCTCATGTGGAATCTCTAGGCAAAAACTGATGCTATCGGCCTTGCTCTTGTATTTTTTATCCTTTGAAACAATAATAAATCTTGTCTCGTTATTTTTGTTGTCCTGAATTGATTCTTCTAATACATCTAAATCATACAAAATAGCATTGTACTTGCTGCCAATTGCTGCCTGTGTGATGTCTTTGTCGTCACGGATTTTCTGTGCGCTGACAGCTGTATTGTGTAAGTTCTTAACATCCCAATCCATATGCTGTGTGCGAATATACTCATCGCACTGTGCTATTGCTTTTGGATGAGAATAAACTGTTTTGATATCAGAAATCTTGGCTCCCTTTACACCTAATAGTGCATGATTAACCTTGAGAATCTGCTCGCCAATAATCGCCACGTTGTATTCAGAGAGCAAATCAAAGTTTTCTTCTATGGAACCAGCAAGACTGTTTTCTATAGGTAGTACCGCATAATCCGCCTGGCCATTTGTGATAGCATCCATAGCATCACGCCATGTTTCAACGTGGAAGCTGTCCTTCATGTTGTCCTTAAAAAACTCTAGCATGGCAAGCTGGGAATATGCACCCTCAACACCTTGAAAACAAACAACGGCGTCAGAAAAATCAAACTCTCCTACCTCTTTGAAGCCCATGTTAAAGTTTGCTCCATTCTCACGAAGTATAGCAAACTGTTTCTTTCGACTAATCGACATTATCTGTGTGTAAAGTTCTTTGACTGCCTGTTGATTGAAATGTCCATCTACATATGATGAAAGCTTACCTAACTTTTCATCTTCTCGTGCTTTATCGTATACCTTTTTGCCTGTGGAAATTTTGTATTCTGCTACCTGGCAGGCTAACTCCATTCTCTTTAAAAATAAATCTAAAATCTGTTTGTCTACTGTATCAATTTCTACTCTAATGTCTGTTAAGTCTCTCATAAGTCTCCTAAAATTTAAGTTATTCTTCTACTGATAAAATAGGTGGATCAAAAATTCCTATTTCAGTGCTACCAAGCTTACAATGGTATGTTCTTTCCGTAAAGAAATCTGCAAAATAAACATACTTGCTGGTAACGTTTATGTTATTGAATTCACCCTCCATAAGAAGGATTTCTTCTCCTGATTCGAGGTCGACTCTATATAATCCATCAGGGGCTCCCTTTATCGATTGATAATATAAATATTTGCCCGCAATATTGTAGTCAGACGAGCCAAAAGATGTAATTGCTGTCTTGTCTCCGCCGCCTAAAGGTCCTTTATAGATGCGGTTGTTGTCATCTAAATCCATAAAGTATACTTCACTTCCAACAACAGTTGGCATCCAAAGATTTTCAGCCGAAACAAAAGCCGAATCCTTTGAATCAAGATTGAACTTATGTAAATTATGATCGTTAGTAACGCCGGAATAATAAAGCTTGTCACCAATCATACAACGCGGATCGAGAGATTCAGTTGAAAGCTGATGCTTATCCTCGCCATCGATTCCTACGCTATACAAAGTTGTAGCCTCCTCAGGCTCATAATGCAAGTATATCACTCTATTTCCAGACAATGACAGGCAATTACATATTGCATCATCCAAAATCTTAACCTTTTTATTGCTCTTTGTCATACGGCACAAGCTGTCAACATTAACATTAAGGAATCCTAGCTGTGAATTGTCTCGATATTTTTCTCCATTTCGGCTGTAATACAAATAGTATTTGTCGGCGTTAAGATAATAAACAGAATCATTGGCAATATATTCTATATCACTTTCATCTGGATTCATCTTGTATAATCGGTCAGAATCGTTTGGATTAGCAAAATATACAACTCCCTCTGTTTCGCAAAATAGCCCATTACCATACAGATTTCCTATCGTATTTCCGTTAACCAAGTCTTCGTTGTAATGGGTTACAGTATTTATATACTTGTAATAGCCCAAACCACCAACAATACCTAAAAACACTATCAAAATAATGATTCTACGTATTACCTTCATCACTAGCCCTCCCCAAATTACGCTAAGTTAAAAGAAATCAAATAATGAAAGCTGATTAGATTTTGGCAAATCAGAAACAATTCCAAGTTCAATCATCTTATCAAGAATAGTTTGCGAAACCTTGCCGCGGTCACGGATTTCATCCTGAGACAAGAACTTGCCTTGAGATGCCGCTATTGCAAGCTGCTCCGCAGCCTTGTCACCCATTCCCGAAATAACATTGAATGGAGGAAGAAGCTTCCCATCTACTATTTTAAAGTATCTTGCGTCAGATTGGTATAGGTCCATAGGTAAAAATTCAAATCCACGGGCATACATTTCCTGAACAAGACGAAGCGCAATAAGTGCATCCTTGTCTGTAGCAGATGGATTATCCATAGCTTTGATATTTTTAATCTCTTGCTCACACTTTGATTTTCCTTGACAACACTTCTCATAATCGAAACCGCCTGCGCGAATTGAGAAGAATGCAGCATAATAAGCAAGAGGATAATTAATCTTGCAGTAGGCAACTCGCCAAGCCATCATAACATAGGCCGCAGCATGAGCCTTCGGGAACATATACTTAATCTTTTCACAGGAACCGATGTACCAATCAGGCACACCATGCTCTTGCATGTGCTGTCTGTAGGTTGGCCACTCATCACACTTACCCTTTGCTACTACGCCTTTACGAACTCGCTCCATGATTGTAAATGACTCCGCTGGATCAAGTCCCATGTGAATCAAGTAAACCATGATATCATCACGAGTACAAATAGCCTCTGTGATGGTTGCAACACCGTTTAGGATAAGATCTTGAGCATTACCTAACCATACGTCTGTACCATGGGCAAGACCTGCTATTCGAACCAAGTCGGTAAAATACTTTGGCTTGGCCTCAACAAGCATCTGCATGGCAAAATCAGTACCAAACTCTGGAATGCCAAGGGTGCCAAGTGGCGTCCCCATGATGTCCTCTGGTTTGATTCCCAGAGCATCTGTACTTTGGAATAATGACATAACAGCCTTGTCGTCAAAGGGAATTGTTGTTGCATCTATTCCAGTCAAATCCTCAAGACGCTTAATCATAGTAGGATCCAAATGTCCCAAGATATCAAGCTTTAGAAGGTTGGCATCAATCTTATGGTAATCGAAATGTGTTGTGACAATATCGGTATCCTTGTTGGCAGGATGCTGAACAGGTGTGAAGGAATAAATGTCCTCGCCATTAGGAAGAACTACAACACCACCGGGATGCTGGCCTGTGGTAGATTTAACTCCTTCCACCCCTTTTGCTAGTCTAGCGTATTCGGAACGACGCTTTCTCATATCTCGGTTTGCGTAATATTTGAACACGTAGGTTTCGGCGTTTTTGTCTGCCAAAGTGGAAACTGTACCAGCCTTAAAGGTCTGGCCTTCACCGAAGATAACCTCGGTGTACTTGTGAGCCTTGGATTGATACTCATTAGAGAAATTAAGATCGATATCAGGCTCCTTATCACCCTTGAATCCAAGGAAGGTTTCAAATGGTATATCAAAACCATCCTTTACCAATGGCTTGCCGCATTTAGGACAAACCTTATCAGGCATATCCACCCCCGACAATCCCTGATTGACAATCTCGGTAACCTCCGGTCCATCAAAATCAACATAGTAACAGTTAGGACATCTATAGTGTGGTGGCAAAGGATTAACCTCAGTGATACCTGCCATTGTCGCAGCAAAAGATGATCCAACAGAACCACGTGAACCAACCAAATAACCATCCTCGTTGGATTTCCAAACTAGCTTTTGTGCAATAATGTACATAACGGAATATCCATTACCGATGATAGAATTAAGCTCTCGTTCAAGTCGTTCTGCAACTATCTGCGGAAGCTCTGGTCCATAGACCTCGTGAGCTTTGGTTTCGCATATACGACGCAAATCCTCCTCGGAATTTTCAATGACAGGTGGACACTTGTCCGGACGCACCGGATGAATGTACTCACACATATCTGCAATCATATTTGTGTTGTCGACTACAACCTCATGGGCTTTTGCCAGTCCAAGATAGGCAAATTCCTCAAGCATTTCATCTGTCGAATGAAGATATAAAGGCGCCTGCTGATCTGCATCGTCAAAACCTTTGTTTGCCATGATTATTCGACGATAAACCTCATCCTCTGGGTCAAGGAAATGAACATCACAGGTAGCAACAACAGGCTTGTTGAACTCTTCTCCAAGCGCAACAATCTGTTTATTAATATTCTGTAAATCTGAAATCGTATTGATATCTTCGAACTTAGGAGATCTCAACATAAACTCGTTGTTTCCAACAGGTTGAATCTCCAAATAATCGTAAAAGTTGGTAATTCGTGCTATTTCAGAATCATCTCTATGTGAGATGATAGCTTGATAAAGCTCACCAGCCTCGCAGGCACTACCAATAATTAATCCCTCTCGGCATTCCTGAAGTAAAGTCTTTGGGACACGTGGGTATCTAGAGTAGTAATTAAGATGAGATTCAGATACAAGCCTATAAAGGTTGATTCGTCCCAAATCATTCTTGGCTAGCACTATACAGTGATTTGCTCTCATCTTTTTGATCTGCTCCTGCCCTGGCTTTGCCTTGTCGTTGAGCTGAGTAAGATTTGTAATACCCTCATTTGCAAGCTTATCAATGAATTTGACGAATATCTTGGCTGTGACCTCGGCATCTGCAACCGCGCGGTGATGATGTTCGTTTACAACGCCTTCTGCTTTACAAACAGCATCAAGATTAAACCTTGCCATGTTTGGATGAAGATACCTCGCCACCTCTATTGTATCCACATATGTATAGTTATATTCGAGACCTAACTGCTTGCAATTGTGCTTTATAAAGGATGTATCAAAGCCTGCATTGTGTGCAACAAGAACTGCCCCCTTGCAAAAATCCATAAAACGAGGAAGAATCTCATCAATTGTAGGCGCATTAATAACCATATCATCTGTGATAGATGTCACTTCGGTTATACGATATGGAATAGGCACCTTAGGATTGATAAACTCAGAGAATCTATCAACAACCTCCCCATTTACAACCTTCACAGCACCAATCTCAATAATCTTGCAAGTCTTTGGATTGAAGCCTGTGGTTTCTATATCAAATACAACATATTCATCATTTAATGATTGCCCCTTGTCATTCGTGACAGCAGTTTTGGTGTCATCCACAAGATAAATCTCACAGCCGTAGATGACTTTGAAATCTCCTAAATCTCGCATGTGATCTGCATCACAAAATGCCTGAACCACACCGTGATCTGTGATAGCAAGAGCCTTATGCCCCCAGGATTTGGCACGCGAAATGATTGATGTGATTTCGGAAACTCCGTCAAATTCGGACATCTTGGTGTGGCAGTGCAATTCAACACGCTTATCAACGGCAGTATCTTGCCGCGTCACTCTAAAGTCTCTTATTTTTTGAATGGATGTAATTCTACCTACCGTAAGCTCTTTTGAATATAAATCTTCATCTAGCTTTCCTGCGATTTTATAAAACTCTCCGTTTTTGAAAACCTTTTCAAGCTCACGACCTTGATCGGCATCAGAAAAGAACAGTTTGATAGAGATAGAATCCGTAAAGTCGGTAATTACACCAGTGCCGAAATAGCCACCTTTTCTAGTTTCTCTAAATTCAAGATCAGAAACCAAACCGCGAACAACTATTGGTCCAAGAAGTTCTCCGTTGATCTCTTCCATAGTGGTTGCATTTTCAAGGATTTCGTTGCCGTAGATAACATCAGGGTCGTCTGACTTTGTAAGAGGTCTAATGTATTTCTTTTCTTCGACAGGCTGGTTGTCCTTTTTAGCTTTCCCCTTCTTGTCCTCGGTTTTAACAGGCTTTTCGTCTTTAGTCTCTACATTGAAAGTGCGCGAATTGATTGCCGCTATTCTGTTTTCAATTTCAAGCTTAGCATTCTCAAGATATTTACTTTTAACAGGCTCTTTGTATTCAAAGTCAATTGATAAATTCAGATGGCATCTATGACATAAAATGCTTGCCAGCATTTCGTATAGCTCTTGCTCCTTCTCGTGACCAATAACCGTATCCTCTATTGTTATTTTGAGACGATTATCCTCTGAGATGTCTAAATCAGCCTTTTTGTATATGTTAAAAAGAAGAGCGCTCTTGTCTTCTAACTCTTCTAATATGCTGTCGTTATATGAACTTAAAAGATTTGAAGGTGTGTACTGGCTTGATAAATCAAAGTCCTCTAAAATACTGATTGTGACTCCGTTGTTTGGAAAGAATTGTTTCTTGATCGACTTTTCCAAGTGCCAGATACGTCTTTTAGGAATTAGCGTATTGAATGTAACGTATATACGAATATCATCTTTTGTGCGACCTGTACTAACCTTAGTAACTGTGGCGTCACTAAGGGCAGTTATAAGATCTTTCTCTGTATTCATATTAGGGAAAACTTCAAAGAATCCCATCTCGTCCATAAATCATTCTCCATCACGACCTCAAGCTTACATAGCCTAGCGAAGAATGCTTTGCCTATGTTATCTGCTAGCTTGAAGCCTAAAATTGTTAAGTTCTTCTCGTAGTGCAGCAAGAAGTTGATCTTCAGGAAGTTTGCGTACAATTTCGCCGTGCTTGATAAGCAAACCTTCACCAACACCGCCGGCCACTCCTATATCAGCCTCTTTGGCTTCGCCCGGTCCGTTTACTACGCAGCCCATAACAGCAACCTTGATATTTAAGTCGTCGAACTCGGTAACCATTGCTTCCACCTGGTTGGCCAAACCAATTAAATCTATCTGCGTACGTCCACAGGTCGGACAGCTAACTACTTCTATTCCACCCTTTCTAAGGCCAAGTGTTCGAAGTATCAGCTTTGCAGATTTGATTTCTTCAATAGGCGCACCTGTAAGGGAGACTCTGATTGTATCGCCAATCCCCTGGGATAAAATCAGTGAAAGTCCGCAAGCACTTTTAATGTTGCCTGCTGTAAGAGTACCTGCCTCGGTGATACCTACGTGTAAAGGATGATCCGTCTTATCGGCAATAAGCTCATGAGCTTTGACACACATCATAACATCTGAAGATTTGATGCTGATAACAAGATTGTTATAACCTAAATCCTCGATGATTCGAACTTTATCAAGAGCAGATTCAACCAATCCTTCAGCTGTAACGCCACCGTATTTTTCAACTAAATCCTTTTCAAGGGAACCAGAGTTAACACCAACACGGATTGGAATATTCTTTGCTTTAGCAGCATCAACAACTGCTTTGATTCTATCAACGCTACCAATATTGCCTGGATTGATACGAATCTTGTCTGCTCCGTTTTCAATTGCAGCAATAGCCAATCTGTAATCAAAATGAATGTCTGCCACAAGAGGTATGTTGATTTGCTTTTTGATTTCTGCGATAGCCTTGGCCGCCTCCATTGTAGGCACCGCCACACGGATAATGTCGCAGCCCGCCGCTTCGAGTTCTTTTATTTGATTGACTGTGGCTTCCACATCCTGAGTCTTTGTATTACACATAGACTGGATGAGAATTGGGTTGCCACCACCTATTATTTTATTGCCGATTCTTACTGTTTTAGTGTTCATATAACCTCTAGAATTCATCAAAATGAAGTTTATATTAATTTGGTGATGTCATTGTACATGACAACAAGCATCAATAGCATCAAAAGTCCGAAGCCCACCAGATTGATTCCATTTTCAATTTCAGGCTTCATCTTTTTGCGTCTAATAGCTTCGATGAGATATAAAACTAACCTTCCACCGTCAAGTGCTGGGATTGGAAGAAGATTCATCACGCCAAGGTTGGCTGAAATAAGCACCAACATCGAAAGCATGCTTGTTGCGATTGTGCCAATTCCTATTTCTGCAGATTTATCATAAACCGTAGATATTGATGAAACCAAGCCAACAGGACCTGAAACATCTGTCATAGGAATTTCCTTGGTCAAAAGCATTTTGACGCCTTGAAGGGCAACATAAATCTGCTGTTTGATTTCATAGCCGCCATAGGCAACTGTTTCTAACGGTCCAACCTTTTCCATCGCACCATTATTCGTGATACCAAACATCAATCTTTGAGATTGCTCGTCAAACTTTGGTATTAATGTGGTTGTATGCTCCTTGCCGTCTCTAAGGTATTTAACCTTTATAGGATTAGGCTTGTTGTGCAAGAAATTATAAATGCTTAGCTCGTTGTAAAAGTGTACTTTATAGCTATTTAAAGCTACGATTGTATCTCCAGCCTGAAGCCCTGCCTCCTTAGCTGGATATCCGTCCATCACTTCAGTAACAACAGGCTTATCAACGCCTACTGCCGCCACAAGAATAACTGAAACAACATAAGCAAGTATAAAATTGAAAAATGGACCCGCAAAAACGATAATCGCCCTCTGCCACAAAGGCTTTTTGTTGAAGGCTCTTTCGCTAGTGCTCTCAGAATCCTCTCCCTCCATCATACAAGAACCACCAAATGGAAGAAGCTTCAAGCAATACTTGGTCTCACCTTTACCCCAAGAAAGAAGTGTTGGCCCAAGGCCAAGTGTGAATTCATTGACCTTGACATTAAACTTCTTGGCAAAAAGGAAATGTCCAAGCTCGTGAAAAATAATAATAAAGCTAAAAATTAATATAGCGATAACGATTTTCATTACTGCCACCTACTCTCAATAAAATCATAAGTCATCTGTTCTGTTTCAAGCACCTGCTCGATTGTTGGATTTGAGATGAAATCAACATTCATCATAGCTTCTGAAACTATTTCCGGAATCTCAAGGAACTTGATTTTGTTATGTAAGAACTTTGCAACAGCTCGCTCGTTAGCAGCATTGAAAACTGTTGGAACATTTCCACCTGCATCCATTGCATCATATGCCAATGAAAGCCCATAGAAGGTTTCTAAATCAGGCTTTTCAAATGTAAGTGTACCGACCTTAAACAAATCTAAAGGCTCTGCGTATAGAGTCTTGCGATTTGGATAAAACAATGCGTAAAGAATTGGAAGTCGCATATCTGGTGTACCCATCTGACCGATTATAGCACCATCCATAAATTCTACGGCTGAGTGGAGAACGCTCTGCGGGTGAACGACCACCTCTATTTGATTGAGATTAACTCCAAACAACCACTTGGCTTCCATTACCTCTAAACCTTTGTTAATCATGGTTGCAGAATCTATTGTGATTTTGGCTCCCATAGACCAATTAGGATGTTTTAAGGCATCCTCTATTGTGACGTTCTCAAGCTCCTCATAGGAGCGACCTCTAAACGGGCCACCTGAAGCTGTAAGCAAAATCTTTGAAATTTGGTTTTGTCTTTCACCGTTTAAGGATTGGAAAATCGCACTGTGCTCGCTGTCAACAGGAAGGATTGAGACACCCTTTTCCTTGGCTAGAGGCATGATGATATGACCTGCTGTAACCAAAGTCTCCTTGTTGGCAAGGGCAATGTTTTTGCCTGCTTTAATAGCTGCAATAGTGGGCTGAACACCAACCATTCCAACTATTGCTGTAACTACAGTGTCTGCATCTGCAGATGTTGCAACGGCAATAAGACCATCCATACCGTATTGGATTTGGATATCTATATCTGAAAGCCTAGTCTTGAGGTCTTTGGCTAAATCCTCTGTGCCAACAGAAACAAGGCTTGGCTTGTACTTTCTGATTTGAGTTTCGAACAAATCCAAGTTGCTGCCACAAGACATGGCCACAACCTGTAAATCCTCTGGGTTCTGAGAAACAATGTCCAAAGTTTGAGTTCCGATAGAACCTGTAGAACCTAGTATTGCAATCTTTTGTGACATTTGAATCATCTCCTAAAGTTTATATAGAAAAATAGCTAGCCAAATAATAAATAATTGGAGCTGTAATTATTATACTATCAAAGCGATCTAGTACGCCACCGTGACCTGGAATCAACTTGCCGTAATCCTTGATTTCGAAGTTGCGCTTGATAGCCGAAGCTGCCAAATCCCCCACCATAGAGATAAGCGCCCCTACCCCCGCAATGAACACAAGTGGAAGCATCTTAAGATCTTGCACTCCGAAGGCCTTTGAAATAGCAAAAACATATAAAGCTGTAAGAAGGCAAGCGCCAACAACTCCGCCTACTGCTCCTTCGATAGACTTCTTAGGCGAAAGGATTGGTGACATCTTGTGTTTACCAAACAATACTCCGACACAATACGCACAGGTATCACATCCCCATGAGCAAAGGAAAATAAGCCATACAACAAATTGACCTTGGTGAAGCATTCTTGTTTGGTACAAGAATGAAAGCATTATAGCCACATAGAACAGACCAAAGAAGGTTGCCATGATTTGGTGTGTATGAAATTTGGGATAGCCAAAAACAAACACTACCAGCATCAAAATTAAGAATGCAATAAAGATAACAGTGCTATCTCCAGTAAATTTGAATCTAAGATCAAGATAGTATGCTATAGCTGCAAGATAACCAAATATACCCGGCAATGATTTTTCAACCTTGAAGATGCGATATAGCTCGTACATTCCAATGAGGGATAAGACAAGCATAACTCCAAGGAGTAAATCTCCGCCTGTAATTATAAACACAAGTGCAAGCGCTACAAGCACTATTCCGCTAATTAATCTAGTAATAAACATAAAAATCTCCCTTTCTAAATTCCACCAAAACGACGATTGCGCTTGTCGTATTCCTCAATGGCCTTTTTCAACTCATCAGGTGTGAATTCTGGCCAAGGTACTGGTGTGAAATAAAATTCCGCATAGGCTAGTTGCCACAATAAGTAGTTGGATAATCGCTGCTCACCAGAGGTTCTAATCATAAAATCTGGATCAGGAATATCCTTTGTATCTAAATAATCAGAGAAAAGCTCTTCGTTAATGTCTTCAACGGCAAGCTTGTCTGATTTAATATCCGAAGCAATTTGTCTGACGGCTCTAGTCATCTCGTCACGACTGCCATAGTTGATTGCTATAGTAAGTGTTAAGCCTGTAAACTGTGATGAATACTCTGTAAGCTCTTTGATGCTTACTTTGAGCTTGTCATCGAGCTTTGATAAATCACCAATGAATCTAACTCTAAGATTGTCTTTTTTAGCAGTTCTCATACAGGTTTTGATGTATTCGCCAAGAAGCTTCATCAAAGCCTTGACCTCATCAGCTGGTCTAGACCAGTTTTCAGTTGAAAATGCGTACATGGTAACGTATTTAACACCGAGCTCGTTGGCAGCTCTACAGATTGTTTCAACGTTTTTGGCGCCAACGGTGTGACCGTAAGTCCTAGGCATACCCTTGGATTTTGCCCATCTACCATTTCCATCGAGAATTATAGCTATATGTTCTGGTACGTTCATAACGCCTCCGAATCCTAAAAAATAGTAAAACAGGGCACTTGCGTGCCCCGTAAAAAAGATCAAATATTCTAAACTGTAAGAATCTCTTTTGTTTTAGCTTCAACAGCCTTATCTACCTCTGCGATGAATTTATCTGTCATCTTTTGGCACTTATCTTCAAAATCCTTAATCTCATCCTCAGAAACGCCCTCGTCCTTTGAATGCTTTTTGATAGCATCAATGGCATCTCTACGGATGTTTCTGATTGCAACCTTTGCATCCTCACCGTGCTTTTTAACTTCTTTGGCGATTTCCTTACGACGCTCCTCTGTAAGCTCTGGGAATACCAAGCGTACAAGCTTGCCATCGTTGGTTGGATTGATTCCAATTTCGGAAAGGTTGATTGCCTTTTCGATTTCTTTGACCAATGCTGGCTCCCAAGGCTGGATTTGAATAAGTCTTGGCTCTGGAACAGAGATGTTTGCAACCTGCTGTAATGGAGTAGGTGCACCATAATAATCAACAGTAATCTTGTCAAGGATATGAGGATTAGCTCTACCAGCACGAATTGTTGTTAATTCGCTTTCAAGATTGTTGTAACTTTTTGTCATTTTCTCTTCGTAAACTGAAAGTATATTGTCCATTAATCCTCCTTATACAGTAACAACTGTACCATTAAATTTTCCTGAGATAGCCTTTACTATTGAATTCTCTTCGTTGAGAGAAAATACATACATAGGCATCTTTTGCTCCATAGCAATAATTGAAGCTGTAAGATCAACTACTTGAAGCTTTTTGTCTAGCACTTCTTGGATGCTAACTTCGTCGTAACGCTTTGCGTTAGGATTCTTGCCAGGGTCGCTATCGTATACCCCATCGATAGACTTGGCAAGCAAGATAACATCTGCATCAATTTCAACTGCACGTAAAACAGTAGCAGTATCTGTTGAGAAATATGGGTGTCCTGTGCCGCCTGCAAAAAATACAACCATGTTTTTGGCAAAATATTTGTTGGCTCTATCCTTGGAATAAAGCTTTGAAAAATTGCCACACTCAAATGGTGTAAGAACCTGAGTCATCATGCCAGCAGCTCTGAAAATCTCTGAAACATAGATGCAGTTCATAACTGTTGCAAGCATACCGATTTGGTCAGCCTTAGTTCTGTCGATATTTTCTGAAGAGCGACCTCTCCAAAAATTACCACCACCAATTACAACACCAACCTGAACGCCATCATCTACAAGCTGCTTGACTTGCTTTGCAACCATCATGCAGGTTGCTTCGTCAAAACCGAACCCCTTATCCCCAGAAAGCGCTTCTCCACTAAGCTTAAGTAAGACTCTTTTCATTGGTAATAATTATCCTTTTTATTATTTGTCATCCACACGAGCACTAAACAGCAAAAACACTGTTAACATCAACATCAGAGTAACTCTGTGAGCAGAAGCCTTCGATAACAGCACCATTGTTGATTTGTACTGAACGAGACTTGATGTTGCCCATGACAACAGCTGATGTATCAACAACAACTGGTCCGTTGACATCGATATCGCCTTTTACGGCACCTGCAATAACAGCTGATGTAGCTGTGATGTTGCCGATGATAACTGAGCCAACTCCAACCTTGGCTGTGCCGGATGTAACAACCTCACCTTCAATCTTGGCAGCATCTGCAAAGAATTCTGCCGAAGAAGTGTTTCCATTAACCTTGCCTGTAACAACAAGCTTGCCATTACAAGACACATCACCGATAAGCTCTCCCTGTACCTCAATAGAGCCTACAGATTCGATATTACCAGTAACCTTCATACCACCTGTGATAACAGCATTCTCATCTGCAGCTGCTGTTCTCTCAGCCGAATTTCCCATAACATCCATTTTAGGCGCCTCCCTCTTTGCTTCTTTTTTAGCATCTGAGAAGAAAGACTTTTTCTCCTCCTTTGGCTCCTCTTCTACAGGAGCAGACTCTTCAACTGTGTCAGCTGGAGTCTCAACTTTTTTGGAAACCTGTTCAAGAAGACCATCAAGCTTGTTAAGCTCGGACTCGACATCGATATCTCCGTCGAGGGTGTTAACCATAACCTCTTCTGAAGCTGTTTCTTCCCCGCCCGGTACTAGCTCATTCACCGCGTCGTTAAAATCCTCTTTGAAATCTTTAAAAAAGCCCATTACAATTCCTCCATAACATATTTATTATTGAACCACACAAGTGTGATGAATAACCGTAGTATCATCTGTGATTGGCAATATCATAGCCCCGTTCTGTTGAAGCGCCTCGATTAATTCAGGCAATGCTTCTACTGTTGCATCTTTGTTTGAAGCATCGTGCATCAGTATTACAGACGTCTTGTATTTTACCACATTTCTCATTACATTATCAACAATTTCAGCACTACTAAACGCTGCCGGAGTGGCATCTCCCACGTCCACATTCCAATCGTAATATTTGACATTTTGAGAATTCAAATAGTCGACAAAAACTGACATGCTAGTGTTGCATAACGAATTGCTGCTTCCGCCTGGGAAACGATATAATTTGGAATCTACACCGGTGGTGTCAAAAATCAATTGATGTATCTTTTGATAATCGGAAACAAAAGCATCGCTAGACCCATATATCTCGGAATATTTGTGACTGAAGGAATGCATACCTATAGAATGCCCCTCGTCAACAATTCTGCGATATTGATCCCCATAAGTCTCGATGTCTTTGCCAACAACAAAGAAAGTTGCCTTGACATTATAGTCATCTAAAATATCAAGGATTCTGTCAGTGTTGTCACTAGGACCATCATCAAAAGTAAGATACACAAGAGGAATCTCGCCTTCCTCAAGTAGATTTTCAGTATCATCTACCTGATAGACCGTATCTAGATATGTGTCATCTACCATCTCGACAGACTCTGCTACGTCGGTAGATACAGAAGCTTTGGCTGAAAGAACATCAACCTGTCGTTGTAGCGAAACAACCTCAAATACCAAAAACGTCATAACACAAAGTGTTACAAGCATAAAAACAGCGATTGTAGTAATAATAAATCGCTTCATGCGAGCCACGCGTTTGCGCTTGGCTCGCTGCCTTTCTACTCCCTCATTATAACCCACTGTAAAAGCCCTCCCCTTTTATAGTCAGTTATAATTTTAGCACATTGAAGTACCAATATAAAGTGGTAAACCGCTCAGCGATATATTTTTCTCTTTCTGTTAATGCCAGTTATTGTGTCCATTTCTCAATTATCATTTTTTAAAAATTAATCCCCCCATTTGAGTATGCCTCGATTAAATATAAGAGTGCAAATAGCTACGTGGTCCAATTGGAGGAGGATTTTTTATCTTCGGTTTTTTTTCGATTGTAGTTTGTATCTTTCATCGTTTCTTGCACTCGATTAATGAGCGTTAAATTGTTACCGCTAATTTTTATCAATTAAGCTTTTAAACTCTTATTTTTTTATTTTGATGATATGGTTCCTGCATATCCGTTTTTCTTTTATGTGTATTTGTTTCCTCTGAATAATCAAATTCATATTGATTTACAGCTAAAGCTGCCGATGCAGGTGGTTCTGGCGGTTTTTTATAATTATTATCTCTGTGCGTATTATCGTGTCGTCCTGCTATAATGCCTTTTAACTCGCTTATAATCTTTTTGAGTTCACTTATATTTTGATTTGTTTCATCTTTTAATTTTGTTAATTTTCGCATGTTAAAATCAATTTTTCTAAGTTTTGGCTGTGAAGTTCTAATATCTTCTAGGTTACGTATTGCATCTCGAAGCTCATAACTTACTAAATACAAATCATTAATACGAGGTTCTAATTCATCTTCTAACTGTCTTAGTTGACTTCGCAAATTTATTCTTGCTTCAGGTACATTTTGCCCAACAATAATTCTAGAAATTTTGCGTAATTCTTCTTGTATTTCTTGTACTTGCATTAAACGTTGCATCGTTTCGCGAACATCATCATTCTCAATTTCTGAAATTTGCTCCTGTGTATTTATAAAAAGATTATTCCATTTATTTTGCATTCGGTTTACCCAAATACGGGGCTCTGCAATCTTTCGACCTAAAGCATTATTAAAAACACTTATTTTTCTAATAACATCAGCGTCAAACTTGTTTCGTTCTTTTTCTACCTCATTATTAAGAGTATTTTTCAGTGTATTTAACGAGTTTTGAATATTTGAATATTCATTAATCCTATTCATATATATAGTGTCATTACGTAATAATTTATCATGTGTATTTTGCAAAGTAAGCAATGATTCCAAAACATTTTTCACTTGTTTAGATTGTAAATCCAACTGTTCATGAGGCTGCATAAAAAAATTAGACATGCTTGTATTCAAATTTTGAATACGATTTTTTAATGATTCTCGTTTTTGGTTTCCACTACGAATCGCCTCTAAATATGAAATATATATTTCATAGTAGTCATCAAGTATTTTTTTTATTTCATCAAGATATTTATCATTCATGATTTATCCCTCCGTATAATCCATTCAATATTTATCTAATCATCTTGTACTCGTACATATACTATTCAATAAAAAATATTCTTTTTTTCCAAATCATCAAAATATTTTCCATCCACTCAGTCACCCTCTCCCTAGAAAGGTCTCTTATGCACTTTCACCATGGATTGATGGCACGCCCGTAATACAAAAAGACAGCCGCATAAGTGACTGTCTTATTTCTATGGTTTATTTTTACCTTGTTTTATGCCTCTATTCTTTTTAAAGCTCTGCGCATTTTTAACAGCATTATTATACTTCCCAGACTAAGATTCTTCTATAATACCACACCGAATTATATAGATTCCTGTTTTTCATCAGAAAAACGGGAATCGTACTAGACCTACTTTTTCATGAAATGGAAAAGTAGTCTGGCAAAGCCAGATTTCTGCTGGCAATTCCTTTTTCTGCCAGCAGAAAGTCATATTTCTATTATCCCTCTAAATTTCTTATTTGTCCAAATATTCTTTGACCTCTAGGCATTTTCCGTATTGGTATACGATTTTTAGGATCTTGATATTTAAAACCATTGTCTCCATTAGAAGTATTGTGTACACCTTGTTGTTTCGGTATTGCATTAATATTTTCTTTAACAAGCTCTTCAATATTATTCTTCAATATACTAATTTGGTCTTCACTCATTGTCTGACCAATCTTTTTCTCTAATATATTATTAGTAAATACTGCGTTAAGATTAGCGGCCTCTAATTTTATCTTATTTTTATTATAATTAATGTATAATTTTAAAATATCATTGTTAAAATTATCTCTTATCCTAAACTTATTTAAATAAGTAATACGAGCTTTTTTTCTTTCATCATTTATATTCGAATCATCAGCGTTTAGAGGCAAAAAATCATCCTCTTCCAACCGTTTTTCATTTTCAGTCACACTAACAGTAGCGCTTGCTATATGTCTTATTTCATTTAAATAGTTTATTTCATAAATAGCACGTCCTATATCACGACTATTATTACTATCTAAATCGAATAATTCTTCAAGCACTTGTTTATATAAAGTTTTATAACTATCAAAACTATTATTTAATTGTTCTTCAACTTTTTTATCAGATTCTTTTAAATCTTTGAAATATGGTTTTCTTTCAGCCTTTCTTTCACCTAACTTTCTAATTATATTTCGCATTTGCTCTCGTAGTTTCATTAATAAATCATTTTTTGATATTAATGGATAAATATAATTACTATTCCTAATATTCTCCTTAAAATTGTTAATAATCAATTCATCCTTAATAGTCGACTCTGAAAGAGATGCGATTGTGCTATGAATATCATTTAAACTCTCAAGTATTACGTCAAACGCTGGCTTATTTAAATAATGATCTTTGAATCGTAAATTGAAATTACTTATTTCATTAATCAAAGGATTAATATCAACCTTATTTTTCTTCATAATATCAAATTCCTCCGAAAAATTTTTATAAGGTTGAGTTTCCCTATTATTTTTTAAGATTGATTCAGCACTCTCGTTTTTTAAATTATAACCTTTAGAATAAAGATACATTTTTAATCTAGCAAGAATATATTCTTCCTTTAAAGTTAATCCCATTGTAAACGGTAAATTATGAGTACCTCGTTCCATTTGTTCGGATTTGAGATAATTCTGTATAACAACTATGGATTGTATGGAAACTATGGACATAGTTCTCATGCAAGTCATAAAACCCGAACATACGAGGAGGATACTCATATGAAAAATTCAGCTGCCTTAAAAAGACAGATGCGTTATCAGCAATGGGTTGAAGAAGTTAAAGACTTCAATTCCAGACCCAAAGACATGACAGTTCGTGAATGGTGTGCCATTCACGATATTAAACCACCAACCTTTTATGATCACATGCGTAGAGTTCAGGACTATTTCGCAGGTCAGCTTCAGTCTATAGATGAATCTAATCAGATGGTTGTTAGTGAACCGACTTTTGTTGAACTATCACCTGCTATTGCTGAATCAAAACCAGTAACGTATGGAGTAGCTTCAATCATTTGTGGCAATGCTCGTATAGAAATATCAGAAGATATTTCGGAAGAGTTTCTATTAAAACTGATAGGAGCAATAAGCCATGCTCAATGACACTACCAGTTTTAAGAAGATATACATTGCTACAGGTTACACTGATCTTCGCCAAGGTATTGATGGGCTGGCATCATTCGTAAAGCTAAGATTCAACCTTGATCCTTTTGACAAGGATACCTTGTTTTTGTTCTGCGGAAGAAAAGCAACCAAGATAAAAGGCCTTGTCTGGGAAGGCGATGGCTTTCTCCTTCTTTATAAAAGACTTGAGGTTGGTGCTTTTGCATGGCCTAGGACTGAGTCAGAAGCTCTGGCGATTTCAGCTGAACAGTATCAAAGGTTGATGAGTGGTTTTACTATAGTCGCTAAACATCCGATTTCAGAACTCAAAGAGCCGAAAGAAATCGTTTAGTTTTGTATAAAACAGAGAATTTTTAGGTGTCTAGAAAACGCTGATTTTAAGCGATTTTCTTCTTGTTTAAAGCCTTAAATAAGGCTCATTTGTGGGCATATTTTCTCTGAAAATACCATTAAATCAATTGAAATGGCTAATTCATAGCCTTTCATATATAAGCTCTGTGAAGCGTACAAATATAGGCATTATGACGAATGCTAAAGTGCTGTAAATTAGCTTAAATACGGCATTTCAGCTATAATAGTTCCATAAGAAATGGAGCGATTATGTCAGTTAAATTCACAGAGGAACAACTGAATAACTTTGACAAAGCGATGCTAATACAGCTGTTTTTAAATCAGCAGGAGCAACTTGAATCCATCGATAACAAGATGCAGCTTCTGCTTGAACAGATGGCTGATATGAATCGTCAGCGCTTTGGTCGTTCATCTGAGAAATCTGATGAATCAAACCAACTGTCATTTACCATCGAAGATGGTGAAATCATTTTCAATGAGGCTGAAGCCTTTGTAGATGATTGCTTTGAAGATGACGATGAAGAAACTATTACTGTCACTCGTAAGAAATCAAAAGGCAAAAAGGAAGAAGATATCAAAGGTCTTCCTGTTGAAAAAATCCCTCATGAAATGACTGAGGAAGAACTTTTAAGCTTCTTTGGTGATGAAACCTGGAAGCGTCTTCCTGACGAAGTCTATAGGCGGTATAAATACACACCTGCTTCTGTTTCAGTTGAGGAGCACCATGTGGCTGTTTATTCTGGTTCTAAATCAGAACGAATGATTAAAGCCAATCATCCCAAACAGCTACTTAGAAATAGCATGGCCTCTGACAGTACAGTTGCTGGTATATTCAATGCTAAATACGTAAATGCGATGCCACTATACCGTATTGAAGCTGAATACAACAGAGTTGGAATTAACATATCACGCCAGACAATGTCTAACTGGGTTATCCAGTGTGCTGACAGATATTTAGCAGTCTTTTACGATTATCTTCATGAGCATTTGTATGACTATCATGTAATACAAGCTGATGAAACTCCTTGCTTAGTAAACAAGGATGGTCGTGATGCTGGTTCAAAGAGTTACATGTGGGTTTATCGTACAGGTAAGATGTACAAAGATAAACCGATTGTAATCTATGATTACCAGCGGACTAGAAAGTCCGATCATCCAAGAGAATTTCTCAAGGACTTCAAAGGCATCTGTGTTACAGATGGCTATCAGGTTTATCATTCCATCGAAAAGGAGCGAGATGACCTGACAATCGCAGGATGTTGGGCGCATGCAAGACGCCGATTTGATGAAGCCTTAAAGGCTACACCAAAGGATAAACAGAAATCCTGCACTGCGAATAAAGCTTTGAAGATGATTCAGGCTATCTATCGCGAGGAGAAAAAGTTAAGTAATCTTTCTCCGGCCGAGAGATATGAACATCGACAGCTAACTGTCAAGCCTCTGGTTGAGGCCTACTTTGCGTGGGTTCATAAAGTTGAGCCAAATGTATTAGCAAACAGCAAAACTCATAAAGGGTTACAGTATTCAATCAACCAGGAACAGTATTTAAAAGTATTCCTTGAAGATGGTGAAGTTCCTATGGATAACAACGCTGCTGAGCAGTCAATCCGTGGATTCTGCATCGGAAAGAAAAACTGGGTTATGATTGATACAATCTCTGGAGCAAAAGCTAGCGCCATTGCTTACAGCATAGCCGAAACTGCCAAGGCGAATAACCTTAAACCTTATGAGTATTTCAAATATCTTCTTTCTGTCATACCAGAGCATTTGGATGATACAGATAGAAGTTTTATGGATAAACTACTTCCTTGGTCAGATGAACTTCCAAGCGAATGTAGAAAACCAGCGAAGTAACCGTCGCGCCTGCGGGCGCGGCTAAATTTTAGAAAGGTACGGATGGTTTACCGTTTACATCCCATTTTAATTTATCCTCCTTATATCATTATAAATATTTTCAGTTCCTGTACTCGTACATATACTATTCAATAAAAAATAATATTTTTTTCCAATATCAAAAAAATTTTTGAAAAAATTTTTTTCACGCAAAAAAAACAGCCGCCTAAGCGACTGTCTAAAATTTCATTTTATTTAATTACAGCTTACTTCAAAAAATATGATGCTGCTTAAGCATTCATCTGAGCTGCAACCTCAGCTGCGAAGTCTTCGTTCTTCTTTTCAAGACCTTCACCAGTCTCGAAACGAACGAACTTCTTAACTGAAAGTGTAGAGCCTGTTTCTTAGATACCTGCTCTAAGTACTTAGCAACGTTCTGCTTGCCATCCTCTGCCTTGACATATACCTGGTCAAGTAAACAGATTTCTTTAAGCTCTTTAGATACACGACCTTCAATCATGCCATTGATAACCTTTTCAGGCTTCTGAGATTCTTTAGGATCGTTCATAATCTGAGCAAGAATTTCGTCGATTGTCTTTACATCTGATGTAAGAATCTGCTCTGCAACCTTCTAATACTACTATCTGACCATTTCTACTTTCTTTATTGTATTCAGGCGTCTTACTTTTGTCTGTAAGGTATGCGCTCATTAAATATTTCGTTTTTCCAATTTTCTATTGGTTTAGAAGTTTTCTCTCCGCCAGGTGTATTTTTATATTTAGTATTTTTTATCCGTTTTGATCTTTGATTAAAATTTTTTTCAGATGCCCCCGCAATATTTATAGGTTCATGCATTTTCATGTCACCATTTACTATCGTATCAGAATCTGAGTTTGCAAAATTATCAAATTTTCTTTTTCTTTTACCTACGAAGCTCTGTATACTTGAACTTGATCTTTGATGCGAAATATTATCAGATGCCCTCACAAAATTAATAGGTTTAGCCATTTTCATGTCATCATATCGTGGATGCGTAGTATAAAAAATCCCTCCATTTCTATCAGATTGATTTAAAAAATCATTTACTTCCGTATCAGAATCTGAGTTTACAAAATCATCAAATTTTCTTTTTCTTTTACCTACGAAGCTCTGTTTTCTTAAACCTGTTCCATTGTTATTCCCCCTTTTCTTAGCAGCAATGTATTTACTTTCTTTTTTTGTATCTTTAAAGAAATTAATCCAAAATTTAAAACCAACTTTATTAAATGTATCTCGCACAACTTGCAACAATTCTTTTTGTACTTTATTTAAATAATCTAACTTAAAACTAGTAACTTGATCCAAATGAAATTCTTCTAAAAAGTCATCAGATATTATCGGAGTAAAGCTTGGAATATCTGTCTTACCTATGTAGTATCTTCCATCAGATAGTTTTACTGTATTTGTATCAAGATAATAAATTTCTTTGGAGTTACATTTATTTTTTAAGTCTTTGTACTCCTGCTCATCTATTATAATTCTTATCTCATCATGTTTAAATTCCCCTTTTTCATTTATATCACTCTCTTTAGCTGAACCCAAGGGTATAATAAAAGAGCACTTCTTTGGGTAATCATCCTTTGTGTAATCAATCGAAAACATCCCCAAAAGAGGTCTATTTAAATTTGATAATCCTGATTTATTAGAGAATGTACACCTATTCTGAAACAATTTAAGCCTACTATTAACAACTTCTATATTTTTTAAACAATATGGTAACGACTTTAATGCATCTAATTCCTTATAAAACTTTTCTAATTCACTTCTATGTATCCCTGTAATACCTTGATGTATTTTTTTTAATAGCTTTTCTTTGAAATTTTCAAGAAACTCTCTTCTTTTTTCTATATGAGAATCTTCTAAAGGAAAGTACAAATAATAACTATAATTAATCTTTCTAGCTTTATATATATTATAATATACGTCACGCAATGTCTTATATTCGGATGATATTAGTCTATCACCCTTTACTTGTAGTAGCACATTTTCAGCCTCTATAGCTTTATCTATGTTATTTAGCATATTCTGTATATCTATAATATCACCATCTTTTTTTATCACATTTGGCATCTTTTATCTCCTCCAAACTTAATATTAAATGAGTTGTTTTTCGCAATTATCTATTCAAAACTTTTAAAAACACTTTATTTATCAAAACAAATGTAACAAAAATGGCCGAGATGATTCGACCATTTTTTTACATTGTAAATATGTAAATGTTCTTATTATTGTTTTATATTTTGAATCAGAATTATTCATGTTCTAATAAAAAAGCATGTACATAAAGACAGCTACTGCACAGTTTGAATGTTATATATCTTGCTGAATGAACTGTCTTAGCTGCAATCTTCAGCAGTTTTAAGCGAATAGTATCTATTCATGTGAATAAGCTGATTTGCTGGTCTCTCAATTTTGAAGACAACAGTCTTGGGTATTTGCAGGATGCAGCCAACAATTGGGGTACATTTTATGCGATGTTAAATAGTTTTTTTCGGCAAACATCTGACAAAGTTAATATGACCATATCGTTCTGGATCAGAATAATAACCTGTATCTCCATAGAATGAGCTTTCATCATAACTTTCATCAAATCTTGAACTATCTCCATTTTTTAAAATAAGATTATTATTCTGTGAAGGTTCGTCCTCTTTGGTTTCCAGATTTTTTATATGTTCACCCTGTTCGGCAACCATGTTTTTCGGAGCATTTATCTGTTCATCCTTTTTGGCAACCATGTTTTCCAGAGCATTTATCTGTTCATCTTTTTTGGCAACCATGTTTTTCAGAGCATTTATCTGTTCATCTTTTTTGGCAACCATGTTTTTCAGATGATTGTTCGCCTTTCGAAAACTTGTAACTCGCTCCGTTTGGTCTTTATTATTTTTAATTACAATTTGCATTTCTTTGATATCTTTTTTCTGATTCTTAATCTGATTTTTTAGATCTGCGTTTTGCGCATTCGTCTCTGTAATAGTTTTTTGCAAATCTGTATTCTTATCCGCAAGTTCGTTCATCCTCATTTGCTGATCATTAATCTTATCCGTAAGTTCTTTCACCATCTTTCGCAAATCATCGATCATTATTCCTTGATTTTCCACCATTTTAGTCAACACAAATTGTTTATTTTCACCTTCCAAAAAACTATTTAACGATACACCATCATCGTCGGTATTACTGTCTATAAAACTATTACTAGCGCCGTCATCTTCATCGACATGTCCTATTTCAGAATTAATAGAAATTGCTTCTTGTATTTTTTTATTTTTATTTTGCATATATACAATTACATCTTCTAATGCGAATAAATATTCTCCGTTATTCCAATCTATATCATCTTTATTATTTATAAATATTTCTGCATATTCTTCATATTCATGATCTGGAATCGAATTATCATTTTCTTCTATTTTTTCTGGTTCTATTTTACTAAAGTCTATAGAATCTTTAAGACTACTATATTCATAGTAAAGCACTTTTAAGTTATCTATCTTCGTAGACACATAATCATTTATTCCATCCTTAATGAATTTATCCAATTGTTTTGAACACACTAATTCTTTCAGTATATCTTTATTTACTTTTAAATCGTCAGAGTTACTTTTCAATGTTTTAATCATATCAACAATACTAATACCGTTTTTTTCATATACATGTAGTAATTTCCCCAACGAATTATCTAATAAATTTTTTATATTTTCAATTTTATTTTCATTTCCAACGGTATTATTAATTATACTATTAAAATTAATAATATTATTTTTAATCTGCCTAATCTGTTTCTTATCATCTTTATTAAATCTATTAATCATTTTATTTACCTCTCTAAGTATTCATTTAAATAATTTAAATTTTTAGTTCTTTGGGCCCCTTCATATACTATTCAATAAAAATTTGAATTTTTTTCCATATTCTTTAATTTTTTAATTTTTTTGCGTTAATTTTTAAAACACAAAAAAGGCAGCCGCCTAAGCGACTGTCTTAAGAATTGAAGTTCAATATCTGTTTTGAATATTAATGTATTGTTGTCTATTCTGAGACTGTAACTCCCCTACAGGAATCATATTTGCATGATTTTTATTAACTCCACAATAAGTATTATTAAAGTCATAAGGAAGAATTACAGATTGAGCGTTTGGAGTATTATGAAGAATCGACACGTTTCCACGCGAATCACGCACCGCAGTGGCACCGATAACGGGTATCAAGCTCCCGCACGAATTCTTTATATCATAATTACTATATACATCCACTCTTCCATTTAAAGAATCTATAGCTGGCGAACAACCGGGCACCAGTTGTAATAAAACTGCATTTTCCGGTGTTCTCGGAAATCCAGCACGATAACCTATAAAACCAAACGAATTTATTACTGGCGGCTTTACAGCATTAAATGTACGATGGTTCATACTATTATTTGGATTTATTGGTCTTATCACATTATTTGCTTCAGTGTCTCTTCCACTTATTACACTATTTGCTTCAGGG
>DBWZ01000067.1:75589-84389 GCA_002309345.1 Pseudobutyrivibrio sp. UBA1225
TTTGCTTCAGGGTCTCTTTCACTTATCACACTATTAGCTTCAGGGTCTATGTTGCTTGTTACACTAACAGCATCACTATTACTTAAATTATTATGATTTTCCGTCCTATTACGTCTAGTCACATAATCATAATGAGCGAACAGAGGATTATCAGAAAGATATCCCTCTATATTTGAGGTATAATCATCTCCATACAAATTAGTAGATAATTCACAATAACTCTGAACAGAGATTGCATCTGATACATCATTCTCTCGAATCCTTTCAGGTACTCCATTCTCTGGATTTTCAACTTGCTCTGAATTATCATCCTCCACTAAATGATTATCGGTTGCTGAAGTATGCTCAAAACCTGAAGGATGATTTGTCTCTAAATGACTATCCGGCCCTTGAGAATCCTCTTCCGCAAAAAAATTATCATGCGCATATTCACTATTAATAGTACTAACACCTAATGCAGCTTCACCTGTTCTAGCATTCTCTGGATTTATATCATTCTCAGTAGTTACATCAAGAGAATCATTATCTTGATTTATTTCATTCTCTCTAGTTTCATCAGGCACTTCATTCTCTAGATTATCATTCTCTCTAGTTTCATCAAAATCAGATTGTCTTTCGAATAAACTATCATTCTGCAAATCATCATTATTGAAAGAACTATTTGATAAATCATCTTCCCGTGCTCCGCTGATATTATTGTTAGATGTACTTTCAACTTCAGCTGTCTTTTGTACATTATTTTTTTTATTATTTTTATTTTTACTTGATTCAATATTTCTATTATCTTCTTCTAGAAGTATCTCAGCAGTAACAATTTCGCTTGTTAATTTTTTTGCCTCCATACTATACTTAATAAAATCTTCATGTTCCTCGATTTTAGTAGTACCATCAATATGCTCATTAGCTGAATCAACAAGCTTTTGATTTTTTTTATCTATATTGTCACCTAATTTTGCAACAAGATTATCCTTTACATCAACTAAATCCTTAATCAAATCCTTGTACAAGAAACTGTCAACTCGTAATACTATTTCTTTTAATAATTTACTGAATTTATCATGCCAATATTCTTTTTTAATATTTCTTTTTTCATGAATTTCTTTTTTTACTTCTAAATATTCTTTACATTCATTCAGAAGCTCCTCTACTGTGTCATCTTTATTGTTACCCCCATATTCAGAAACCTCTTTATAGACATTTTCTAGAAATCCGTAATATTTAATAATTTCGATGCTACTTCTCATAAATGAATTCAGTGCTTGTATGAATTGTAATGGATCAATATTTTTCATTTTCGCAGTCTCAATACAAGCATTTGAATCCTTTTCTTTTATCTCATTGAAATAACGAGCCGTAACAAAAAATGTTGCCGGAATATTATTTTTTTCCAAATTTTCCATAAAATTTTTTGCGCTTTCAGTATCTACTACTCCAATTAATTCAGGACGAAATCTATCATATTCCTTCTTTGAATTTGTCATTTCATCATTCGACATTTCGCCTTGTTCATCAATATTATTAGTAGTATTTATTAAAACACCATTGTTTATTTCTTTATTATCTGTCTCAATAGTTCTTTGAATCTTGGATTCATTATTATTTCGATTATTATTTCGATTATTATTCGAATTTTTTTTACGTCTTTTTCCCATTGTTTCGTCCTCCTTATAATCTGATTACTATTTAGTATTTTATTCCTGTACTCGTACATCTACTATTCAATAAAAAATAAAATTTTTTTCCAATTTCATAAAAATTTTTTTCACGCAAAAAAGACAGCCGCCTAAGCGACTGTCTAAAAATTCATTTTATTTAATTACAGCTTACTGCGAAAAATATGATGCTGCTTAAGCATTCATCTGAGCTGCAACCTCAGCTGCAAAGTCTTCGTTCTTCTTTTCAAGACCTTCACCAGTCTCGAAACGTACGAACTTCTTAACTGAAAGTGTAGAACCTGTTTCCTTAGATACCTGCTCTAAGTACTTAGCAACGTTCTGCTTGCCATCCTCTGCCTTGACGTATACTTGGTCAAGTAAGCAGATTTCTTTAAGCTCTTTAGATACACGACCTTCAATCATGCCGTTGATAACCTTTTCAGGCTTCTGTGACTCTTTAGGATCGTTCATAATCTGAGCAAGAAGGATTTCCTTCTCGTGAGCGATGTAGTCAGCTGAAACTTCATCACGGCTAACATACTTTGGATTAAGAGCTGCAATCTGCATAGCAAGATTTGTAGCTGCTTCCTTAGCTGCGTCAGATGCTTCACCTGCCATCTCAACGATAACGCCGATACGACCGCCACCGTGTGTGTATGATACTACGAAACCGTCAGTTGTAACCTTCTCGAATCTTCTAAGAGAAAGCTTCTCACCAATTGTAGCAACCATTTCTACGTGAATATCGTTAACTGTCTTTGATGAGTCCTCAGCCCATGGCTGTGTTAAAAGCTCATCGATAGAGTTAACATTTGAGTTGAGAATCTGCTTTGCAACCTTCTCAACATATGTCTGGAACTTTTCGTTTTTAGCAACGAAATCTGTTTCAGAGTTTACTTCGAGAACAACTGCTGTGTTGCCTTCTACAACAACCTTGCAGATACCCTCTGCTGCGATACGAGATGCCTTCTTTTCAGCCTTTGCTGCACCGTTCTTACGAAGGAGCTCGAAAGCTGCATCCATATCACCATCGCACTCAGCGAGTGCCTTTTTACAATCCATCATACCTGCGCCAGACTGCTCGCGAAGGTCCTTTACCATTGCTGCTGTAATAGCTGCCATATTCTTATGCCTCCTCTTCTGCTTCTGCAGCTGCTGATTCCTCAGCAACCTCGTTCATTTCACCCTGCTTTGCCTCGATAACTGCGTCTGCCATCTTTGCTACGATAAGCTTAACTGCACGGATAGCATCGTCGTTACCAGGAATTACATAATCAAGTTCATCTGGGTCACAGTTTGTATCACAAACACCAACAAGTGGAATACCAAGTGCGTGTGCTTCCTGTACACAGATGTGCTCCTTCTTAGGATCAATGATGAAGATAGCATCTGGAACTCTATTCATTTCTTTGATACCACCGAGAACCTTAGCAAGCTTCTCCTGCTCTTTCTTGAGAAGGATAACCTCCTTCTTAGGAAGCTGCTCGAACACTCCGTCTGCTTCCATCTTCTCGATTTCCTTAAGACGTGCGATTCTTGTCTGAACTGTCTTAAAGTTTGTAAGCATACCACCGAGCCATCTTTCGTTAACGTAGAACATACCGCAACGCTCTGCCTCTGATGCGATAGCATCCTGAGCCTGCTTCTTTGTACCTACGAAAAGGATGTTGCCACCCTGCTGAGCGATGTCAAAGATAACATCATAGGCATCGTCTACCATACCAACAGACTTCTGAAGGTCGATAATGTGGATACCGTTACGCTCTGTGTAGATGTAAGGAGCCATCTTAGGGTTCCATCTACGTGTCTGGTGTCCGAAGTGAACACCTGCCTCAAGTAATTGCTTCATTGAAATAACACTCATTTTAATACCTCCTGGTTTGTTTCTTCCGCATAAATCCTCCTGACAACCACCCGGCCTACGATAGGTTGGGAACCAATGCCAGTCCTTATGCGTGTATTTTCAACAGCCTTATAAATTTATCATAAATTGCAAATAATTGCAACAATTTTTACTCCTCTGTTTTAGGTGGTGTAGTTGTTCTAACCTCCTTGTTTACAAGCAATGCAATTATGTCATCATAGCTGCTATTTGCTTTGACATAAAAGGAACCGGATTGAATACGATTATCCACCCCTAGCTTGTTCATGTAATCACTAAACTTAGATGGACTATCAATTAGTCCTGCCTTATGTAAATCTGATGCCACAGCCTCTGAAGAAGCCCCCGCTTTTATGGTAAAAGGAACATAGGAAACCGTTGTCTCAGCAACAGTATCATCAGCTTTTTCTCTAGCTTCTTCCGATTCAATAGCATCCTCAAGAGAAATCTCGCCATCTTTAAGCTTTTCTTTAGCCTCAGATATATCTTCCTCTGACTTGGATGTATCTTTAGATTCCACATCCTCCTCTACATCTGTATCTTCGGATTTGTTGGTATCCTCTGTCTTACTTTCGGATTTCTCTTCAACCTCGGTCTTCTTAGTCTTTTCGCCCTCAACCATGCCAAGCTCTTTGGCTCGCTCTATTATCTCTTGGTCGCTAAGCTCCCTTTTAGCCAAAGAATCCTTGCCAAAATAAAAGCTTATACTGAGCAGAAGTGTGGCCAGAACGATACCAATACCAAGACCTCTTAAATAGTATTTAAGTCTCATTACTTGCCCTCCTGATACAATCCAAGAACAAATTTAACCTCGCCCAATCCTCGACCTAGCTTTTTAGCAATTTCAACCTCTGTCAGCCCCTCATCATGCAGGGTAAGGATTTCCATATTGTCATTTTGTCTGTTGTTTGCAGGCTTTTCCTCGGAAAACTTTTCAGCCAAGGCTTCTGTAAATGAAACCTGCTGTTTTTCGACAGTCGCCTCTTTTAACTCAGCTCTTTGCTGCTCGATTTCCTTCATCTCTTCCACAAGCTCAATCTCCTTATCTCGAAGCACATCAAGCTTTTTGGCTATTGAAGAATCAAGAGCAACCAAGGTATCCTCTAACTCGGAGAGTTTTTTTGTCATCTCCACTGTATCCTTTTGCTTTTCGTTAAGCATAGAATACATAAAGGTAACCTCTTTGTGAGATTTGTCTACCGACTCCAATACAGTATCAGAGTACTCTGATATCTGTAGAATCTTTTCGTTGGTCTCCTTATCAGTTCTTCTATCAACCTCTACCATTGCATCATCAATTGTGGCAGCCAGCTTATCTTCCATGTCGACCTTGGCATCTGCCATCTTATCCTTGATGATTTCTTCAATTTGATCACGTGTTAGCTTCTGAAGATTCTCTCTATCCTTTGTAGATAGCTTTTCAGACACAAAAAAACTCCCAATGCATAGGCAAAGCCCAGCGATTAGGAGCACAATTTCAAGTACAGTCATTTTAAGTCTCCCTCTTATACTCTCATATCAAAACTAGTGGCAGGCTTTTCGGAAATTTTGCCGTCAGGCTGAGATTTGTCTTCTTTTTTTTCAGCCGGCTTTTTCTTTTGGCCTTTGTTTCCTTCATAACCCGCACCATTGCCCTCGCGGTCATACCTATTCTCTCCTTGCTCAGCCTTGTACAAGTCGTTGACTTGTTTAGACTCGTGCTCTTTTTGTCGATCCACCTCGTGGGTAAGCATCTCTTGCTGGAAGGTGGATTTTTGTTCTTCCTGAGCTTGGGTATGACTGACTTCGTTGGTATTTTGTATCATACCATTAAAATTAATAGGACTTATCGACATAACATTCCTCCCGCGATTAAATCGCTACTATTTTGTTAATAATCCCATATATTCTCCAAGGACATTGCGCATCTTTTGAAGAGCCTTGGTGTGTAGCTGAGACACACGTGACTCTGAAACCTCAAGGGCTGCGCTAATTTCCTTTAAAGTCATATCCTCATAATAATACAAAAGAATAACTTGTTTTTCTTTTTCGGTGAGTTTATCCAAAGCTTCCCCAAGCTTGGCAGAAAGCTCTTGCTTGGTGATGTTGTCTTCTGGCTGGATAAAATGGGAATTGTGCTCTGCCTCCATAACAGGCTCGTTCCCCGCTTCAACAAATTCGTTAAGGGACACAACATTAGTAACATTAAGCTGTGACTGCCATTTCAAGAACTCGTCAGAAGAAATATTTAGTTCGGCTGCAATATCCTCGTCGGTTGCGCTGTGTCCAGATCGTGCCTCGATTGTTTTGATTGCTTCGTCAATCATACGTTGACGCTGTCGAATGGTTCTAGGAATCCAATCCATCTTACGGATTTGGTCTAGGATAGAACCTCTGATTCTAAGACTAGCATAGGTTTCGAATTTGACATCCTTTGCTAAATCAAATTTATCAATCGCATCAATGAGACCAAAAATACCATAGCTGCATAAGTCTTCGTACTCTACTGTATTTCCTAAATACATACAGAGTCGCCCAGCTACGATTTTAACAAGTGGCGCATATTCAAGAATTAATTGCTCCCTAAGCTCAGGATTGGGTGATACTTTGTATTTGTCCCAGAGCTTTTCCTTGTCACCTGCTTTCATTTATGCCCCCTTAGTTAAGTAAGAATCACTGTTCTTCAACTGATTCCTGCAAGTTTTCTGAAGAGATATCTTCTTCTTCCTGATCTTCAGTAAACTCAGTTACTGGAGCCTCAGGCTCAGCATCTATTGATACTGGTGGTTCTAAAGTTTTGAATGAATAATCCAAAATCATTTTGATTATGGTTCCTAAAACTAGGAAGATAACCACTACTATTAAAAGTCTGCTGACAAATTTGGAGAACTCAACCTTTTGTACAATAGAAACAACACATGTAATAAATGCTGCAGCTAATGTAATTATGACCGGTACCGTTTTTGTATTAGGTGTCATCAGCCCCTCCACATGCATTTCAAAATATAAATATATTTTAAATAATTTTAACTTCCTTGCCAACAGCTTTTATGTAATATTCCCCGGTTTCACTATATAGCTCTACAGTACGACCATAGTTTAAACCGCAGTCTTCGGCTATAAGCCTAATTCCTAACTCCTTTAGTTTTGCACGGCTTGCTTCCGCATTACGCTCTCCCACATTAATTCCAGGCGTAGAGCCTGACATTTCAAACATCTTGGCTCCACCAGCAATCTTTGCAACTAATTTAGACTTGTTTGCTCCAGCTTCTAACATGTCGTCATAAAGCTTTTGGATGCCAGTATCTGCAAACTTGGCTATATTAGAGTTGTTTCGTATTTGCGTACTGTCTGGTAACATTATGTGAGCTAAACCGCTGATCTTTGTAGACGGATCGTAAAGAGCAATTCCTATACACGAACCTAAACCAATCGTAGTAAGTGCATCAGGAGCTTTGCAAATCTTAAGATCAGCCATGCCAACTTTAATCATCTGCCCCATATCATCACACTCCTTAAATTGGTACGCCTAGCGCAGTTAATATTTTCGCGTAAGAATCCTCCTCTGGCATCAGAATGAAATATCCATTGATATTTAATTCATCTGAGAACTTTGTATTAATCATCAAAGCGTTGTCGCCAAAAATACCAAACTGAACAGCTGGGACAGATAAGATAGCCGCAGCCATATCCACCGCCACAAATGGCACCGATGGAACAATTGTCAAATTGGTAAGTCCAGATAGTGCCGATAAGTACGAGCCAGCAATAATATTACCAATTTCTTTAATCGCGGATAAATCCATTTCATCGAATGGTTCGTTGTAGCTGTCATCACGCATCATAAGTCTATTGACGATATGGTGGGCAGATGGTGTATCCATCAAAAACATCATCGAACCATCAATATCCTGTTCTACACCAAGCATGATTCCAACTATTACTTCATCCTCAGCACCGATTGCCGAGCCAAGTTTCTCAACCGGTAAGAAACATACCTCTGGCACGCTCATATCGATTCGAAGGCCAAGCATATTGGCGATGGCAGTTGTAGCATTGCCAGCGCCAATATTACCTATCTCCTTGAGGACGTCAAAATATTTTTCGTTAACCTCATTAAGTGTGAGCATTGTTACCTCCCTTTAAGAAGCTTCATTCTCTCCTATGATTGAACTGATTTCAAAGATTGAAATAAGCTCATCGCCGTTGGTACCAACGCCACAGATGAATGAATTTTTGCTTTTTAGTGTTGATGTAGGTTCCTCAATATCATCCTCAGATAATGAAAGAACTTCTTTTACTTCATCAACAATTACGCCCATAAGACCGCCCTGCTCAAGCTTTAGAATGATAATTCTAGAAGCGTCTGTAAATTCATCATCATCTAAATTCATTCTACGACGAAGACTCATAACAGGAACTACCTCACCACGAAGATTGATAACTCCGCGATAATACTGAGGAGCCTTTGGAACTCTAGTTATCTTGCTCATGCGAACGATGTTATCTATATAGGAAATGTCGATACCATAATGCTCGCCGCCGATTTTAACTACTATGTATTGTTTCTTTTCTTTTTCAACTACATCAATTACAGCTAAATCTGCCATGGACTCACCTCCTATTAAATTACAGCATTGACATCAAGGATCATAGCGATTTCACCATCACCAAGGATAGTAGCACCGCTGATGAGCTTATTGTTGTCAAGCTTACCAAGTGACTTAATAACGATTTCAAGCTGTCCAATAAGGTTGTCTACGATAATACCGCCAAGGGTGTCGCCCTTCTTGCAGATAACAACTGTCATTGTATCTTCAACCTCTTCCTTAGGCTCAAAATCAAGAATCTTGTCCAAGCGGATAAGAGGAATAACCTGACCTCTAAGGTGGATAACCTCTTTAGATTCAACGTATTTAATATCAGAAACAGGTATGTTCTCAATGTTCATAATTGAAGCAAGAGCAATTGCGTATTTCTCGTCTCTTATCTCAACCATCAGAGCCTGAATAATAGCAAGTGTAAGTGGAAGTCTAACTGTAAATGTTGAACCTTCGCCCATCACTGATTTAACTTCTACATCACCGCCAAGGGCTTCGATATTGCTCTTTACGACATCAAGACCAACGCCTCGACCAGAGATATCTGTAATCTGTTTAGCCATAGAGAATGAAGGCATGAACAGGAAGTTGATAATCTCCTTCTGTGAAAGGCCTGCTGCTTCTTCTGGTGTAACGATACCTCTCTCAATGGCCTTTTCTTTAACCTTTTCAGTATTGATACC
>DBWZ01000067.1:84404-84580 GCA_002309345.1 Pseudobutyrivibrio sp. UBA1225
ATGATGACATTGTTGCCTTCCTGGAATGCGTTGAGGAAAATAGTACCCTTTTCAGGTTTTCCTGCGGCACGTCTGTCCTCAGGAGACTCGATACCATGATCCGCTGAGTTACGGAGCAAGTGCTGAAGTGGATCGCCTAACTGATCGACAACAGTACGGTCAAGCTCTGTATCCTC
>DBWZ01000067.1:84677-85620 GCA_002309345.1 Pseudobutyrivibrio sp. UBA1225
ATAACTGATTCATGAAGATTTGTTGTAATTCTTTCGAGGTATTCTATGTTTTCATGTAATGTCTGTCCGTCAATCTCAGAACCGTTGCTCTGAGAAGCAAGTGAGTTCTTTGCGATAATAAGCNNAGCTTTTCAATATCTACACGGATTGTACGAGAAGTAACAGGCTTGTTAGCTGGAGTGTTACTCTTAGCACCGCCTGCTGCTTTTGCTGCTGGTGCAGGAGCTGCAGATGCTGCTGGTGCAGCTTCTTGTGAAGGTGCAGCCTCTTCTTTCTTTTCGTACATATCCGATGTAACCTTGTCTGCCTCAACAGAATCAATTTCTGAAACAGCCTTTACTGCCTCAAGAATAGGCTCTAACTCTGCTTCTGCAGATAAAATAAATGAAAAATCAAATTCGAATTTTTCATCTTCAATATCTGACGAGCTAGGATCGAAAGCCATAATTGAACCGTATTCTTCAACAGCCTTGAAAACTAAGAAAGCTCTGGCTGCCTTAAGCAAGCATTCTTTGTTTATATGGATAGTAAAACCATAGAGCTGTTTTTCGCCTTTGAGCTTATCAACAGTCTCTGGCTCGAGTTTCATCTTTCTAAATAGTGGTAATTCACCAGCCTCTTCAGTTGCTGGAGCAGCCTCTGCCTCAGGAGCTGCTGCTTCCTCTGACGCCTCTGAAGGAGCTTCACCACCACCGCCTTCTGCCTGATTGAGGTAATCATTCAAAAGCTTAATTAAGGCTTCGTTTTCTTCTGTACCTTCATTAGATGTAGCCTTAACTGTATCGAGATAAGCCTCGATAGCATCAAGACATTTGAAAAGTATGTCAATAAGGGCAGAATTAACTTTTACATTATCATTACGCACTTCCTGGAAAACGTTTTCCATGTCGTGAGTAAGATGCTGCATTCTCTTGAACCCCATAGTACCTGCCATACCCTTTAA
>DBWZ01000067.1:85716-96580 GCA_002309345.1 Pseudobutyrivibrio sp. UBA1225
ATATCCAAATATTGACTTACATCCATCCTATTAACCTCCAAGTCTTTTCACAATTGAATTAGCTACAGATTTTAGTGGAACGACCTCATCGGCTAACCCCTCCTGTTCCACCGCCTTCGGCATACCATATACAACGCATGTGGATGCTTCTTGCGAAATAACGTAAGTCTTTTTAAATTGATTCAGGAACTTAATTCCTGCGGAACCATCAGCCCCCATTCCTGTAAGCACAACACAGATGATTTCATCAAAACCAGAATTCTTTAAAGATTTGTACATAATGTCTGCACAAGGCTTCAAGCTGTTTACAGGTGGACCATCATCTAAATGACAATAGGCTGCATGACTTGCGTCTTCGCAGATTTCCATGTGCTTACCTCCTGGTGTTATATATACAAAACCAGGTCTAAAGAACTCTCCATCCTCGGCCTCCTTGACGTTTACTGAGGAAATCTGATTAAGTCTAGTCGCCAAGGATGCTGTGAAGCCCTCTGGCATATGCTGGACAATAACCACTGGAACCGATAAATCCTTCGGAAGCATCGGCACAAACGTATGAAGCGCTTGAGGCCCTCCTGTCGAGCAAGCCAAAGCAACTAGCTTGCGTCCCTTTGTACCCTTTGCTGCAGGTGAAGATTTAGGAGCTGCTGGCTGTTCTTGTTGCTTTTCAACTTTCTTCTCAACAGGCTTTGGCTCTTCCTTGACAGGTTCGGTTTGCGCATTACCTGAACCCAGCTTGGCAGCCATAAGCTTGTTGCGAACCATCTCCATTTTTTCCTGGGTGGTTTTCTTGGAATCCTCAATAGATTTAGCCGAATAGCTAACATCCTTTTTGGATATAATCTTATAGTTGCTGGATTTGATGGCGTCATGTAAAGCTTTAATCAAACTAGCACCAAAAGCATCTCTGGTATCATTACCGGATCTGATTGGCTTAAGAACAAAATCAAGTGCACCTAATTCCAGCGCCCGAGTGGTACTTTCCGCATCCTCTTTAAGCGTAGAACTCATCAGTACAATATTAAAGGGAACTTTTTCGGCAAACAGCTTTTCAATGAGTTCGACAGCTGTCAACCTTGGAAGTACCATATCCAAAACCACTAGGTCGTAAGGATTGTTCTTTATTTTGTTGTAAGCATCTTCGCCGTCTGCACTAACGTCGACCACACGAAAATCACTATCTGAGTTGATAATATCACAGACAATCCTTCGCATAAGTGCAGAGTCATCAACAACTAAAATCTTATACATTCTTTACCCCTGATCTTTTTTACGAATCCGTCGGTCCTCATCAAAAATGTACTTTATTATAGTCTCCCTATCCTCTGTTTCCTTAAATAAGAACTCAATTCGATGCTCATATATCTTGAGTTCTTCTTTGTATTCACTTTTTACTCTTCTGGCAATAACATTTATAGTCTGATTAATCGTCGGCGCCACCAGTCGGAAGCTGATGTACATATATCTGTCAGTTTCAACATCCTTTGATGATGTGAACCTAGCGCCACCACCGCTGATATCGACGATATTTCCATCTACCGGTTCGCCATAGGTATTGCCATATTTTTCTAAATCATTCTCCACCAATTGCATGTTTGGCAGAATCGCCACATCCTCAGGTATCGGAAGCACCTTTAGTGGTATTACGCAATTGAATCTAAAGTAGTCACGCCGTTGAACCTTGGTAAGCTTGGTAGCCGGTTCAAAAACGTACACAGGAAAGTTTTCCAGTCGACCTCTTTTTGTAATCTTTCCTGTCAATTGAAACATTCCCTTTTTGGTGTTGAATACTCCAACTAATTCAGCATCCATAGGAATTGTCACAATGCTCCCCCGCCTTGTAGGAATATGAAATATAATTTCTTCTTTTTTGGTTACGCCAAAAACACTGGAAATATAAACACTTCGCTCTCCATCAACATTGTTTTCGACGTCAGAATTGTTGCTGGCAAACGTAAATTCAATTGGTGTGCCAGGTCTGAGATCAAATATTTCCATATACTACGCCCTATCTTTTAGTAATGCATTAAAAATATGTGAAACACCCCATTTATAGTGGGTGCGTTCATCCTTTTGTAGAAGCTTTGAAGCAAGTGCCTCAAAGGACTTGGCCGCCTTAGACTGAGGGTACTCAATCGAAACAACCTTTTGATTTCTAACTGCCTTTTCTAATGTAGCGTCATAATTAACATTGCCCAAAAAATCTAAATCTCCACCCAAAAACTTTTGAACAACCGAAAGCATTTTGTTGTAAACCGCTCTTCCCTCGCCTTCGCTTGTAACCTTGTTGGCAACCAAATGAACATTGGTGCCACCTTTTTGGTATTTAGGACTTTTGTACATAGCCTTCATAAGGGAATATGAATCGGTGAGGGAACTTGGCTCAGGTGTTGAAACAAGAACTATCTCCGGAGATGCTAGAACAAACTCCAAAACCTGGTCAGAAACGCCCGCACCCGTGTCTATTATAAGGATATCACATAAGTCATTTAAAAGTGATAGATTACGCACTAAAAACGTAATTTGTTCACGATTTAGATTATTTAGTCCCACAACACCGGAACCACCGGAAATAAAGCCAATCCCCATAGGCCCCGCGGTGATGATGTCCCTTATGCTTTTTCCATTGAAAATAACGTCAGAAAGATTATAGTTTGGAATTGTTCCAAACATAACTTCAACATTTGCAAGACCAAAATCCGCATCAAGAATAATTACTCTCTTGCCCATACGAGTAAACCAAACAGCAAGGTTAACCGCCATGTTTGATTTGCCCACACCGCCCTTGCCAGAGGTAATAGTTATAACCTTGGTGTTTTCAACGGACTTGATGTTGCGAGCCTTTATTACGTTTCTAAGATTTTCCGCTTGATCCATTTAATTTCCTCCCAACAACTGTTTTACCAGCTTCTGGGCGTTTACAATCTCTATATCATCAGGAACGTTTTGACCAACAGTGATGTATGAAAGTGGTGCCTTGGTGTATTGCTTAAGATTAAAGATATTACCAAGGTTCTTTGTCTCATCTAGCTTAGTAAAGATTAAATTGAAATCCGTAAACTCTAGATATGAATCTGCGATATCAATTAAATCCTTGTATTTGGTAGTTGCAGATAAAACAAGATAGACTTCGTTGTCGTAGAAATCCCCAAGTGCACTTACAAGCTTTTTGGTATCCTGTTTCTGCTCCTCGTTTTTGTGAGAAAAACCAATTGTATCTACCAAAATAACATCTAGATCTTCGTATTCTCTAGATTGTTTTTTTACTGTATCAAGAAGCTCGTCAGCCGAATATATGACATTCAGAGGAACTCCCAAAATATTCGCATAAGTTTGAAGCTGATTTGCTGCAGCCATTCTGTAGGTATCAGCAGTGATAAGTCCGACCTTTTTGCCCTCTTCAACCTTGAATTTGCTAGCTATCTTGGCGATTGTTGTAGTCTTGCCTACACCTGTAGGACCAATGAAGAATATAACCTTCGGACGTCTCTCACCAGGAAGTATCTTGGTAGGTGTGCCAAGCTTTAAAACCATCTTCTGGTATACATTGGAAAGAAGATTATCCAAAGAATGACTAGTCTGAAGGATTTTGTCCATATCCTCAAGTACCTGGTTAATGTATTTCTCCTGAACCTCATTCTCTAGCAAAACATTGTAAAGCATCTTAACAAAGACATGATTGTCGTTATCTATAGAAGGTTTTTCAGAAATAGAAACTGAAGATACCCTAACATCATCCATGTTGTTGACTGGCTTTGTGCTAGATGTCTTTGGCGCCTCGCTTGTAAGCTCGCTCTGCAAATCCCTTTGAGGCTCTCTTGGAGCTGGTCTTGCATTTGCAGGACGCGAATAGGTAGGCTCAATCGCTACAGGTGATGCCGGCTCATCAGATTGCTTTTCTAGCACTTCATTGACTGCTGAAAATGCATGCTTCAAAAGAATTGCATCATCAGCAACTGCATCAAATCCCGCCCCTTTTGTTTCTTCTTTAGGCATCGAAAATGCTTTTTCAGCAGTTGATAAAGCATCATCCTCTACCGCCGCTGTAACCTCGTAGGTGTTGCTTTTAAATAATCCACCAAGCCCCTTTGGCTTGATAACCTTTACATTCATGATAACTGCAGCACCGCCAAGCTCCTTTCGAACCTTTGACATTGCCTCTTCTTCAGTTTTTCCAGTGTACTTATTAATTGTCATTTATTTTCTACCCCGTAACCATTCCTACTGATGAAAGCTCAACATTTGAATCAATCTCATTGTAAGAAACTACTATTAAATCTTTGATATAATCTTGCGTCATGCCTTTGAAATACATTCGAACAATCGGCGATGTGACAACTATTGGTGTGTGACCCATCTCCTCAAGCTTTTTCACCTCTTCCTCTAGAGAAGCTATGATAGCTTTGATTCGTTCTGGGTCAAGCGTAAGGTATGCGCCCTGCTCCGTCTGTTTAATAGATGCCATTATATCCTGCTCAACCTGTGGATCAACAGTGATAACCTGTGTCACCTCGTTTGGAGCAAAGTACCTACTAGAAATCGCTCGTTTCAGCCCTTGTCGCACATATTCCGTAAGTACATCAGTATCGTGTGTGGTGGTCGCATGGTCTGCTAACACCTCAAATATTGTAAGCAAATCTCGGATTGAAACTCCTTCTGAAAGAAGATTCTGAAGTACCTTTTGTACATCACCAAGCCCGAGAAGCTTTGGTATAAGCTCATCCACAATAACAGGATTTGATTCCTTGAGATTGTCGATAAGATTTTGAACATCCTGCCTTGTGAGAAGCTCTGCAATATGCCCTCGAATAATCTCGGTAAGATGTGTTGCTATGATTGAAGGAGGATCAACAACTGTATATCCCAAGGATTCGGCTCGCTCCCTCTGACTTTCTGTTATCCAGATTGCCGGCAGATGGAAGGATGGCTCGAATGTAGGTATACCTGTGATTTCCTCTTCCACGTAGCCTGGATTCATGGCCATATAGTGGTCGAATAAAATCTCACCCTCTGTGACCTGAATGCCTTTAATTTTTATAATGTATTGATTAGGGTTTAGCTGAATATTATCTCGAAGTCTGATGATAGGTACCACAGTACCAAGCTCAAGAGCAATCTGCCGCCTAATCATAACTACTCGATCTAGTAAGTCTCCTCCTTGGTTTACATCCGCAAGAGGAATAATACCGTATCCAAATTCCAACTCAATCGGATCAACCTGAAGCAAGGAGACAACATTTTCTGGTTTTCGAATTTCTTCGGCCTCGGTTTCTTCCGCTGCCACCTCCTGTTCTATCTCTTCTTCACCTATGGTCTTGGAAATAGAACGACCAGTTGCAATAAATGCCGCACCGAACGCCAAGAACAATATGGTGTTAAGAGGTGTAATCATACCAAGGAAAATCAACACTACACCTACTATATAAAGAACCTTTGGAATACCAAAAAGTTGCTTTACTAAGGTGCCAGAGAAATCTGCTGCCTTTGAACCCTTTGTTACAAGAATACCTGTTGACAGTGAAATCAAAAGTGATGGAATCTGTGAAACTAAGCCGTCACCGATTGTAAGGATACCAAATTGCTGAATAGCCTCTGCAAAAGGCAACCCTTGGTTCAGAATTCCAAGAGCTGTACCACCTGCTAAGTTGATAACTGTGATGATAAGACCGGCAGTGGCATCTCCTTTAACGTACTTAGTAGCACCGTCCATGGCGCCGAAGAATGCTGATTCTTCTTGAATCTTATCACGCCGCCTCTTGGCTTCTGCATCATCAATCGCGCCTGTATTTAAATCGGCATCAATAGCCATCTGCTTACCAGGCATAGCATCCAAGGTGAATCGAGCCGAAACCTCAGCTACACGCTCAGAACCTTTATTGATAACCATAAACTGGATAATAATCAAAACAAGGAAGATAATTGCGCCGATGATAAGATTGTTACCACCAACGAAACTACCGAAAGTTGCTACTACGTTACCAGGGTCACCTGTTGAAAGAATAAGTCTCGTAGAAGAAACGTTAAGTGAAATTCTAAAAATAGTTGTAAAAAGAAGTAGTGTTGGGAAGAATGCCATATCCAATACTTCTTGAACGAACAAAACATCAAGCATAACAATCAAGGCGACTGATATGTTAAAGGCAATCATAACATCAAGAATAAAGTTTGGAATAGGAATGACAAAGAATACGACTGCGGCAAGCAAATATAAAGCTATACCAACATCAGATTTTTTAACGTTTGCCGCGAAATCCATGGGTCATCCCCCCCTTTCCTAATTATTTTAACTCGCCCTATTTGTGTATACCACCGCAAGTATTTCGGCTACTGCTTGATAGAGCTCTGGTGGTATAACTTCATCAACCTCTACTGTTGCATACAATGCTCTTGCAAGAGGTTTGTTTTCTACGATTGGTACATCATTTTCTTTTGCGACTTCTTTGATTTTGGAAGCCAAGTAATCTTCACCTTTGGCAACAACTCTAGGAGCTTCATCCGCAGTGTTGTCGTACAAGATGGCTACCGCTAAGTGTGTAGGGTTGGTGATAACTACATCCGCCTTTGGAACATTTTGCATCATTCTTCGACGAGAGCTTTCCATCATTCGTTGACGCTGCTTACCCTTAATCTGAGGATCTCCTTCAGTATTTTTGTACTCATCCTTGACCTCTTGCTTGGTCATCTTCATATCATCTTTAAACTTCCACCTTTGATAGGCGTAGTCGATAAGACCTAGAATGATATAGATAATACTGATTTTGATTCCTGTATCTACAATTATTCTAAATATCAAGCTCAAAGCAGCCATCAGATTCACATCATATAATATGAATAGATTGTTCGCCTGATCCCTGATTGTAAGATACGAAATATAAAAAACTAAGAAAATCTTTGCCAATGCCATAAGCAGATTAACAATAGATTGCTTGGAAAAAATCCTTTTAAAACCACTGACAGGATTAAACTTGTTAAGCTTTGGTTGAAGCGGCTTTAAAGTTGGCTGCCACCCTACTTGCACAAGGTTTGCCACGAAGCCTGTCAAAAAACCAATTATCAAAAATGGAAGCAAAATAATAAGCATTCTAATGAGCAAAGAAAACATTATTCCTGTAACAGTTGCTATCGTCATACCGCTTCCATTCATATGAACAACATCAGGAATTATTGCATATATCCATGCAAATATTTCCTCAAAGCGCTCCCCTGCAAACGAAGTAAAAATGCGTAGCCCAAGGAAAAAACCAAATAGCGCAACGCCATTAACAACCTCTTTGCTCTTGGCTACCTTGCCTTCCTTTCTGGCGTCAGAAAGCTTTTTGGAGGTGGGCTGTTCAGTCTTCTCACCGCCCTCGCCTTCGGCAAAGAATTGCAGATTATATTGTAGTAAAAGATTATTCTCCATCAATACAACCCTTGCAGAAATAGTCTAAACATCTTCTGCATCTCTTTAAAAATAAATTCTGCTATGTTGGGAAGTAGGAATATAGTTAAAAACAAAACAATAAATCCTACTATGATTTTAAGCTGGGCACCAACTGAAAACATGTGAATCTGAGGCGCCACCTTTACCATAATTCCAAGTACTGCATTGAGTAACATAATGACAGCAAACACTGGAAGAATGATTCTAAAACCAATAACAAAAATATCTGTAATATATACAATAACAGATTTGAATAAGGAGTCCCATTTGAAAATGGTTCCACCAATCGGAACTAGCTCAAAGGCATCACAGAAAGCCTTAAAAATATATCTGTGCATTCCGGAAATAACAAGCAAAATCATTATAAAATTGTTGTATAAGGTTCCGGTAACAGAGGTCTCGGTTCTAAGTGTTGGGTCATACTCTTGAGCCATCGAAAGACCGATATTCATATCTATCATATTACCTGCAAGAAGAATAATAAAGTTACAGCAATAGGTAGAAAAGCCCATTATTAGTCCTGTAACCGCTTCTCTTGCAACTAAAAAAGCATATCCTGTCACTGTAGAATAATCTAGAGCACTAAAGTCAACAACAAAATACAAGAGCAATGACACGATGGCAGAAAAACCAATCTTTGCCCTTGCAGGTGTATTACTGGTGTTAAAAAATGGTGCCACAACCACGAACATGGATATGCGTGTAAGTATCAACAAGAAGTATTCAAAATTTTCTAAAGTAAAATCATAACTAAACATCTACTCTCTAGCCCAGATAAACACTAAAATTTGTCCATAAATCGGTAATATATTCTGTTAATACTGTAAGCATCCATGGACCGAAAAACATAAGAGCTGCGAATACACCTACAATCTTTGGAATGAATGTAAGAGTTTGCTCTTGAATAGATGTGACTGTCTGAAAAATACTAACCACAAGACCTATAATTAGCGAAACCAACAGCAGAGGAAGCGATACCATAAGAAGTGTGTATATCGAATCTCTGATTATGTCTAATACCTGTCCTTCAGTCATAACCTATTCTCTCCTAATAAACTAATAGAATGTCTTTACTAATCCGCCTATAACTAGATTCCATCCGTCAACTAATATAAACAACAATATCTTGAAAGGTAAGGAAATTGTGGTAGGTGGAAGCATCATCATACCCATGGACATAAGTACAGATGCCACAACCATGTCAATCACTATGAATGGCACATAAATTAAGAAACCAATTATAAATGCAGTACGAAGCTCTGAAAGTACAAAAGCAGGAACTACAACTGTGAATGGTACTTCCTCATATTCCTTGTAGGTAATCCCTGCGATATCGCAGAAAAGATTTAAGTCCTTGGTTTGAGTCTGACCATACATAAACTCTCGAACAGGAGCTATTGCTGCATCTATAGCTTCCTCTTGAGTAATCTCACCAGCATCGAAAGGATCGATAGCCTCAGTTTTGATTTGTGTAATAACTGGTGACATGATAAATAATGTTAAAAAAAGCGCCAATCCAGTAAGAATCTGATTGGGCGGCGCCGTGTTCGTACCAATAGCAGCGCGCACAAAATGCATAACTATTACGCATCTGGTAAAGGACGTAAGCATTATCAGAATTGAAGGCGATAGAGTAATGATTGTTAAAACAAGCATCATTCTTAGGGTGGAAGAAAAATTGCCATCCTCGCTATCAAACCTAAGGTTAAAGCCTCCGTCTCCTACAGTTTCATCGGATGCGTTAGGTGCATGCTCAGTGGCGCCATATTCCGAATTGCTGGCTCCATATTCTGTATCATGTTCAGTTGAAGTGCTTGACGCATACACGTTGAATGAAAAACACCAAAATGTTAGACATACAACTACCGTAGCGAAAACAATACTGCATACCAAATAAGCTTTTTTCAATTTATTCATAACATAATCTTGGGCGAAAAGCTATTTCTCCTTTTTTAACATCTTGTTCATGATAGATTTGAAATCCACTGGAGGCAATAGCTCGTTCTGCTGCTCTCCAATCTCTTTTAGTTCAGAAGAAGATAGTTCGCCTATAAGAGTAATATTGTCTTTGCCAACGGCAATCACAAAAAACCTATCTTCTCCTGCCCGTATTATTTGAACGTATTTATTGTTGGCGACTCTAATTGCCTCGACCACCTGAAGATTACGGCATTTCCCCTGAGTCTTTTGATAGCCTGCAATCCATCGTGTGACATAGTATGTCAATGCAATGATTCCAACGAATACAAATAGTACAAAGAGAAGTTGGAAAAAGTTTTCACCAGTAGAAGTAAGGAAAATCATTGTTAACCGATAACCTTCTTTACTGCCTCGAGAACACGCTCTGCCTGGAATGGCTTAACGATAAAGTCCTTGGCGCCTGATTGAATGGCTTCGATAACCATAGCTTGCTGACCCATAGCAGAACACATAATTACACATGCATTAGGATCCTTTTCCTTGATAGCCTTTAATGCACCAATACCGTCCATTTCTGGCATTGTGATATCAAGAAGAACGAGATCTGGTGTAAGCTCTGCGTACTTATCAACGGCAATTTTACCGTTCTCAGCCTCTCCTACTACATTGTAGCCATTTTTTGTGAGAATGTCTTTGATCATCATTCTCATGAATGCAGCATCGTCACAGATTAAAATGTTTTTTGCCATGTTTTCATCTCCTTAAATATATTGTTTATTCTTTGATGATTTCTGTAATTCGTACTCCAAAGGATTCTTCGATAACTACTACTTCCCCTTTGGCCACATACTTGCCATTTACAAGCACATCTATTGGTTCACCGGCTATTTTGTTAAGCTCGATGATAGTACCTGGAGCAAAATCCAAAATATCTTGGATTGTCTTGTTGGTGCGTCCCAATTCTACTGTAACCTCAAGAGGAACGTCTAGAATCAGGTCGATGTTCTCCTGTGCGAACTGAGCGGCAAAACCAGGTCCGAAAGGAGTAAATTGCGCTGGTTGTACGCTTACCTGAGGACCAGGTGCATATGCATAAGGCGCCATCGGTTGTCCTGGCATCGGCTGAGCCGCCGCAGCGTTTGGATCCATCTGAGGAGCCGCCTGTGGTGGAGGCGCCGCTGCTGGCGCTGGAGCTGGCTGAGGAGCTGCCGCCGCTGGAGGTGGTGCTCCAACTCCATCATCCACAGTTGAATTGGAGTCGCTTTCCATATTGTTAAGCACTGCAGAGCACATCTCTTTTGCGAGAGATATTGGATACAGTTGCATCATCTCACTATTAACTAAATCACCGATTTCCATCTTGAAAGCAATTCTTACAAAGTTGCCTTTAAGGAAATCATCGATTTCACCTGGATCTATTGCAGACAAATCAGTAAGTGTGGCAGTTGGTGGTGAAATATCAACCATCATATTAAGCATTGATGAAAGAGATGTTGCCGAAGCACCCATCATCTGGTTCAT
>DBWZ01000067.1:96632-111378 GCA_002309345.1 Pseudobutyrivibrio sp. UBA1225
AAGGTCTGTAATGACCTTTACGTCGTCCTCTTTGAGGACGAGAATGTTGCTACCGTCTAGTCCTTTTGTATATCCGATTCTAACAACTACGCAAGAATTATCGTAAGCCGTCGACAAGCTATCCCAATCTGTTTCTGAGACAACTGGTGTGGAAATCTCTACTTTTTTGTTTACAAGAGAAAATAATGTTGTCGCAGCACTTCCCATGCTGATATTGGCTACCTCGCCAATTGTATCCATCTCTTGATCTGACAACTCTCCGCCGCCAGAAGAAGGCTCTCCTGCGGGTGCGTCGGGTACGCCGCCACTAAGTAGTGCATTTATCTCGTCTTGTGATAATACACCGTCACCCATTCTACTGCTCCTCCCTTATAATTTGTGTCACTCTAACTGCATAATCGTTACCTGAAGCGCCAGGAAGGGCTTGGAATTTCTTGATATCGCCCACGAAAACATCTAGCTCTTCGTCAACCTTGGTGTTTAGCCTAACTATATCGCCAACCTGAAGCTGCGAGAAATCGGCAACTGTGATTTTGCTGTTGCCAAGAACTGCCTTTACAGGTATTTTTGCCCTTGATATCAATGCCTCTACAGAATCAGCATAGCTGTCGCCAGCCTTCTCTTTCTGACTACTATACCAGAACTTTGTGTTCAATTTGTCCATAACCGGTTCTAAAGTTATGAACGGAAGACAAATATTCATTAATCCTTCCACGTCACCTATCTTGATATTAACCGTAACAATGGCAATCATCTCTGACGGTGATATAATCTGCGCAAACTGGGAATTAGTCTCGATGCGTTCTAGTCTAGGGTGAACATCTAATACATTTTCCCAAGGTTCTCTAAGTAAGTCTACGCAGGACGTCATTACTCTCTCGATGATAAGTAATTCTATTTCTGAAAAATCTCTAACCTTGTCAAGAGGCTCTCCTGTGCCGCCTAACATTCTATCTACCATGGCAAAGCCAAGATTAGAAGCCATTTCTACTATTATGCTTCCCTCTAAAGGAGAGAAATCAACTATCCCAAGAAGAACTGGATTTGAAAGCGAGTTCGAAAACTCCATATAGGTAACAGCCTCGGAGTTCATAACCTCTACCTGAATATTCTTCCTAAGGAAAACCGGAAGATTTGTTGAAAGCAATCTTCCGTAGTGCTCAAAAATTATTTCCATGGTACGAAGATGTTCCTTGGAAAACTTTGAAGGTCTGGCGAAATCGTAGTTCTTTACCGGCTTTTCTTTGGTGTTCTTGATTTCTTCAACATCTACTTCACCACTTGTCAACGCATTAAGCAGATTATCTATTTCATTTTGCGAAAGAACGTCTCCCAAGTATCCTCACCACCATTCGTTTATTACATATTTTGCTAGTATAGGTTCTGCAAAATCTTTTTTAAGGAAGTTCGCCCCATTATAATTCACCTTCGGTGAAGAGGGCTCACAAATATTTATTTTGTTAGAACAAGTTCTACAAAATAAACATTTATTGGTATGTCGCGCTAGAGAAGTTAACTCTAACAATAAAAGCTGATTTGAATAAAGTTTGAAGTGATTCCAGAATTTCTTCCTTGACAGCATCTTCATTCTTCCTCATATCATCAATTGTGTGTGACGCAACCACGGTTTTGATTGTATCACTGATAACGTTGTCGTATGGTGTCAAATCGCCTGTGCCACCAAACTTTGTAGTGTATTCTTCGTTTTTGCTATCTAGTGATAGCGAAACGCCAAGTACTGCGTAATGCAAATTGCCATCACCGCTGTCTGCAAGGTTGATGGTCAACGTTGCGCCTTCGTTTACCGGATAGTCGACCATGTCAGCCACATCTATTGCAAGCGAGCCTGCTGTGTCTCCGGCTTGAAGGTCTAAATCTATAGCTGAGCACACCTTAGTGATGAGCTCGTTAGCCTTCTTGGTTTCTGGCACAATCGAAATTGTAAGAACCGCTGTAAGAACAAGATTCACCACAACAAGAGCTAGTATAACGACTGTAATCAAATTCTTTTTCATAAAGCAATCCCTTTCTATTCTCCTAAATCAGATGAATACGAATTATAAACCTTGATTTCGACCCTTCGGTTTCTAGCACGTCCGTCGGCAGTGCTATTGTCTGCTATAGGTACATATTCACCTCGTCCTGCGGATTTGATGTATGCAGGATTCAGATTGGTGTCTTGTCTAATCCTATCGGCCACATATAACGCTCGATACATAGAAAGGACATCATTGTTTGCATATGTTTTAGATGACATTGGAACGTTGTCGGTGTGACCTTCAATCTCGATGATATTCTTGTCGTACTCCTCGAGAATCTTGGCTAAATTATCGACTATGCCAATGGCATCTTCTGTAAGCTCTGCTTTACCAGAATTGAAAAGTAATGCACCGTTTATGGTAATCATTACGTAATTTGCATTAAAATCGACCTCTACCTGGTCTTGTAAGCCATACATCTCAAGCTTTTGCTCGATTTCTTCGGCAATGCTTTCGCTTTCGTTAGCTCCAGCTTCTTCCAAAGTTTCGATGGCTTCTTCTACTGAAACTCCACCCACCTGGGAATCGTTCTGAGTTGTCTGTCCGTCCGTCTCTTGGTTGCCATGATTTTGACTGTCACTTGAGCCTTCTTTTTCGTACTGCTCATCGTCTCCATCGTGGACACTGTTGAAATAATCATCAAACATTTCAAGCTGGCTGATACCAGATGAAATCATCTGTCCCTCTCCTATGGAGGTGCTACCAGAAGAAAATATACTAAAACTAGACTGAATACTCGCAATAACTTCTTGGAACTTTTCTGTATCGGTACTACTCATTGAGAAAAGCAAAACGAAGAAGCACAAAAGCAAGTTCATCAAGTCGGAGAACGTGGCCATCCAGGCAGGAGAACCAGCAGGACCTTCTTCCTGTTTTTGCTTCTTTGCCATTAGCCCTCACCTCCTGCTGCTTCGGCGCCGCCGTTATCACCGATAGTTCCTCTTGCTGATGGAGGAAGGAATGATTTAAGCTTTTCTTCGATGATTCTTGGGTTTTCACCGGCTTGAATTGAAAGAAGTCCTTCTACGGTGATGGACCTCATCATAATTTCCAAAGAATTGTTAACTCCTAGCTTGGTACCAACAGGACCTGTAAGCCAGTTTGCAATCAATGATCCGTATAAAGTTGTAAGCAAGGCAACTGCCATGTTTGGTCCGATTGTGGAAGCGTCTGAAAGGTTCTTTAACATGTTAACAAGACCAACCAGAGTACCGATCATACCCCAAGCAGGTCCCATTTCACCCCATTTTTGCCAGAAGCCTATGATGACTTTGTGTCTGTCTTCAAGGCATCCCATTTCAGTTTCAAGAATTGCTCTAACTAACTCTGGATCAGTACCATCAACGACTAGATTGATTCCTTTTTTGAGAAATTCGTCTTCGATTCCATTGGCCGCCTCCTCAAGAGCTAGGATACCTTCCTTTCTTGAGATGTTGGCTAGATTGATGATATTGGCTATTGTCTCTGAAGCATTGCCAATGGCAGGCTCCTTAATCGCTAGTGTAAGGCCCTTAAGTCCAGCAACAAAATCCGACATTTTATTACATGCAATACAAGATGACAAAGAACCGCCAATTGTGATAATAACAGACGGAACGTCTATAAAGTTTGCAATGGCCGCTACACCACCGGATGATACGATACCGAAGATGACCATTGTTAAGCCGAGTACCAAACCGATTAATGAACCTAGATCCAAAGCTCTCACCACCCTTTTTCTATGGATTAAATGTATAGAAATACACGATATACACTTTTGTGATTATTTTACTAGATTTGACTTTCCATGTCTACTTCATTCAGTAAAATCGTCGCATATTATTGTGTTTTTTTCATGTCCTAACCACTAAATATAGTTTTTTCACAATTTTTTTAGATTTTCTTCAAAAAATCTAGTTTTAACTCTATAAAAACACCTCAAAAAATTGAGAAAATGTCCTTATTTTCTAGACTTAAAAAGGAATAAAAGCAAGCAAAAAAACAAGGAGACAAAAGCCTCCTTGTTTTAATTAAATTTCAAGCTAGAAATTATCTCTTCAAGTTGATTAATTCTTCAAGCATTGTATCTGATACAGTGATGATTCTTGAGTTAGCCTGGAAACCACGCTGAGTTGTAATCATATCTGTAAATTCAGCAGACAAATCAACGTTTGACATTTCAAGCTGACCTGTGTTCATTGAAGAACCATCCGCAGAGATGTCTATACCAATACCGTCGAACTCACCTGAGTTAAGTGTTGTCTGGTAACAGTTATCACCTCTCTCCTCAAGACCTGATGCATTAGCAAATTGAGCAACTGCAATCTGTCCCAAAAGAACAGTGTTACCATTGCTGTAAGATCCATAAATCTTACCATCCTGAGAAATTGAAAGACCTGTCATAGTACCAAGCTTCTTACCAGCTCCAATTGTAGGGCTAGCAGCCTGTCCTCTCTTAGGGTCAACAGTAGATGTACCACCATTGTCAAAGTTCTTCAATTGAGAGAAATCAATTGAAATGTTTGAAAGGGCTGCATCATCATAGTTAGGGCCAAGTAATGCGGTATTTAAATTGAGAGCCATACTTCCAGGTTGTCCCGCATATACGATAAAGCCTTCACTTGTATCAAACTGTAAGCCATAGCCTTCGTTAGTGACAGACAATCTTGCTGTAGCAAGGGAAGCAGGGTTAGCAACATCAATACCTGATGTTTCAATAACGTTACGAGCGCCCTTCATGATAACATCGTCAACACCAAAAACCTCTTGTAAAGAAAGTGTTTTTGACTGACCTGTCTGAACACCATTCTCATCTACAGAGATAAATGTGTATCCAAGTTTTACTGGTGGTACAACTGTATCATCCATTTCTGCACCGTTTAATCTATACATCTGATTTGTGGTAGGATCTTTGTAATAAATACCATCTACACCACCAACACTTGTATTTGAAATAGCATCAATTACTTTGTATTCTGTTGTAACACCATCTGCACTACCAAAAATATTCTGAATATCGTTACCTGCATTAATATATTTAGCAAGTAAATCGTTGTTATCCTGATCAAGCACATTTGTAAGCTCGATAGAATACTGACCTTCGTCAGCGTTTAATAATCTAAGTGCAAACTTTGCTGTGTATGAATATCCAAGATTATCGTAGAAAGTGAGGGAACGAGCATATCCGTTTGTTGTCTGGAACTGCTTATCGTTCTTGTCTATGATTCCACTAAAGTTAGCATCAGTAGTTGCCTCTGGATCAGAGGTAAGGTTTGCTGGCTGCATAACTCTAAGAGGTGAAACTGTATCTTTAACGATGATTGGTTCACCAGTAGATGTGTCAACCTGCCATCCCATTACAAGATAACCAGTTGTTGTCATAGCAAGGTTTCCTGCACCATCAATGTAGAATGATCCAGCTCTTGTAAATAAGTTTTCTGTACCGTTGCTAACGATAAAGAAGTTTGTAGAATTTGAATCTGTAAGACGAATATCCAAAGCATCGCCTGTAGATTGTGCAGCACCACCAGAAGTGATGGAAATCTTGGTTGCACCATTAGTAACACCAAGACCGATTTGCTTAGCATTTGTACCACCGCGAGTTGCAGTAGCACCAGATGCCTGTTGAGTTGTCTGATACATAATATCAGCAAAAGTTGTTGAAGAAGATTTGAACGCAACTGTATTTACGTTAGAGATGTTATTACCAATAACATCCATCTTTGTCTGGTGTGTCTTAAGACCTGCTACACCAGAGAAAAGTGATCTCATCATAATGAATGACCTCCTCAAAAAAATAGCTATTTGAGGGTGAACTGTTTTGCCGCATCTGTCAGTCAGCGACATTAGCTTCCATAAGGTCCAGCTAAACTATAACAGCACCGTCAATATTTGTAAAAATGTTCTCTTCTGATTCAGTTTGGTCCATAGCTGTAACAACAGTCTGATTTGGCACATTTACGATAAATGCAAGTGTATCAACCAATACCAACGAATCAGTAATTCCCTTTTCGGATGCCTTTTGTACACCCTCTTCAAGTCTAAGGGATTGTTCTTCTGTAAGCTCGATATTTCTCTCATCAAGTCTTGCAGATGCATGCTTTGAAAACTTAAGCTCTGAACCTGCTTCAATTTTCTGCTTGAAGATTTCTTCGAAGCTTGCGCCATTGTAATTGCCAAGTGGTTTAGACTCAGCCGCTGGGTTGAGGTAGGTTCCAGCAACCTTTTCGATGGAGGTGAAGTTTAGGTTAATATTTAACTTACTCATATTGCTCCTCCTATCTTATCCCTCGTTTTCTTCTGCCTCTGCTTCAAGACCCTTGCGAATTTCTGAAATACGTTTTTCGAGAGTCTCTAATCTCTTAACTGTGTCATCGCTTATATACTGTCTTGTATAAAAATCTAATGCGTTATACAACTGTCTTGCTTCATCAACCTTATCAGCATCCTTGATTGTAATGTTGTACTCATCTGGTAGATTGATGATTGAATTAGTAAGTGCGTCAGATGTCATCACTGCGTTGTAGTAAGATTCATCAAATACTGAATCAAGCTTGTCTACTGAATATGGAACGCCGTTGATATTAAGATATATTCCATCTTCATCGCTTGATACCAAATCGACTTTACCTGTAACATAGTCATTATCGTCTTTGACCATAACAACCTTTCCTACCAAGCTGTTAGCTTGCATAGATTTCATATCATCCTGTACAGATTGAATTGCTTCGATTTGGGTAAATGATGCAAGCTGTGAAACATACTGACCGTTGTCTGTAGGCTCCAATGGATCCTGATATTGCATTTCTGCAACCAACAGTTGTAAGAACATTTCCTCGTTGTACTCTGTGCCTTTTTTTGCCTCTGATTTGGAACTATTAATTCCATTGCTAGCAGCTTTAGTAGCTTCTTTAGAGGCTTCGGTTTTGACAAATTCACCATTTTGCACATTTCCGATTAAATTGCCTGCCATCTATTCCCTCCTATTCCTACGCTTGGAAATCAAGTGAATTTCCGTTCTCAAGCATCATTTGGGCTATTAGCATATCCTCATCTGACATTAAGCTCGACATATCGTCTAAGCTGTTAATATCAATTCGAGATTGTCTCTTTGAAGACTGCTGCCCCTGATTAAATTCAGAGTTTTGATCTTTTCCGTTCTCATCAAGATTTCTTTCGAACTCGTGAGTTCCTACTGAAACCTCGATTGATGTAACCTTAGTAGAATTGTTGTTTAACTCAACTCTAAGATTTGCCATCTGTGTTTCTAAGGCAAATTTAACTGCGTCATTTTCGGTGAAGATTTTTGCAGTTATCTCATCACCTTTCTGAGTAATCTCCATGTAGATTTTTCCTAAACCTTCTGGATTAAGTGTCATCTCCATAGTAGTTGCCTCAGCTGTGTTTAAAATTCTTGCCTGCTCAATGAGCTGATTTACAATTTCGTTCGCTTTTACTGTCTCTCCTGTAGGAAGGACAACTTGCTCATTTTCAGGATTAAACTGAATTTCAAACTTTGTTTCTGGAGTAATAATTCCATCTTCGCGGATTATTGGATGCTTTTCTGGCATCTCCTTAAGCTTTGAAGAATCATCGCCCTTTGATTCCTTAGAGAAATCAAATCCATCGTCTTTTGTCTTTTCTGGAATTACCTGCTCCTTAGTCTCAACTGGAGTTGTTTCGATTTTCTCCTTGAGATTTTCCTCTACCGGCTTAACTTCAAGTGGTTTGTTTTCAACAACCGGAACCTTTGTAGCTACAACATCTGCTATTACCTCTGGTTTATCAGGTGTAATTAGCTCTGGAGTTTCAACTGCTACATCTGGTTTATTTGGTTTGAAATCAACTTCTACGTCCACTTCCACTTGATTATCTTTGATTTCAACATTTGGAGCTATTTCCTTAAGTTGTTCAAGTGAAAAGCCAGTATCCTTAATTAGCTGGTTGGATAAAGTGTTTACCTGATCCAAAACTGATTTGAATTCATCGCTCATTATAAGAGCAATTGAATCAGTTTCACCTGTGAGATCTGCTACTAACTGTGCTAAATTCTGTGGATTTAACAAGTCAATCATCACAAATCCTAGCTCTTCCATGGCTCTAACAAAATCTTCTTCTGAAACATCAAGCTCTTGTTCGATTATTTCCTTAACTTCGTTAAGTGTTTCCTCGACTTGATCAATTACTTCTTCTGGTACTTCTTGGTTCGATTCATTTTGATTTGAATCAATCTTTGTTGTACTTTCTGTAGGTTGATTCTTTGGGCTTGTTTTAACATCAGTTGAAGGATTTACAGCATCCTTTGCTTTTAAATCTGATTGTGGTGCCGAATCAGCAACGTTCTTTAAGGTTTTATCAAATAGGCCTGTGGTATCTGCACTTTGCTTTGGTGAGCTTTGCACTTCAACCTTAATTTGGCTTACCTGAACCAGCAAATTAGAAACATTGCTACTTGTCATGTAACTCCTCCTTTCTCGATATTCTTTTTTCAAGCTGCAATATAAAACTTACTTATGGCTCCATCATCTTTGTGATGACGGCAGCATTCTCAGCATCCATTGCCGCCAAGATGTTGGCACGAGTGCTGGCGTCCATCCCTGATAGGATTTCGCAAACCAAATCAAAATCATCTGTCATAGTATCGAATATGGCAGCTGCATTCTTTGGTTTCATACTAGAATATGCTTTGACATAATCTTGTATTTCCTTGTCCTTCTGGACTTGAGTGACAACCTGCTTGTAAATTGCCTCTGCATTTTCAGGGTCTATGGACTCATAGTATGTCTTATATGTGTTTATATCGGGTGCTTTATCGGAAAAAACAACCTCTTCGTAAAATTTTTCTTTATTTTCTTCAAAAGCTGCTTCGTTTGCCTTGTATTCAGCAAGCTCCGCAGAGGCCGCTTCAAGCTCTGCAATATAGTCAGAGTTCTGATTTCCAGCACTTTTTAGAGTCTCTATTTCTACTTCAAGTTCTTTGATTCGAGCTACAGCGTCTTCAACATTGTCATAACCATAGCCATCGTCCTCTTGTGGAACATATTCTTCGATACCAGGAAGTATTCTGTTAACATAAGGAACATCCTTGAGCACAGGATACATAACCGTGGAACCAAATCCTCCCACATCCATCTTTATTAAAAACGCAAAAATAACCAGCCAAATAAGAAGGATAAGAAGAATTACAACGCCCATTACTAGCTTTCCACCAATACCTAAACTTTCTTCATCTTCCTCGATTATTTCGCCGTTTTTCTTTGCCTCTTTTCTAGCTTTCTTTTCAGCCTTTTTAGCTTCCTTCGCAGCCCTCTTGGCTTCTTTTTTAGCTTCCTTTGAAGATACATCCGAAGCTTCGTTTTCTTGAATATCCATTACATCTGCCATAACTTATTCATCCTCATTCTTAAAATACGAATAACTAACTAACTCATCAACTATCTTGCTTTCTTCGTGATCCATCTCGTCTAAAAACTCTTCAAACGCATGCTCTCTAAGCTTCTCATGCATCTTTCGCTCCATCATGACATTATTTAGGCGCTTTCTGGCATTCTCCATGACCTTCTGTGCCTTGGAAACCTCAATCATCTGGTCACGCAGAGCAACCTTCATAGAAGCAACAGCGCTCTTCGCAGTCTTGATTTCACTTACATTAATATCACCTATGGATATTTCCTTGAGATGTTTCTCGTACTCTTGCTGCCTGAGCATAAGCTCTCTAAGCTTGCTCTGTTCTTCGTTAAATTTGGCAGTAGCAATACCAAAATTGGCCTTCTCCTGCTCTTCGATTTTCTGTTTGAGTTCAAGAATGTTTTGCATTCTATAAAGAAATTTTGCCATGAATATCACTCCTAACTAGCAAAAATCTCGGACATCTGTTCAAGAATCTCGTCATACTCAAACTTGTCGTGGGTCTGCTGTAACAAGAAATCGTTTACAGCATCGATTTTTTGTATAGCATAATCGATATTTTTGTTGGAACCGTTCTTGTATGCTCCAATATTTATCAAATCCTCTGCCTCCTGGTAAGTGGCAAGAACATTTTTAAGCTTTCCAGCAACAGCCTTGTGTTCAGGTGATGCAATTGCAGACATTACTCTGGAGATAGACTGCAATACATCGATTGCTGGATAATGATTCTTTTGAGCCAGCTTACGATTGAGAACAATGTGTCCATCCAAAATAGAACGGGCTGTATCAGTGATTGGCTCGTTAAAATCATCACCGTCAACAAGTACTGTATAAAGGCCAGTAATTGAACCAACAGCCGAATTGCCAGCTCTCTCGAGAAGCCTTGGCATCTCAGAATAAACCGAAGGTGGATAACCTCTTGTAACAGGAGGCTCACCTGATGCAAGTCCAATCTCGCGTTGTGCCATAGAAAAACGCGTAAGCGAATCCATCATAAGCAAAACATCTTTACCCTGATCTCTAAAATACTCTGCAATGGCTGTAGCTGTAAGCGCAGCCTTCTTTCTAATAAGTGCAGGCTTATCAGATGTGGCGCAAACCACAACCGAACGAGCCATACCCTCAGGTCCCAAGTCATTTTCTACGAACTCTCTGACCTCTCGACCACGCTCTCCGATAAGCGCAATGACATTAACCTGCGCCTTTGTATTTCTAGCAAACATACCCATAAGTGTTGATTTACCAACACCGGAGCCTGCAAAAATTCCAATTCTTTGTCCTTTGCCAACAGTGATAAGACCATCAACCGCCTTAACTCCAAGGGAAAGTGGCTCCTTGATAATGACGCGAGCCATTGGATCAGGCGGATCCGCCTCTGCCGGATACTCTGGCAAATCTTCAAACTCAGAAAGGTCATCAATATCTGAAGGCATGCCAAGTCCATCGACAAGATGTCCAAGTAGTTGGTCTCCAACAGGCACCCCAAGTGGATGTCCGGTGTTTTCAACCATACAGCCAACACCAATACCTTCCACATTCTCATAAGGCATCAAAAGCAGACGCTTATCCTTAAAACCGACAACCTCTGCTTTTATTCTTTGATCAGAGCCCTCTACGATAATCTCACAAAGATCGCGTAGCTTTGCCTCTGGTCCCACTGATTCAATTGTAAGTCCAACGACCTTCACAACCTTGCCAAGAGATTTAAAATAATCCTTCTCTGTAAGCTGCATAAATAAACTCTGGTCCAAAGTTCCTCCTAGCTCAAGGCTCTAATCTCCCTGATAAGATTATCTAATTCTGTATCGATGCTGCAATCAAAGATTCCACCATCTGTTTCAATAATGCATTGACTATCATTCAAAAGTGGGTCTGCAATGATATCAAGTCCCACTTCAGCTCCGATTTTGCCTTGAATTTCATCCTTTTTACCCTTGATAAAATCTGCATTAGCGTCACTTACCTTGATTTGCATCTGACCTGTGCGCTCAATTTTCATAATGCAGTGATCTAAAAGATGATAAAGCACGTCCTTTTTGCCAGATAACTCCGCCGAAAAGACATGCTCAAACACTGGCAAACACATATCAATCATGTCTCGCTCTAATGAAAGCTGCTTTTGCATATATTCATTTGCAATTCTATCTATCTCAGCCTGCATTTCCTTTTGAGAATCAGCAAGCTCAAGAGCTGCCCTTTGAGTACCCTCATTGTAGCCTTCCTTCTCGCCATCCTGACGAGCAAGGTTCTTAAGTGCATCTGCATTAAGCTGAGCAGAGTTGATTATTTCTTCTGCCTGAGCATGGGCATCTGCAATGATTTTGTCAGCCTCTTCTCTAGCTTGTTGGAGAAGTTCTTCTGATGCGACAGTATTTTGAGGTTCCTCCTCCTGCATAATAGTATCGGCAAGCCCAAGAAATTCATCGGGATCCATCCCCTCTGGAATTTCTGTCCCAGACTCGCGCATAGCTTCAAGACGTTTTTGGCGCTCCTCTTCGAGAAGCTTAGCCTTGTACGCCTTCTCTTGCTTCATTATGATTTCTCTTGCCAAATCATTGGAATCAATCACGACCTCATCGGTCGCTCCTTCTTCGTCTGTAGAATTTGGAGCCACCATGAATCCATAAATGACATTGTTACTAGACAATAAGCTCATCTGCACCACCTCTTGAAATAACGATTTCTGCAGAATCTTCCAGCTTTCTGATGATACCTACAATCTTCTGCTGAGCTTCTTCTACGTCCTTCATACGAACAGGGCCCATGAATTCCATATCTTCCCTAATCATCGCCGCAAGACGAGTAGAAAGGTTTTTGAATATGGCTGCTGAAACCTCTTCGTTGGCGCCCTTAAGAGCAACGCCAAGGTCAGAGTTGTCAACATCTCTAAGAACACGCTGAATAGCTCTATCATCAAGAAGCAAGATATCCTCGAATACGAACATCTTCTTTCTGATTTCTTCAGCAAGCTCTGGTTCTTCGATTTCCAAAGATTCCATGATACGTTTTTCTGTACCACGGTCTACTGTATTTAAAATGTTAACTACCGCATCAACACCACCGGCGATAGTGTAATCCTGATTGATAAGAGATGAAAGCTTTCTTTCCAAAACACGCTCAACCTCTTTGATAACTTCAGGGCTAGTTCTATCCATAAGAGCAATACGCTTTGCAACGTCGGCCTGCTTTTCAGGCGGAAGAGCACCGATAATAAGGGAAGCCTGACCTGCTGATAAGTAGGATAAAATCATAGCGATTGTCTGTGGATGCTCCTCTTGGATGAAGTTCAGCACCTGAGAAGGCTCGGTCTTTCGGATAAATTCGAATGGACGAACCTGAAGTGATGCTGTCAGCTTGGTAATAACATCCTGAGCTCTGTCGTCGCCGAGAGCCTTTTCCAAAAGCTCTTTAGCATAACCGATACCACCCTCAGCGATGTACTGCTGAGCAAGACATACCTGATAAAATTCTTCGATTACCTCTTCTTTGAGAGCTGGAGAAATACTTCTTGTGTTGGCAATCTCAAGAGTTAGCTCTTCGATTTCTTCCTCTTTGAGATGCTTAAAAATCTGCGATGATTTCTCCGGTCCAAGGGCAATTAAAAGTATTGCGGCTTTCTGTACGCCATTAAGTTCTTCTGCTGCCATAACCTTATCCCCAATCCTCGTTTAACCAATTTCGTAATAGTTGAGCCACCGCTTCTGGCTTTTCATCAACAAACTTCTCGATAAGGATACGAGCCTCGGATTTTTCGGTATAACCGATATCCTCCAACTCTTCCTCCTCACCCTGTGTAGAAGCAATAAGATCGTCGATAGTGAGTTCTTGCTCCACAGGCTCCTCTTCTTCGGAACGAAGGCTTCTAAATACAACAAAGCCAAGCATTGCAAAGATAAGAGCCGCAAGAACAATCTGCAAAATATCTGTAACGCCAAGACCTGTGTCCTCAGAATACTGGAACATAGGAATCTCATAAGCAACGATTTTAACATTGTTTGCTGGGAATCCTGTTGTCCTTGAGACAACCTCGATAATGTCGTCTGTAACTTCCTGTTGAACAGGATCAGAATTCGCTTTTACGAATTCGTCGAAGGTCTGACCAAGCTCATCTAAGGTACCGTCAGATTCCATCTTGTCCTGATTGTATATTGCAAAGGTCTTACATGTAACAGAGATTGATGAATCCTCTAATACATGCTTGCCAATTTCATCCTTGTGAGTTGTGATTCTCTCGTCTGGAAGATAATCCTTGGTGCCCTCCTCAGTTGTTGACTGAGTCTTGCCACCATCCTCCATAACATAGGTTGTGTCATCGTCATTACTATCGGTACCAGGAACGCCGCCGTGAGTACCTACAGATTCTGAGTTTGACCAAGTTTCACTGTCGAGATAGCCCTCAGTTCTGCCTTCGTCAACAGAATAGTCGTAGTCTACATAACTATTTTCATCAAAATTCATAGAAAGGTTGACGCCAACAGAAATATTGTCATATAAATCTGTCCCCTCTAAAACCTTCTCTACTCGCTCAGCGATTTCTTTCCGAGCACGGTCGCGAACATCCTGATTAGCAGATGCATTTCCTGCGGCTGTTGTCTCATCACCGCCTGAGAAAAGCATGTTGCCGTCTGTGTCCATAACAACAATATTCTTGGTGTCATCATTACCCATGTTGACAGCAATATATTTAGCTATACCCGCGGCTGTATCTCCATTCATTGGCGCGGTAAGCTTGAGCTCTACAGAAGCATATCCATCTGAATCACGAGCGATTATTGTTCCGTCATCCTCAGGGATATTGAGAGTGACAACGGCTGACTCAACCATTGACAAATTCTCAAGAGCCTCGGCATATTTCTCTTCAAGATATAACTTATATTTCTTTTGCTTGTCAGCCTCTGTTGTAGAGAAGCTACCATCAATAGCGTCACTAATATCATAACCAGAGCTAGGAATCTCGTTGGAGCCAAGAAGGATGTTGGCCTGTGCTTCATCCTCTTCGTCGATGAAAAAGGTAAATCCATCAGGGCTTGTCTCATACTCGATGTTGTTATCTTCAAGAATGGTTTTGACTTCTGCCGCTTGTGTACCATCCTCGCAAGCGATTAGCTGAATCATGGTAGGCCTAGTGATGATAATACCTAAAATAATAAAAGACACAATAACAACAGCAGTAATTGAAATAATCAAAGCCTGCTGACGTCTTGTGAACTTTCTCCACCATTCAAGTATTCGATTCAAAATAGCTTGGATTTGCTCTGGCATGTTTCTCCCCTTAAATCTAAGAATATTTAGCTAGGCATCATTCAAATTTGCTGTTTGCC
>DBWZ01000067.1:111474-127472 GCA_002309345.1 Pseudobutyrivibrio sp. UBA1225
CGGCGATGGGCACTTCTGGGCATCATCCAAATTAGCTGTTCAGCTAATTTGGATGATGCTATACTTGCATCTGCATTATTTGTTGATATGCATCTAGAATTTTATCACGCACAGCCACGGTATACTGTAGTGCTATGTTGGCTTTGCGCTCAGCAATCATCAAATCGTGAGTGTTATCTGTCTCGCCAAGCATAAAGGCAACCTCTTCCTTATGAGCCTTTTTCTGTAAGGAATTGGTATCCTCTAAAAGTCCCATGACGGAATTGAGCATACTTTGAAAACCCTTTTCAGAGTCCACTTTGGCTGTATCTGATGTAACAGGTGTTGTGCCATATAATCCTTGAATTGAAGTTATATCCATACTGCCCTCCTATGAAAACACCTTATTATCTTTCGCCGATTGATATACCAGCTGAAGCCATAGACTTGATAGCTGAGAAAGCTGTAACGTTGGCTTCGTATGAACGACTGGCATCGATAAGGTTGGTCATTTCTGTGACCGTATTTACGTTAGGATATCTAACGTAGCCGTTTTCATCTGCATCAGGATGTGATGGGTCGTACTCCATGATGAAATCGGTCTTTTTATCTTCTGACACTCTGCTCACCTTGACACCATTGCCAATGTAAGCAGCCATGTTCTTCTTCAATATATTTCTAAATGTAGGAAAGCCCGCCTTAAGCTGCTTTTCTTCAAATGTAACCATCTTACGACGATATGGACCGCCATTCTCTGTACGAGTTGTACTGACGTTCGCAATGTTTTCTGCGATTATATCCATTCTGAAACGCTGGGCAGTCATACCTGTAGCCGCAATATCAAAAGGTTGAAATAGTCCCATAAGATATACCTCCTAATAAATATGTTATCTGCCTATAGCAGTTTCAAATCGACCTAATTCGTTGATTAAACTAGCGCTGAGCGCCTGATAACGAATTTGCTCTGTGGCAAGCTCAACGTTTTCCGTATCCATATCTACGTTGTTGCCATCGAGTCGATATGAGAAGTTTTCGTAATCGGTATATTGAACACCCTCTACCCCGCGGCCATCTCTATCCAATCCGTTGTCATCATCAAGAACATCGACAGCTCTATCAAGAGTACGCTCATGGGTACCAATCAAAGCATTCCTGAGAACGCTTTCAAATTCAATATCCTGTCTCTTGTAGCCGGGTGTGTCATTGTTGGCAATATTGTTTAAAATCAACGTTTGACGTTGCCAACTAACATCAGAGGCATTATCTAACATATTTACGTATCCAAAGGCATCTGAACTAATCATTCTAAACCCCTCCTAAACTAATTTAATTATAAATTATCTATAAAAAAACACAAGATATAATTTACAAAATGTAGTGGAATAAACAAATCTTATCCACTACAGTTAGTGGAACTCAAAAAACGAACGAATCTTATCTCCTATTTTTACTTATAGATATTAATATCATAGAATAATTTTGTGTAAAAGTTATGAAAGCAGCAGCAAAATTTAAATAAAGAGTTTTGCTTTGCAAAAAAAAGCCCGCCAGATGGCGGGCAAAAATCCAAATTATTTGTTTTTCTTGATCTCCTCAAGCTCTCCAAATACCACATCGTTAAGAACCTTGATGTAAGTACCCTTCATACCTGATGAACGAGATTCAATAACACCTGCTGACTCAAACTTACGAAGCGCATTTACAATAACCGAACGAGTAATGCCAACTCTGTCAGCAATCTTTGATGCAACAAGCACACCCTCATTCCCATCAAGCTCATCAAAGATGTGAATGATTGCCTCAAGCTCTGAGTAAGATAATGTTGAAATAGCACTCTTAACAACCTGGAGTTTTCTGTTTTCCTCAGCTGACTCTTCGTTAACTGATCTCATCATCTCAAGTCCTACTACAGTTGTACCATACTCAGTAAGAATGATGTCATCGATGTCATACTGCTTATCAAATCTATAAACAAAAAGTGTACCAAGACGCTCACCAGCAATATCAATAGGAGCGATAATCGCTGAATACATATCAATATCAGACTTTTCAAAACCAAGTGTCTTGAGGTTAACGTTTTCCTTTGTTGAAAGGATTGATAATAATCTCTCATTTAAAAGAGGATCGATAAATCCACCAACTTCGTCAACGATAAGCTCTCCGATTTCTGTGGTTGTTGGAATATGTGAAAGGCCAAGAACCTTTCCCTTCTTTGAAATAACAAGCACTGATGAATCAAGTATTTCAGTTAACACCGAACAAATATCGTTAAATACAACTTTTGACGAGTTATTATTATGAAGGAGCTTTCCAATCTTTCTTGTCTTGTCTAATAACTGTACACTCATTTAAAATATATCCTCCTAAACCTAAACAATTTAATCAATTTTTCAATAGCTCATTTCCCCTAAAAATCTCACAAAACAAACCCATAAACACATCAAAAAATCATCCTGCGGGAAATTTGCACAAATTATAGCATCTATTTGAACAAATTGCAATAAAATTCAGAATATTTTATCTGTTGCACATGTTTTTTGACATTTTATTTATTATTTGTCTTCTTTTGAGACATTTTGTACAAATCTACACTCATCATTTGCACATACCAGTTTGTTACCCTTTTCAACCATGTAGGTGCCACATTTAGGGCACTTTTCTGTGGTTGGCTTAGACCAACTGATAAAATCACAATCAGGGTGATTTGCACAGCCGAAAAACTTACGGCCCTTTTGAGACTTGCGAATAACTACGTCTCCACCACACTTAGGACAAGGAACTCCTACCTTCTCTAAGAATGGTTTTGTATTTCTACACTCAGGGAATCCCGGACATGCAAGGAATTTTCCATGAGGTCCAAACTTGATTACCATGTTGCGACCACACTGTTCGCAAATAACATCTGTGACCTCGTCGTGAATCTCAATCTTTGCTAATTCTTCCTCTGCAACCGAAACCGCCTTCTCAAGATCTGGATAGAAGTTACGCACAACGGACTTCCATTCAACAGTTCCCTCTTCTACGCCATCGAGAAGCAATTCTAAATTGGCTGTAAATTTATCATCAACAATTATCGAGAAGGAATCCACCATGATAGAATTAACAACTTCTCCAAGCTCTGTCACAAAAAGGTTCTTTGCTTCCTTTGTGATGTAATGTCTCTTTAAAAGTGTTGTGATAGTTGGTGAATAAGTACTTGGTCTACCTATACCAAGCTCCTCGAGAGTCTTAACAAGCGAAGCCTCTGTAAAGTGAGGTGCTGGCTGAGTAAAGTGCTGCTTCTCTTCAAAGCTGTTGAATGTAAGCTTAGTATCCTCGGTAAGCTTTGCAAGTGGATGAGTCTTTGAATCTGCCTCATCATCAGCTGATACATAAATCATCATGAATCCATCGAACTTGATTGATGATTCTGCTGCTGTGAACACTTGATTCTTCGCATTTACGTTAAGAGATATTGTGTCGTAAATAGCGTTTGCCATCTGGCTAGCCACAAATCTCTTCCATACAAGCTGATACAATCTATATTGATCACGAGTCAAGCTATCCTTTATCTCGGATGGCACAAGCTCGATATTGGCAGGTCTTATTGCTTCATGGGCATCCTGAACCTTACCTGAATTCTTTTTAGAATTTGCAATTGGTGCTGATAAATAATTATCACCATAGTTGGATGTGATAAAGCTTTCAGCAGCAGCTCTAGCCTCGTCAGAAACACGTGTCGAATCTGTACGAAGATATGTGATAAGACCAATTGTGCCGTGCCCCTTTACACTAACACCTTCATACAATTGCTGGGCGACGCTCATGGTCTTTTGAATCGAGAAATTCAAAGCCTTTGAAGCCTCTTGCTGCATTGTAGATGTAGTAAATGGAAGCGGCGCCTTTTTCTCTCTAGTGCCTCGCTTAATGGAACCGATTGTAAAATCTGCACCCTTAAGCTCTGCCATAATCTTATCTAAGCTTGCCTTGTCAGAAATATCCTTTTTACCTGTTTTATCGCCGTAGTACTTTGCAACTATCGGCTTCTTTGCACCTGGTGTATCAAGAAGAACATCAAGTGTGTAATATTCCTGAGGAATAAATTGCTCGATTTCCTTTTCGCGGTCGCAGATGATTCGAAGAGCTACCGACTGAACACGACCAGCAGAAAGTCCTCTTTTAACCTTTGCCCAAAGAAGTGGTGAAATCTTGTAACCAACCATTCTGTCAAGCATACGTCTTGCCTGCTGTGCATCTACTAAATCCATATCGATTTCACGTGGATTCTTAAGTGAATTTTTAACAGCAGTCTTTGTGATTTCGTTAAATGTTATTCTGTAAACCTTTTTGTCTTGTAAATTGAGGGCGTGAGTAAGATGCCATGAAATAGCTTCTCCCTCACGATCGGGATCAGTTGCGAGAAAGATTTTATCAGCCTTCTTTACTTCCTTACGAAGTGCCGCAAGCAACTCTCCTTTTCCTCTAATTGTTATATATTTAGGTTCAAAATCATTTTCTGGGTCAAACCCCAACTGGCTCTTTGGCATGTCACGAACATGTCCCTGGGAAGCCATAACCTCATAGTTGCTTCCTAAAAATTTCTTTATGGTATGCACCTTTGCAGGCGACTCTACTATAACAAGATTTTTTGCCATTAATTTTTGCTCCTATTAAATATTCGTTTTTTCAAATCGAAAATCACTATACAACATAAATTTTTTATTTTCAAGGAAAATATTACATATTGAGACAACAATTTACGATATTTACACAAAATCAAACAACATTTTAGGCAGGTTTTACATAATTATTCTTGAAAGGTTCATAGAGCAAACCTAGTTTTTCCAAGGAAAAAATAACTGCCAAAAGCTCCAAATAATCCAGTTCGCACTCCTCTAAAACAGTTGCTATGCTTTTAGGATAGTAGTCAAACAATCCATAAACCTTCTTTTGCTTCTCGTCTAGTTTAGGAAGATGTCTCTTAATTGCTTTTTTTCGCTTATTTTCCATGCCATATAAATCAGTAAGGTCTTGGACAAACTTATCTATATCTGTAATTATTCCAGCGCCTTGAGCAATTAATTTGTTGCAGCCTTCACTTAAAGCATCACCAATCCTTCCCGGTATTACATAAATATCCTTGCCCTGCTCTAAAGCAAAATCGGTCGTGATAAGTGAACCAGATTTACTTCTAGCCTCAACAACAACAACCACATCCGACAGCGCGGACACTATCCTATTTCGCCTTGGAAAGTTTAAGGCAATTGGGCTTGTGCCAATAGGATATTCTGATAGAACAGCCCCTCGTTCTACTATTTCTTCATATAATAATCTATTTTCCTTTGGGTAGATGACATCACAGCCACAACCCAAAACTGCTACAGTATTACCTCCACCATCTAAGCAGCCTCTATGGGCAAAGGAATCAATTCCTCTTGCCATACCACTGATTACTATAATCCCTGCTTGCCCCAAAGCTTCACCAAGCTCTAAAGCGATCTTCTTACCATAGGCACTACATCTTCTCGCACCAACTATTGAGACTACATGATTAAACTCAGGCAGCTTTCCATTATAAAACATGCCATAGGCTGGATCGTAGATATCTCTTAACTTCTGTGGATATGATAGATTTTCCATTGTTATAAATGAAAAGGGTGAATGGCAAAAGCTTTCATAATCCTTTTCTATCTGAGCCTTATTTCTGTTTTCAATAAATTTATCAACAACCTTTTCATCTAGCAATCCGCTTTCCATAAGCTCCGTCTTAGAAGCATTAAAAATATGATAGGAATCATAAAAGTATTCTAAAAGCTTTGGCTTCTTACCATAACTAATATCTGTATTATTTAAAAACCAATGCTGATATACGATTTCATTCATCTAGCATGCCTCCCAATACTTTTTATCAAGTCCTCTGTATACGAGGGCTTCCTGCAGATATTCTAGCTTTATATCCCTTGCGCCATTCATATCAGCTATAGTCCTTGCGACTCTAAGCACCTTATGATAGGTTCTTGCAGTCAGAGAATACTTTTCGTACATCTTTTCCATGTAGCTGGCCTCGGACTCGCCAAGAGGACAAAAAACCTCCATCAGATTGCTTGGAATTTGGCTATTGTACTTAAAACCGTAGGCCTTATATCTCTCCCTTTGAATCTCATGGCAGGCAATAACTCTGTTTCTTATGCTTTCTGAATTTTCGTTATCCTGTCGCCTTGAAATCTGAGCAAAATTTAGCGTAGGTGCCTCAACACAAATATCTATTCTATCCAACAACGGCTGAGATATTTTAGAAAGATATCTCTGTATAGAAAGCCTTGTACATTTACACCTGTTTAAATCCGGATAATATCCACATGAGCAAGGATTCATCGCTGCCACCAATACAAAATCAGCTGGAAAACAAAAGCTTCCAGTGGCTCTTGAAATATTAACCTTTTTATCCTCCATCGGCTGACGTAAAATCTCAAGTGTGCTCTTGTTAAACTCAGTCAACTCATCTAAGAAAAGCACCCCCTTATGTGCAAGAGATATCTCACCCGGCTTTGGATTCTGTCCACCTCCAACAAGTCCATGTGCCGACACAGTATGATGAGGACTTCTGAAAGGTCTGTTTTTAATCAAGCCCAACCTCTCATCAAACTTTCCTGACACAGAATAAATCTTTGATAGCTCAAGCTGCTCATCCATATCCATTGGCGGTAGAATCGATGGTATACACTTTGCAATCATCGATTTGCCCGCTCCGGGCGGTCCTACCATAAGAAGATTGTGCATCCCTGATATAGCAACCTCGCAAGCTCGTCTTAGAGCCGCCTGTCCATTCAGCATGGAAAAATCATATTCTTTAACTGCTTTATTTTCTTCAGAATCTAAAACTAAAAATTCATCCTCGTATTTACCATGATTTAAATACGCAATTACATCAGATAGCTTTTCAACACCGATTGTGTTGATTCCTTCAACAAGCCTTGCCTCCATCAGGTTTTCTTTTGGAACAATAACTTCCTTTAAATCATTAGCCCTGGCTTCCATCACCATAGATAGCACCCCTGTAATAGGCTGAATTTTGCCATCTAAGGATATTTCGCCAAGTAAGCAGGTATTTGCTAGTCTCTCGCATTCAACTATGCCTATGGCAGATAATATCGCCACTGCGATAGGCAAATCAAAGCCTGCTCCAGTTTTTCTGATACTTGCCGGGGATAAATTTACGGTGATTCGCTTGACAGGTAAAGCGTAGCCCTCATTTTTAAGAGCAGCTCGAACCCTTTCCTTGGCCTCTTTCACCTCTGAAGATAGGTAGCCCACCATATCAAACATAGGCATGCCATCAGAAATATCTGCTTCTACAGATATAATTTTAGAATCGATACCGAAAACGGTAGCGGTATTTACAACACTATACAATTAATCTCCTGTGGGATTAAAAAAGATATTAGAAAAGACAGGAGGTATATTATCACACTCCTGTCTCTAATGCAATCTAGCTTAACGAATTCTCTCAGTAAGTCCAAGCTTCTTGTGAACCTTTCTAAGAGTCTTGTTTGCAAAATATGCAGCCTTTTCACTGTTTTCCTTGATGCACTCATTAATGAATGTCTTGTCGCTTTCAAGCTCAGCACATCGCTTGTGAAATGGCTCAAGCATATCAGCAACTGCTTCACCAACAGCAAGCTTAAAGTCACCATAACCCTTGCCATCAAACTCTCTTGCAATATCCTCCATAGACTTGTCTGTAACAACTCCGTAGATTTCCATGAGATTTGATACACCAGGCTTGTTTGCAACATCATACCTAACCTCTGCCTCAGAGTCTGTAACGGCCTTTTTAAACTTGCGGATGATTGTATCCTTATCATCTACAAGATAGATTGTAGCATTGACGTTTTCATCAGACTTAGACATCTTCTTGGTTGGATCTGCCAAAGACATTATTCTGGCACCTGCCTTGGGGAAATATCCCTCTGGTATTGTAAACACATCGCCATAGATATTATTAAAGCGCTCTGCCACATCACGACAAATCTCAAGATGCTGCTTTTGGTCAGCACCGATTGGAACCAAATCAGCCTGATAGAGCAAAATATCTGCCGCCATAAGAGCAGGATAAGTAAATAAACCTGCATTGATATTATCTGCGTGCTTTGCAGATTTATCCTTAAACTGAGTCATGCGATTGAGCTCACCCATGTATGTAAAGCAATCCAAAACCCAGCCAAGCTCAGCATGGGCAGGAACGTGTGACTGAAAATAGATACAGTTTTTCTTAGGATCTAGACCTGCCGCCACATACTGTGTGTAAATACGCCTAGCGTTCTGTCTAAATTCTGTAGGATTCTGTCTTACTGTAAGTGAATGCAAATCCATAACACCAAAGAAGCAATCGTAATCCTCGTGTAGGTTGACCCAGTTCTTAAGTGCACCTATATAATTTCCAATGGTAAGCTTTCCTGTAGCCTGCATACCTGAATATAATACTTTTCTTTCTTTTTCCATTTCATTAAATCTCCAATGTTATTTTTTATTATGCAAAATTTCTTTGCGAATATATTCGTTGGTTGCTTTTTCACCGTGCTTGGCAAGGTAATGTAGCATATCCTCTAATAATGCAGCCGTGTTGGGATGCATCATGTATTTAGCTCGTCCCTTTTCATAATACTCTAAGGCGCTTGCATCAGTATATGCTTCCTTTTGATAATTCTTGCAGGCAGCAACTCTGTCCACATACATCTCTACAACGTATTTAACCGGCATCTCCATGCCCTTCATATGATTGTCTCCATCCAAAGAATAGTCAATCCAATATTCGAAATGATGCTTGTTTCTCCCTTTGTGATGAAGCCATGCATAGGACAAGCCTTTGTCTTCTCTTTCTGCATTGTTTGGGCTCTTGTAGCCTTGATAGTACTTTGCTCCAACTGAAAACTCTACCCAAGAATACTTGGATAAATCATGGGTCAAGCCCTGCCAATACAATCCAACTGCAAAGCAGCCTTTCATAACAAGATGCCTATGATGTGTGATTGTTCTAAAATGTTCTAGCGCTTTCATTTATAACTCCTACTGTTTCTTTTCTGGTCTGAGACCAACAAGTACGCTTATGGAACTGCCTGGCACTTTGATTGACTGCTGGTCGTGAATTTGTTTAGGAGTAAAATCACTTTTATCATCGTATTCAGCTGTGTTAAAGCAAATTCGCCATCTCTTTCCAGGCGACAACAACGGAAGAGCCATATCAACAGCATCATAGTGGAAGTTGTAGCAAACAAAAACATCTTCCTTTTCATGGGCGTAAGCTCCGTTGTAGAGAACCCCCAATGCTTTCTGCTCTTCACCAATTGTCATCGTCCAAGGCTCAGAGCCGTGGAATGACATATCAGGTAATCCTAGATGCTTGTAGTCGTTCATTAAAAACGGACTTTCTGCTCTAAGACACTTGTGATTCTTTCTAAACTCTATAAGGGACATAACAAACCTTTGCAAAGTTGTCTTATTTTTGGTCTTTGTAAAAACAGTGTAGCCGACCTTGTTGTCCTGACAATATGGATTGTTGTTGCCCTGATGTGTCGCAGCCATCTCATCTCCCGCCACAAAAAGCGGAACTGCCTGAGACATAAACAACGCTGTAAATGCGTTTCGCATCTCTTTGAAACGATTCTTGTTAATTGTTTTGTTGTTGGTTTTACCCTCTATTCCATAGTTGAAAGAATAATTGTTGTTGGTACCATCTCTATTGTCTTCGCCATTGTCCATGTTGTGCTTCTCGCCATAAGAATAAGAATCCCAAAGAGAGAAACCATTGACATTAGCCATATAATTAACAAATCCGTAGGCTTGATTTTGCCTGCGCATATGATTGGCAAACTGAACCATACTTCCATTCATATGGTTTTCAATCTGACGGGTAACATTCATAAAGGAATCGTTGTAAACAAACAGATGCTTTGCTCCCGCCTCACTGCAAAGTATTTCCTCCGGAATGTACTCATAAAAAATCTTGGTGTCAGCAAGATAAGGTTCTGCTGCCACTCGATCAATCGGAGCACTGCAACCAACAATGTGGAATCCATCAACATGAAAATACTTAACATAGTACTTCAGACAATCTATGATGATGTCAGATGCTGTATCTGCAGCAAACGCCATCTCCATAACCACTTCCATTCCATTGCTATGGATAGTGGAAATCATGTCGCGAAATCCTTCACAGGAAGAAGATGCCCCTCCAAAGTACGAAGCTTTAGGAGCAAAATAGTTAGCCTCTCCAAAGCCCCAATAATTGGTTTTGCCTGTAGGAACGGTTGTCATAGACCTGATTCCCTTAGGTGAAATAAGCATCTTTTTTTCTAAAAATAATTCCTCAAAATCATAAAGAGGCATAAACTCTATTGAAGTAACTCCAAGCTTTTTCAGGTAAGAAAGCTTAGAAGTAATTCCTTTGTAATTTCCAACCTTTGCTTCTGACATGCCTAATCCAGCAGTGAAGCCTCGCACGTGAAGCTTGTACAAAACCATATCTGAAGGGGAAATTGAAACCTTGGTATCTTTCCAGGCCTTGTGGATATTAGATACACCAGAATATACCTTGAAAGAAGTCTTTTCACGAGTCTTTACATCAGCCCACTTATCTCGACCAATAACCGAGGTAGCATATGGATCGACGTATTTCTCATCATCCTCTTGAATTAGATAGCATACCTTTTCTGGATTGATGCCTGAAAACTCAACAGAAAACACTTTTCCTATAGAAAAATCCTCTGTAAGGGTAAATGCATTAATTCGTTTTTTCGAATCGATTTCATATAAAATAACTGAAACCTTAGAAGTGCTTGGCTGTGCACTAAATGTAATTGTAAAAGCATCTCTCCCACTAATTCGTGGTCCGAATTCTCCAAAATCTCCACGTGAAATCTTCATATAAAAGCCCCATCCTATGGTGATACTTAAATTTCCAATTCTAAACCTAAAATAAAAATAATTAAATTCTTATTAAATCTGCCCTAACAGGGCAAAAAACACTAGACATAATTCCTGATGAATTATATCATAATGACATGTCTTAAACAATTATTATATACTTTATAAAGGAGTGACAAATGGACGAAAATCAAGTTTTTCCAGTTGATAATGAAGATGATGATGTAGTTGTCACATTAAATTTAGATGACGGCTCTGAGGTCACCTGTGAAATCCTAACCATTTTCGAAGTAGATGATAAGGATTACATTGTTTTGTTACCTCTCGATGAAAACGGCGAGCCTAATGCAGAGGGCGAAGTATACATCTACAAATATTTCGAGGATGAAGAAGGCACACCTTCTCTTGACAATATCGATTCTGACGAAGAATACGCTACTGTCTCAGCTCGTTTCGAAGAAATCCTCGCCGATGCATCAGACGACGAATAATCTAATTTCAACTCACTTATAAATCGGGACTTATCCCGATTTATTTTATTTGTGTAAGTAATATAAAGACGGCGCTTACATCTGGTGATTCCCACATAAAACAATCTTCTTTCTGCCTCCAAATCCTCTATGGTTTCCACCTTGTTTGTAGGAATAATCCCCTCATTAGCTTGAATTATAAATACATTTTCAAACTCCAAACCTTTGCTGGCATGTAAGGTATATAAGCCAACCTTTCCAGCTCTAGTTTGAGACTTATTCTTGTTTTCAAAATCAACTTTAAGGCGCATCATATTTATCTTATCGATGGCCTGCTTGATTGTTTTGCACTCTCTGACTGTCTCAGCGATAAAATCTAACACACATTGAAATTCAACAAAATCTCCATCATTTTCTATAGCCTCTTGCCTCAAGAAGCTCTCGTATCCCATTGCCTTTTTTAAGTAATTAATTGCAGCATACGGAGACATCTTGCTCATAAGCTTGATGTCTGAAATAAGACCTTCTACTGTACGATAATTACTAGGTGAATTCTTGTAAAAATCTAGCATTCCCTTAAAACCTGTGGTTTCAACAGATTGACGGTGCAGATATCTCACCGGACGATTAAGGATTCTAAGCATTCTAGTTCTAGTGCCATTTCCTATTGCCAAGTGAAAGTATGCTTCTATATCTTGTATAATAAAATGTGTAAAGACGTTTGGCATTTGTTCCTTAAGATAAAAAGGAATCCTTCTAGCCATCAATTCGCTGATAATGTATCTGGCATCGGAGTGATTGCGATATAGAATTGCCATTTCATTTGGTGAAATTCCAGCTTTTGATTGCTCTTGTATCATCTGACACACCCACTCTGCCTCTTCTTTTGGTGTCATAAACATATTCGAAATAACATCTCCCTCAGCGGATGTGGCTTCTATCTCTTTTTCGAATCGATTTTTGTTGTTACTCATAAGGCGAGCTGACATTTCTACAAGATTCCTCGGATTTCGATAATTCACATTCAAAACCACTTTCTTCGTATCGGGATATGCCTCCACAAAATCCTGCATAATTCTTGGGTCGGCTCCTCTGAATCCATAGATGGATTGATCGTCATCCCCAACACAAAAAAGATTATTTGTGTTGGCCGAAAGCATGGAAATCAGTTTGAACTGTAGACTATTCATATCCTGCATTTCATCCACAAGAAAATATTCAAATCGCCCTTGCCACTTTTTCAAAACCTCAGGATTATCTAGGAATAATTGATATGTCTTTTTCAACATGTCATCAAAATCTATCATTCGATATTTTCGTTTAAGTTCTTCGTATGAGTGAAAAAGCTTGATAAAATCATCTTTATCGCAAAACTTTGGCACATATTCATCTAGATGTAACGATTTATTATTGAACGCCGACAACTCTGAGGCAAATGTGTTCACCAAAATAGAATCATCAATATCAATATCCGCTTTTTCCATGGCTTCCTTTAGTAGCTTGCTTCTAGATGTGCCAGATATAATTTCAGAGGATTTGTACCCCTTCTCCTTTTGCAATATGCCCCAAAACAAAGAATGGAACGTTCCAAAGGTTACAGGATAAACGCTATCCCATAGACCATTGAAACGTTCCTTCATTTCAATCGCTGCCGCCTTGGTAAAAGTAATCACCAAGATTTTTTCAGCTGGGACACCTGTATTAATAAGTTTTGCCACTCTAAGAGTGAGTACTTTGGTCTTGCCACTTCCCGGTCCGGCCACTACAAGACATGGTCCTTTCCCGTGATTAACAGCAACTTCCTGCATAGCATTTAACTGCATAAAACTCCTTAGCCAAAACTCACTAAAGGTTCCCCAACCTTTTATTTAATTCGTATTTACGATAGTTTTTCAATCGCCGCTTTAATACGTTTGATGGACTCATCCTTGCCAAGAAGTTCCATCAACTCTGTTGCACCGCCAGGTGTCATCTGCTTGCCAGAGACAGCAGTACGAACTGGCCAGAGAACGTATCCATTTTTATATTCATGCTCCTTTGCAAATCCCGAAAGAAGCTCAAACAAAGCATCATTAGAGTAATCATCCTGTGCTTCTAAAACAGGTAAAAGCTCTTTTAATACAGCAAGTGATGACTCCTCGTTAGTCTTCATCTTTTTGTGAGTATACATTGCACTATCATACTCAGGTACAGCATCAAAGAAATCAACATGATCTTTGATGTCTGGGAAGATTTCGATTCTAGTCTGAACCATCTTTGCTATCTTCTTAAGATCTACATCGCTCTTGATATACTCCTTGAGATAAGGCTCGGCCATCTCATAGAATTTATCAAAATCCATCGCCTTGATATATTCGCCATTCATCCACTTAAGCTTTGTAATATCAAAAACTGCAGGTGATTTAGTGATACGATGATAGTCAAACTCCTTAACAAGCTCATCCAAAGAGAAAATCTCGTTGTTACTATCAGGCGACCAACCAAGTAAAGCTACAAAGTTAACAACCGCCTCTGTCAAAAAGCCCTGCTCAATCAAATCCTCGTATGAGGAATGTCCTGAACGCTTAGAAAGCTTTTGATGCTGTTCATTTGTAATAAGTGGGCAATGAATATATTTAGGTACCTCCCATCCAAAGGCATCGTAAAGACGATTGTATTTTGGAGAAGATGAAATATATTCATTTCCGCGAACAACATGTGTGATTCCCATAAGGTGATCATCAACTACGTTGGCAAAATTGTATGTTGGATATCCATCAGACTTGATAAGAATCATGTCATCAAGCTCTGCATTATCAACAGATATTTCTCCATAAAGCTCATCTATAAATGTTGTTTTGCCAGTACGTGGATTGTTCTGTCTGATGACGTATGGTTTGCCAGCTGCAAGGTTAGCCTCGACCTCTTCCTTTGAAAGATTCAAACAATGCTTGTCATAGATGTGAATCTCTTTGTCGCCAATAACCTGCTTACACTCAGCAAGACGCTCGTCATCGCAGAAGCAATAGTAAGCCTCGCCCTTTTCAACAAGCTTCTTGGCATATTCAAGATATATACCCTGAGCTTGACGCTCAGACTGAACATAAGGCCCCACGCCCTTATCCTTGTCTGGACCTTCATCATGTATAAGACCAGTTGCTGCAAGAGTTCTGTAGATGATATCTACCGCTCCCTCAACAAGTCTCTCCTGATCAGTATCTTCTATTCTTAAAATAAAATCTCCATTCTCGTGCTTTGCAACTAAAAATGCATACAGCGCTGTACGAAGATTACCTACATGCATGCGACCTGTAGGTGATGGTGCGAAACGTGTTCTAATTTTGCTCATTCATATATCCTCTCGTTGAATATTCTTGACTCAAATATCAAGTATAAATAATTGCTTGGAAACATAATCCCTAGTTAACAAAAATTTAGGACTGTGGAACCACAGCCCTAAAATATTTTATAACATATTATATTTTTTTCAAGAGTATATTCCACGAATGATATATACGCCACCATTAAATCACTTGCGACCAAAGCAAGGTAAAAACCACTTTTTTATTCCCTTTTTTAATTTATTAAAATTTGTAATCTTTTTTTGATAGTTATTATTATTTACATCATAATTTGTATCATGTCTATATCCTATACTTTTTATACTTGCTTGCGCTCCATTAATGACATTTTTTTACTCCTTTTATACAAACACTCAATTCAACTAGTTTTATTCCAGCATTATTAGTACCTATTTATAATTCAATAAAAATATTCTTTTTTTTCCAAATCTAAAATATTTAACAAAAAAATTTATTCCAGCATTATATGTTGCATATTTTTTGCATTTTTATTGCATATATGTTACACTATGCAATAAAAAAAGGAGGACATCATTTATGAAAAAGAAATTTTCAAGTTTGTTACTATTGACATCAATCATCACATCTATTTTTTGTTTCACCCTTACTGCTAAAGCGTCTTCATCTTCCCCTGCCGGAATAGATTGGGACAACATTCATCTCAGTGAAAATTCAGATAGTAGTGTAGTGAATAATCTAAAAAACAATACTTTTCACGATATCTATAATGGACAATATCGCTATGAATATTTAGATTCAAACAGAAATAAACTATTCATTACTTTTGATAAAAACAATAAACTTGTTTCTTATGAGATTTCTGGATATTATTTTAAATTCGATGACGGAATTACTGCAGGTTTCACCCCTGACCAAGTTAAATGCATAATGCAGGGCTATCATGGTCTGAAAAATCCGGAAATAACATCAAATGATATAGATATAAAATATACTTATAAGTTTAATAACAAAAAAATTATCTATTCTTTTAATATGGGCAGATTAGTTCAAGTTACTGTTTCATAGATTAATTGTATAATTAAACGTAGATTATTAAATAACCATAATAATAGCGGCTGNNGGAAGCAGCCGCTATTACTATATTACTGTATTACTGTATTACAATATTACAAAATTACAAATCATCTATCGCGTCTTTGATCTTATCTGCAAAGCCGCGTTTTCTTTTCTCTGTTTTCACTGACTTAGGTCCACCTGTTGTAGTGTTGCCAGTTAACTCATCGAATTTACGAAGAGCTTCTTTTGCGTCCTTAGAAAGAGATGTAGGAACCTGAACTACAAGTGT
>DBWZ01000001.1 GCA_002309345.1 Pseudobutyrivibrio sp. UBA1225
TGAGTAAGGAGGCAATCAAAAAATGATGAATAATGAAGGATACAACACCATCGGCATAGATGGAAATCTTGACTGGAAAAGAATTCGCAAGTTATTCATTATCGGTCTGGTTGCGGGCATTATGGTCTTTATCGGTGACTGGCTTCTTGGCTATGGTGTCGCTGATGAAACTCTGACCGGAAACGAGCGAATGCTCTCGGCATATCTTGGCCTTTCGGATACCAGAATATTCTGGTCTGCTTTTCTGGGTCTGATTGGGATCCCGTTGGAGGGGCTGTGTTATTTTGGCATTTATCGTCTCATGGCAGAACGTGCGCCACGGCTTGCTCATTCTTTCCGAAGCGGGGTTTTTGGATATTTGATTTTCGGTGCCTGCGGTGTTCATGTGCCGTGTCTGGCTGCCGTATATGTATACAATCATCTGATGGAAGTAAGCCCGGAGAAGGCGTTTGAACTGTCAATGCGTTTTGGGGCATACTTTCTTCTGCCGGCCATGATAATGTTTATGATATTTTCCTTGATTATGTGGATTGCTCAGATTAAAGCATTTGCGACAGGAAAGACACCATATCCGAGGTGGTGTTGGATTTTCTCATTGCCTGTCGGAATGGCTGCGGCAGCATTTCTAAACATATTTGGAAATCATGCGGTTATCAATGCTCTTACCACAGCGTGGATCAGCATAGGAAATATATGGCAGTTTGCGGGTCTGATTCTGTTCATGAGAAGGGCTCAGTCAGGCGAGTCAGCAGTGCAGGAGCTATGAGCAGGTATGTCCGCAGCAGATCAAGATATCTGAGGTACTGGAGGATTTTGCTGCGAAGGTGGGCTTTTTTAGGATGGCGAATAATATTTAGTCTATGTAGTAGCTGATATTATAAAAACAGGTGCCGATTGATACCGTGCCCACTTGACAGGATCATCTATGAAGTATACAATGGTATCAAATGATACCAATCAATGATGGGGGTAGCATATTTTGGCTGACACACGGACAAGAATTGAGACTAAACTCGAAGTGAACTCTTATCTACAAGATCTTCAATACGCATTGAGTCATAACGCAACAATAACTTTCCAAGCTGAGCGAAAAGTTGATCAAAATAGAGCTCCACAGTATACGAATAAGTTTACTGTTGCAGATTTATTTCCAAATGAAGACCCAGTAATTGCTTTAAAACGAGAATTACAGACATTGACAGTCAAAGAATATATAAAGACGGTCAAGGATCTGCGTCTCCCCAATAGAAGTGAGATGCGTGAGTTCGGGAAAGTATATAATGGCAAAGGAGAAGTGTACATTAAAATTCGTGTGGAATTACTCTCTGAGTTTGGGAACCATACAACTTTCGTAATGTCATTTCATTATGCCGAGAATCCGTTCACTCCTGATATGTTTCCATATAGATAATAAGGAGGTGCAACAACATGAAAATCTTAATGTCAGAGAGAATATTATGCCCTTGCTGCATGGAAAAACACGATGTGAAGAGGATAACTACAGAAGAAAGCAATATATTTAAGGGCGTGCCCGTTAAATATGAGGCAGAATACTTCTATTGTGATCGGGCAGATGAAACATATGCGGATGAACGACAAGTTTCATCAAATGATATTGCTCTTAAGAATGCCTATCGTGAAAAGATGGGTCTTTTGACATCTCATCAAATTGCAGCGATTCGTGCCAGATATGGTATCAGTCAGAGTGACTTATGTCTCCTGCTAGGATGGGGTGGGAAAACTATCACACGTTATGAAAGCCACCAGGTACAGGATATCGCTCATGACACTATTCTTAGAAAGTTGGACTCCGATCCTGAGTGGTTTTTGCAGCTTCTTCAAGCAGGAAAAGACTCACTTTCTGCCGCATCATATGCGAAATATATGGAAGCCGGGACAGCTCTTTTTGAAAAAGATCATGACATGTATCTGAAAAGTGCTATCATGTCGAAATATGCTCGCTTCCTTCAAAATTCGGAAGCTAATGGTAGTAAGGCATTATCATTGGACGTGGTTGTAGATATGATTCGCTACTATGCTAACTCCAATAGTGTTGTGAGTTTGTTCAGGGTAAAACTTATGAAAATGTTATGGTATGCAGATGCGCTTTCGTTTAAGCGCCGCGGGCATGCAATGTCCGGACTTGTATATCGGGCCCTGCCTATGGGAGCAGTTCCAATTGCTTATGAATCTATCGTTGATCTGAGTACCATAAACTGTGAAGAAATCGATATGGGCGATGGTACGGGATACAAATTTCTCCCTACTGAAAATAAAGAATATCCATATCTCACCCCAGAAGATATGGATATACTAAATGATGTTATCAAACGGTTTGGAAGAGTTTCAAAGAATGAAATCATCAAGACCATGCATCATGAGGATGCTTATACAGAAACCGCACCAAATGATATTATTCAATTTAAATATGTACAGACATTGAGCTTATCTTGAAGTACAAAGCGGCTGAGAGGTTATACCAATCTCAGTCGTTTTTTAAATTCAGCCTTAGATCTGCGTAAAAGTAGAACTGATTTGAGCCGCGTATGGCACTGCACATGTGCATTATTTAGCAAGATCGACGCATGCCTGTGCCGAGGGCTACGCTTCTTTATCGTGGTATTC
>DBWZ01000086.1:0-47311 GCA_002309345.1 Pseudobutyrivibrio sp. UBA1225
GCACCTAGAATCTAAAGAATTAATATCTATCAAAGCCTTTTAATTTGTTACCAAAAACTCTAAAACATTTTACCCACGGAAAAATTGACCGATACAGTCAGAATTCCTTTATATGTATATTTGAAGTTCAGGTCATAGTATAGCATGCGTTATCCCACGTGTAAAGTTTCTTCAGTTAATACCAAAATTTTCCAATATTTTTAAGCAAAAAAACAACTGATTTTTTTGATTAAAAATCAGTCATTCTTTGTAAGCCAAATACACTTTACTTAAAATACTATTTCGAAGTATTTGACATTAGTCGCAATTTCTTTACTTTCCAAGATTTTTGATATAGGTGTATAATGCTAATCTTACATGGAGAGCTAACATCCTATTTATTTACTTGCTGCATTAACTTGGCAAATTCTTCTGGTGTTTTGTTTAGCCCTTTCACTTCCTCAATATATCCACCGTGTGCGCGCTAGCACCTAGCAAATCTGCCCTTTCACACACTGACAATTGATAGTTTATAAATTGCTGAAACTGTTCTTCGGTAAGAGCATTAACCTCGCGACGCATATGATTTGCCGGTCCGTCTGGCGAGATGATTTGAATACGCTCTAAGGCAGCCTCTTTGTTGAGACTTTCGATATCCTCGGTACGCATAAACATATATAAATCATCCTCGGCAGGTCTTACATGAAAAGATTCGTCTAGCTTACCATCTGCAAGGTTTTCTAAAATATGACCTTCTTTAATTCCATATGTTAGAAAAGCGTATTCATTCATAACATACGCAACAAGAATGTATCCGCCTTGCTTTGTTACGCGTTTTGCCTCCAGCAGCGCCCGAAGCTGTTCATCCCTTGTCTTTAGATGATACATAGGTCCAAATAAAAGAGTTAAATCAAAAGTGTTATCTTCAAAACGCTTCAGTTTTAGTGCATTTCCTTGATAAGCTTTGACGCCTGAACACTTTGCTTTAAGGCGTCCCAAATTATGCTTAACTAATTCTACCGCTGTCACATCGTAGCCTTCTTCCCATAGAGGGATGCTATAGCCACCAGTTGCAGCACCAATATCAAGAATAGAAATGTCTGCTTTAGCCTTGCCTGTTTCTGCCGCCAACTGATCCAAATATTTGTGGACATACTTCATAGTAACCGTATATTCCATGATTCCATGACGGCTGTTTAGGCGCTTGTCTTCATTAAATTTGTTGTAGTATTGTTCTAGATTTGTCATGGTATACACCTCATCCACCGCTAACGCGGTCCCCCTTCCCCTTTTTAGGGGAAGGCTTTTATATCTCGAGCAAAGCTCGTTTCTTCCTGCTGCGAAAAGATTTTTCCTAATATGTAAAAAGCCTCATACAATGTATGAGGCTTTGGATAATTCGAGAATGCGAAACAATCGGGAAGACACGCCCATTTAAATGCGCTTCGCGCAGGGCGGTGCGGGAAGACGCACCGATTATAAATCGCCTTCGGCGATGGCGGTGCGTCGTAGAAATAGCTTAATTAAAAGCGAAGCTTTTATTAAGCTATTTCCTGCCGCAACACTGTTTATACTTTAGTCCGCTTCCGCAAGGGCATGGATCATTTGGGAAGATCTTTTTGGAGGTGCGCTTTTTAGGTGCGCGACCAGCTGATTCATCCTTGTTTGTTCCTGTGACCTTGGCTACTTCTTCACGCTCTACCTTCTTTTCAATACGAACTCTGTAGAGAAGAGTAAGTGTATCGTTGATAATAGATGCATTCATTGCGTCAAGCATATCGTAGCTGGCAGCCTTGTATTCATCGATTGGATTACGCTGACCGTAAGCCTGCAGACGTATGCCTTGACGGAGCTGTTCCATGTCATCGATTTCTTCCATCCATTTACGGTCGATAACTCTGAGCAAGATAACTCGCTCAACCTCTCTAAACTGCTCTGGCTCCTCAAATTGCTTTTCTTTTTGATCGTATAAATCAAGTGCTATATCTGTAAGTGTATCTTTGAGTTCCTGCTTTGACTTGATATTGCTGATAGAAAGCTGAGTCATAACTGGAACTGGAATAACTGGGCAAATCAGGTGATTAAGCTCCTGAAGCTCCCAAAGCTCTTTCTCAACATCATCTGGAATTGTCTTTTCAATGCACTCATCAACCTTGTCTTTAATCATGCCGATGATTTGCTCGTGCATATCCTCGCCCATGAGTACTCTGTGACGCTGTGAGTATATAAGCTCTCTTTGCTCGTTCATTACCTGATCGTAATCAAGCAGGTTCTTACGAGCTGAGAAGTTGTTTTCCTCTATCTTCTTTTGAGCCTTTTCGATGGCATCAGAAAGCATCTTGTGTTTGATTTGCTCGCCCTCTGGAACACCAAGAGCATTGAACATACCAATCAAACGCTCTGAACCAAAGAGTCTCATAAGGTCATCCTCGAGTGAGATGAAGAACTGTGATTCACCCACATCACCTTGACGACCTGAACGTCCACGAAGCTGGTTGTCTATACGACGAGATTCATGACGCTCGGTACCGACGATTTTGAGACCACCTGCTGCACGTGCTTCGTCATCTAGCTTGATATCAGTACCACGACCAGCCATGTTGGTTGCAATAGTAACTGCACCGTGCTTACCAGCCTCTGCTACGATTTCAGCTTCCTTTTCGTGGTATTTAGCATTTAATACGTTGTGCTCGATACCTTCCTTGCGAAGCATCTTTGAAACAAGCTCTGAAATATCGATATCAATTGTACCGACAAGGACCGGCTGACCCTTTGCATGAGCAAGCTTAACCTCTTCCACAACTGCCTTGTATTTTTCTTTTTTGGTTTTGTAAACGGCATCATCGTGATCGATACGCTGTATTGGCATATTTGTAGGAACCTCTACAACGTCCATGCCGTAAATATCACGGAACTCCTGCTCCTCGGTAAGAGCTGTACCTGTCATACCAGCCTTCTTGTCGTATTTGTTGAAGAAGTTCTGGAAGGTGATGCTGGCAAGAGTCATTGACTCACGCTTAACCTCAACACGCTCTTTTGCTTCGATAGCCTGATGTAAACCATCAGAGTAACGACGACCTGGCATGATACGACCTGTGAAGGAATCAACAATCATAACCTGTCCGTCTGAAACTACGTAATCCTGATCCTTGAACATAAGGTTGTGGGCGCGAAGAGCAAGGATGATGTTGTGTTGAATCTCCAAGTTTTCTGGGTCTGCAAGGTTCTCGATATGGAAGAACTGCTCTACCTTTTCAACACCCTGTGCTGTAAGGTTAACTACCTTGTCTTTTTCATCTACGATGAAATCGCCAGTCTCGTTTCGCTCAACACCCATGATGGCATCCATCTTGGAAAATTCTGGGAGGTCTTCGCCTCGCTGAAGCTGACGAGCAAGAACATCGCAAAGCTCATAGAGCTTTGTAGACTTGCCTGACTGACCAGAAATAATAAGTGGTGTACGAGCCTCGTCGATAAGAACTGAGTCAACCTCATCGATGATACAGAAGTTGAGCCCGCGCTGTACCAAGTCCTTTTCGTAGACACACATGTTGTCACGAAGATAATCGAAACCAAGCTCGTTGTTTGTGATGTATGTAATATCACAATTGTATGCTTCTTGGCGTTCTTCCTTTGTCATGTCGTTAAGAACAACACCAACTGTAAGTCCTAAGAAACGGTGAACTGCTCCCATCCACTCAGCATCACGCTTTGCAAGGTAGTCGTTGACTGTAACGATGTGAACGCCCTTGCCTTCAAGTGCATTAAGGTATGCTGGAAGAGTAGAAACCAATGTTTTACCTTCACCTGTACGCATCTCGGCGATACGGCCTTGATGAAGAATGATACCACCGATAAGCTGTACTCTAAAATGCTCCATTCCAAGTGCACGTTTGCCAGCCTCTCTAACAACCGCATATGCCTCTGGAAGGATATCGTCTAATGTTTCTCCTTTGGAAAGTCTTTCTTTAAACTCTGTAGTTTTGGCTCTAAGTTCTTCGTCAGATAGAGCCCCCATAGCCTCTTTGTATGATTCAATCTTATCCACGATTGGAGCAATACGCTTAAGCTCGCGCTGTGAATGTGTGCCAAAAATCTTGTCAATAATACTCATTATAATAAATCTCCTAATCTAGAGACCTTTTGTCTGTCAAAAAGTCCCACAAACTTCATTTATTTTAACAGAAAACGCCTAGCTAAACAATGGATTACTCCTCTATTCAAATCTTTTAATCAATTTTTAATAAATATAAAGGCTACCCCGACTGAGGGTAGCCTCGATAATTAAAATCTATTTACATAAAAATGTATCTTTCTGTGGCAAAGGCGATTTTATCCATCGCTTTAAGTTTGAGTCTTTGTTGGTAGCATAATGTCGTATCATTTACAGTTGTTCCATTTAGGCTATTACAATCCATGATATAATAGCTATCCTCTTCTCTAACGATTTTTGCATGGGAATTGCTTACTGTATTAGCGCGCAAAATCATGTCATTGTTAGAACCAGACCCAATTCTAAAAAGGTCCTTATTTATTATAAAATCATCCTCTCCCGATCTGCCATCATATATCAATTTTCCCGCAACCTTCGCCTCTGAAAGTAAAACGGTTCTTTCGTTGATCTCATAGGTGGGATCGATGCAAAAATCTTCATTTATCGAAACGCTTTCTTCTCTGCGTTTTTTCCCAATTCTTTGGGCGATACCTAACAAGCTCTCGAAGAAATTATTCTTTGCATCTTCCTGATAATAATCTGTCAAATAATCGTCCATGCATACTTCTTCCATTCTTCCACAAGACGACTCATAATAATCTTCATCCTCTTCATCTAATTCTACCTTTTCTACATATATTTCATGCTTATCTGCTTCTATATTTTGGAACATTTCTAGTATTTCTGTTAATGTGTAGTCGTTTTTTAGACATTGGTCATAAGCACGACATACTAATTCTGTTAGTTCCCTGTTGTTTGATGGAATCATTGTTAATATGTGTTCCATCAACTCTCTGAATTGTTCCTGAACGCTGCCATTATCTGTAGGGTAATAGCATAAATTAACCTTTATGCTATCCATGGTTTTTTCAACAAAAACGGCATTCTTATCTAGACATATGTGACGCTCGTCAATCAGATATTTTCCAATCTCGTCCAATCCCAGTTGAAGTCCTAGGATGAATTTTTGCAAAGTATCAATATCCACATCCGTGGATTCTAGAAAATCCTCTAGATTAATCTTTCGACTGATATTGTAATTGTATTGAGTTGTTCCGTTTAAACTCATTTTATTGATGCTAAGCAATCCGTTTATACGATTTTCTTCAATCATTCTTGTTTCGTAGCTGTCAAATTCTTCATTTAAATCTGCTACCATGTAGCTTTCATTGTGTTTTCTCTTGTATGTGAATTCCATTACTAATCCTTTATGGCATGATAAATGCCAACCAATCCTTCCTTTAATCTAAACATCTTAACTGCATCAAAAGAATCTCTATTGTAGCTCACGTAATCTATGGTCTCTTTAAACAATTCATATGCCAGACACACTGCCATTCCAAACATGATAAAGCAGATGCTAATCACGATTGAACCCTCAACTGTTAAACTAGCCTTTAAACGCATTTTACAACACTCCTCTAATAGTTTTTATCATCAGCAAGATTTCATATCCAACCAATAAAAATGGAACGAAGGGCAATTCATAGTCAAATCCGTATTTACGTTTTTTCACAAAAACAACCCCTGCAATCAAAGCTAAGATTGAACTAAGCCAAAGCAATATTATCGTATTTACGAATCCTATATATAATCCTGTTACAGCGATTATAAGAGCATCGCCCTTTCCTATTTTCTCTTTTGATAAAACACTAAATATATATACAATCCCGCCAACCAAAAGACCTCCTACAAGACTCTTAATGGAATACTGTCTAGTAAACAGATTTATCAGCAATCCAATCACGCCAAATACTATCGCGCCTTCTACGGGAATAGTTCTTGTCTTTATATCTTCGTATGATGTTATAGCGTATAAACACATCAATCCAACTGTTTCCATCTAAACTCCTTAATCACTATATACTACACCGCATTTACTACATGGCCTTTTGCTATCTTTTACTTCTTCGTATGGAACCTTTTGAATATTATGCTTTATCTCGGTGCAATTAATATCACTATGATAAGCTGTTCCATAATCTGTGATATATGCATATCCTTTCGCCTTGCTCCATCCACAACGATGACATTTTTTGTATGTGGCGCCACCCTTGTTTCTAGCTGATGAAACCTGATTAACCAAAATCCTGTGGACTGACGGATTTAGATATGTACAATAATAATTGCTATGATATACTTCGCCATGCTCAGTGATATATACATATCTACAATCTGACTTATTGTTCGCATTTTCATAGCCAACCCATTTCCTACATCTGGCCCTCTGACTCACGTCATAGGTATAATCTCCTAACAGGCCAATGGGAAAAGTTAAACTGTAATCTACCTGCACATCTATGTAGCTTCCTTCTACCGATGAATTCAAAAAATTAAAACCTATGGCTCCACCATCGACAAAAGAAAGCGGCACTTTGTTCTTTCCAATTTCCACCCCACAATAGGCAATTGTAGATGCCAACAAAGCCGCTTCTGACAATTCACCATTTATAGTTGGGTCCTGTGAATTTGGCTCCATATCCACATCAGACTCCCCTTCATTTGCCACATTTCCCAAGGTCACAGCCATCATTCGACTAGCATGATTTATCGATTTTTGAACTCCAGCCTCAACCTGAAGCACTCTAAATAAGAACATTCCAAAAATCATTAATGTAATGAAAATCGGTAGAACTATGGCGGCCTCAATGGTATAGCTTCCTCTCAAAAAGGAGGCATAAATAGGCATCTCTAAAATGTTTTCTTTGTGGGTTTTGGCTTTGTTTATAGTTGATATTTTTTTGCCCTGTGCAATGGGACAAAAATAGGTATTATTTAATTTTGATAATAGAGACACCTGTTTATACCTCCTTTCGACACTAATAGGATAAATATCTTGATTTCGTTAAGTTATAGCTTACATCCTCCTCTGGAGAATCAAATACTGATAAAAAAATCTCCTCTCCGGCGTAGTCAATAGATATATCTGCCGCAAAAGCCATATTATCCATTTGAGCATTTTTGTATTGATCAGTTGAATGCAACGCATTTTCCATAACATCACATGCACGAATAGCTAGGGTTTCGTTATTATTTAATGCCAAGAATCCGATTAAATACTGACTATATGAGATTCCCGTTTGAAATTCTCTGGCCTTAAAATTTATATCTGCCACAGCTGACAAATGCCATACATCTGAAGTCCATTGATCTAGCGTCTTTACAAGAGGCACTTTCCCTCCGCTTAACAACAAACGCACATCCAAAGTACTTTCAACATAAGCCCATGCAGCTATGATTGCATATTTTACCGCTTCAATTATGGCCGGATTTAACGTAAACCCTGCAAGTATCTCAGCCATTGCCATTGCCTCAGAAACCATAGATGGATTTTGCATTATTGTGGCGAAGTTTGCCGCCTCTCTCAACAAAAGAATCTCGCCAACAACAGTGGCCAGGCTTTGGGAATCCGACTCTTTCCCCGCAATCAAATATTCTATTTCGTATCGCATGCCGTCATGCTTTAGGTCATTGTTAAATGAGCTATAGTTCGTCATCAAATACTCGATAAACAATGCTTTTTCAACCAAATCATTTCCACTAGAGACCTCCATGTTTCCTGTGTTTAGATTTCGATGTGAAGGTAACTGCTCCAAGTCAAATGTTGTTTCAGATACGTTTTCCGCGTCCGTGACTGTAGACAATATTCCTCTAGCAAAGGACTCCTTAATCATCTTAAAAGCTCTAAAGGGATTGTCTTCGACCTCCTTTGGAGTTTCATAGTCATCTGGATTTGTATCTGGATTATCGTCATTGGCGGCCACATATTTTTTGGTTAACTGCTGTTCCTTGGCATTCTCTAATGAGGCATCTCCCTCTTCTGCTGTTTGCTCAACGTCAATCTTTTCGATGCTGTTCATATCATCAATCTGACTTTTGATCTCGTCTACAACCTGGCTAGCCAAGCCTTCCATGGCCGCTTTCTTGCCTAGCATAACTACACCCTGTGCATTATTGTCCGTAAGCAGCGCGTACTTATTTACCTTGCATTCATCTGGACTAATCCTTGCATAATTATTGTTTACGTCTGCATTGAACCCACAGTATTCTATAGTCTTCGATGCCAAAATATCTGGTCCAATACTTCCTGTTCCATAGCCCAAATCAAGTGCCAAGATTCTATAATTTGCCCATAGATATGGATTGAACTCGGAAAATGCACTTTCCACTGCCATATCTGTATATTCAGTTGAAAATGAATGAAGCTCATAAACCCTTATACACTCAGCCATGGTCAAAAGTAGCGTCATGACAGAGACTAACACCATAGAAAAGAAAACCGACAAAGATCCCTTAGCCACTACACCTGTCCAGCCTTTGACTTAATTGTCTTAAAGATACCTTCAACTAAAGCGGTCATCTGATCCTTGAATATCAAAACTATTCCTATCAAAACAACCAAAATAAGTATGAGTTCGACAGTTCCAATTCCATCTTCCTCTAACAACAATTCCTTTACTTTGTTTTTAATCATAAATAAATTCATCTCTATTCCTTCTTTCTACATATTCATCTGCATTATTGCAGGTACCACCAAAATTACGATTACTATGAAAAGCATTCCCGCCATGGGTATAAGAAGCTTTGTCGATGCTTCTTCGCCTGCCCTTAGTGCCCTTTGTTTTCGCATTTCATAGGCGTACTTTTCTTCTTTTTCTAGGCAATCGATAAGGTCCTTTGATCCCTTTCTAAGGTTCTGAATTAATAACATAGATAGCTTTCTATATTCTTTGCTTTCACTGTTTTTTCCAAGCTCTTCTAGTGCTTGAATTTCACTTAATCCATCAGCCATTTTTCTGTATGTAAGAACTATATCTTCAAAACCTGCTCTGGTATTCATCCCTTTTTCTTTTACTGCCTTTATATATTTGCCAACTATCTTTTCAAGTGCCTTTCTGAAACTCATTCCAGCCGCCATAAGAATTGATAGTTCACTAACTATAAGAGGATAATCCTGTTCCTTTTCACTCTTCAGACGCTCTAATTCCAGTTTGCCATCTCGACGTTTTCCTATGTATATTCCAACAACAGCTACTAGTCCAAGCAAGATTACATGAAGGCCTCTGTAGTTCATCTTTTCCTTCCAGATAATTTTTATCTTTTCAACCTCCTTTGGTAGTTGAAGCTTTTTATCTGCTCTTGTTTTCTTATCTTGCTGCTGAACCTGGCGAGATATTGCCTCCAATTGACCGTCCAAGGTCTTCATGGATTTTTGAATTGCAACCACCGAGAAGCTGTACAATCTTTCGGCCTCCTCGTATCTAAGAACGGCTGTTAGACCTACCACAGCTCCCTCGGGAGGGATTTCCTGACTTCGTATTTTTCCATTTTTTTCAAAATAACCGTATTGATCAAACTTCCACTCTGCCGTGATAAGACCATCTACATAACTATCCTTCAAGGACAAATCGTATGAAACTTTGTCCGCCGATTTATTCCTTCCCAAATAGGTTTTTTCTATCTCTTTGATAGCCATATCAAATTTCTTTTCAACATCCTTTGGAGACAGACTTATCTCAGTAACGTCCACTGTCATACTTTGTTTTTGATTCAAAAATTCTAATTCTAAGTCCTTGGTGACATTACCCTTTCCGGCTTCGTTTCTCTCAATTGTTCCATCAAAGTCTACTCGTGTTTTTATGTAATCTGATATCAATAAAGCAATACCAAGTATTAAAGTTACTGCCAGAATCTCTATCAGTTGTTTCTTTGAAGATAAATCAATATTTTTGCGCAAATTCACGCCTCCCTATTCTTAGACTTTAATATCAATTATTTTTCTACCGACAACTATCAGCACTCCATAAATAATCAGGCAGATAGTCATTAATATAACTCCCACAACATTTCCATATAGTGGCGCTATAAAGCCTCGTGATGTAAGTGAAATATATGCCAATATTCCCATTGGCATCACACACATTACCTTTAACTCTAATCTCTTTTCAGTTGTGATGGTTTCAATCTCTTGCTTAACAGATAGATTCTCTTCTATCTTTAGCGCCGTCTCCCTAATATGTTTTCCATAATCTCCACCGCTTCGTTTTGCAAATGAAATGATGTCAGCTAAACTTACCGCCTCTTCCAAATCTATTGCTTCAGCAAACTCGTTGAATGCCTTTTCCAGCTGCATATTCATAGAAATTTTTTGGTTCATCACATGTATATGCGGATGAAGATAGGCCTTTGGATACAACTGCTTCAACTCGTTGGCAGAAAGAAGAATTGCTCGCTCTAAGGAATAACCAGCCTGAAGTCCTGACACTATCAAATTCATATACTCCTTGAATTCCATAGCAATTTTTGATTTTTTATCTTCGTCTCTGGTTGTTCTTTGGAGCTTTAGCCAAAAAGGTATTACTGCCATTCCAACTAATAATCCCCAAACCGATTTATAAAATAGATATGCAATTATCATCGATATCCCTAATCCTTCAAGGATGAATCTGATATCTTCTCTTGCTACGCGTCTAAGCTTAATCCGCTTGCCAGCAGCTTTTCTGTGTGAATCAGGCTTCCTACCTTTTCCCATTTCCCTACAATCCTTCCTTCTTTTTCTCCTATCTCTTTAAACCTATATAAAGGATTCAACTTTATCTCATTATTTTCTATTCCATTAATCTCTGCGATTTCTAGAAGCTTTCTACTTTTATCACGCAGCCTTCCCAGTTGAACAATGACATCTATTCCAGAAGCAATCTGTTGTCTTATTGCAGGCAACGGTATTTCTGCTCCCATCAAAACCATAGTTTCTAATCTAGATAACATGTCCTTACAGGAATTACTGTGACCCGTTGAACAGCTTCCATCGTGCCCAGTGTTAAACGCTTGAAGCATTTCCAAAGCCTCAGCTCCTCTGCACTCCCCCACAATAATTCTATCTGGACGCATTCTTAGGCTAGATTTCAAAAGATCTCTAATAGTTATTTCATTCTTTCCCTCAAGATTGGCATTTCGTGCCTCAAGACGAACTAGGTTTTCGACCTTTTTCAACTGTAGCTCTGCTGAGTCCTCTATCGTGATAACTCGCTCATCCTCTGGAATAAATTCTCCCAAAGCATTTAAAAATGACGTCTTTCCGCTACCTGTTCCGCCCGACACAAAAATGTTGTATCCAGCCTGAACAAGCTGTTTTAAAAAGTGAATTTGTTCCTGGGATATAGAGCCATAAGACTCTAATCTTTCCATTGTCATTTGTTCTTTAGGGAATTTTCTGATTGATAGAATGCTGTGATCTACAGCCGCTGGCTTCAATACGATATTTACTCTTGAGCCATCTTCAAGTCTTGTGTCAACAATAGGATTTGATTCATTTACAATCTTATTGCTGCTTGCAACGATATTTTGAATGATATCGTTGAGTTTTTCTTCTGAGGAAAACTTTTCCGTTGAATGTATTACCTGTCCTGCTTTTTCTATAAATATATTATCAGGACCATTTATCATTATTTCTGTAATCTCTTCATCGGCCAATAAATCCTCTAAAACATCTAGTTTTCTTAATGAATTAAAAACATGATTTTCTATCCTCTGACGTTCGGTTAAGGAAATAGGTATTTCTTTAGAATGAATTATTATCCTGTTTTTAATTAACTGAAGTATTTCTTCATCTGTGACATCGTATGTTAAATCTATTTGATTCATTACCTCGATGCGTATCTGTTCTTCTATATTATCCATAGTTTTCAACCATATTTACACTAAGTAGCTTCTTGACAAACACTCCTAGATTTCCATGCAAAAGTTCTTCTATTTGATATGCTCCATCAGAAAGATTTCCAGCAGACATTGGAAGTATTACATTTTCAACATCTGCTCCCACCTGAATTCTTTCGATGAAATCTAGGAAAAGCTCTTGAGATTTTCTGTAATAATCTCCAGGCTTTCCTAGTACAAATAGTTTATCAAGTCTTTGAATATACTTATGGAATCCACTTATTGCTCGCCCGAATAAGACTACGATGACATCATATCCCGAGTTAGAAAGCACATCAAAAAATCTACTCCAGATATACTCGTCTATTTCGCCTATTTCGTTTGGATTAATAAATGGCTCAATATAATCAAAGCCCATGAATGATCTAACATACTCTGATAAATCAGCTTCACCTTGTCCCATACTAATCTCATACAGATAATCCATAAGATTTCTTTCACAAGAATTGCCGATTAAATTAGGCAATATAGAAATCTCTTCCAGATCTAAGAACAGAACCCTATTGTCGGTTCCATAGATTTGAGTTAGCGCCATTGAAAAAGGCAGCTGTAACTCATGAGATGCAGGTGAATAAACACCCACAAATTTAGATGCTCCTTTATTAGACTTTGACTTAGTATGAGTTCTTCGTAACTCTTGTATTCCTTCGATGATGACATCTGCCGATTGATATTTATATATGCAATCTGACTCATCATCCTGTTTTTCACTAAGATAGTATTTGTGCTTAACTGTACCTTTGGGTTTGAAACTTGCAATTTCTGCAAAATCCTCAGTCATTAGTGCCACATCATAGTCTTTCTCATCACCGTAGAATCCTTCGGTGGTTGTAAAGATATGAACGCTCGCATCTGACTTTTCCATAAGGTATGAAGCCAATTTGATTATGTAATCTGACTGTAGATCACATAAAGCTATCTGTAAATTATTCATAAGTAAACCTCCATTATCTGCGTTTGAAACGGCAGCAAAAAAAACGCAGCCGTAATGTAAAAAGAATAATGGAGCTCTTTTTTTACGAATTGTCTTTCAATAATACAGCGCAAGATTATAGCGACGCCAGCAAGCATCACTGAGGCAGCCATAACAAAAATCAGATCATCTACACATAGCATAGTAGACATTACCGATATTATCTTTACGTCTCCCATTCCGATTGTCTTCCCACATATTCTCAGCAGAGTGAGAATAAGAATCGGCCAACCTGCTCTAATAATGAAATAAACAATTCCTAGTGCCTGGTACTCTATTAGGTTCATTATTATTCCTATCAGATACCCAACGACAATTAGTTGATTTGGAATTTTGTAATACCTGGCATCGCAAATCGAAGCCCACAGCAAAATACTCCAGATCAAAATGGTCTTCGTTTCTTTCACCTCCGTTTCGGAAGCATTATAGATAGAAATGATTATTTTTAACATAGCGTTAAATGCTAAGTTTTTTTCTGCAGGTGAAAAAGTTTTTTCATTTCGTCGTTATGAATAATTTAATTTTATTTGCTCTACCCTTTCTTATAACAATCCACCAGCACACACTTTCTCCTCATTAAAAAAAGAGGCTCCTTCGTCAAAAGGAACCTCTTTTGCAATGTTCAATTTTATTTCTTATGCCCAAAAACCTCTACTCACATCATTTCCCATGAGACTTTCATTTAAAGAGGCTTTGCCATATGTCATACCTGCCATTACGTGTTGGGTGTTCTGCATTATAGGAGCTGAAGAGTCCTCCTTTGCGATTTGCTCAAATGCATCTCCCAGTTCATCCATTACTTTTTTAGCTTCTAACAAGCCTTCTGTATCTGCCTTATATATGGACTTTGCAACGTTTCGCTGTACATAATCGTATAGCGCGTACAGATTTGAGCTCACCTTGTATTCAAAATTCAAATCCTTCTGGAGGTGGTTCACAACCTGGGAACATCTCTTGAGTGCCTGTATTGCTTCTTCCACTTGGCCAGCTTCAAAATTGTCTAGCGCGTCAGTTTCGTATTCTTCGTATATATCATAAAGAACTGAAATCAAGCCACATCCATTGCTAGACGCTATTCTTAAGGTAAAAGCCGAAATCTTATCTCTGTTCATAAACTATCACTCCTTTTAAGGCTAAATATAGCTTGTTACGCCTTGAGTGCTTTTTCAGATATTACTGAAGAAGCTGAAGAGCTAACTGAGGAAGTTCGTTTGCCTGTGCAAGTGCTGACATTCCTGCTTGCTCTAATACGTTGAGTTTTGTGTACTCAACCATTGTTGTTGCCATATCAGTATCTTCTATTCTAGAGATAGCTGATGTCATGTTCTCTTCTGTTGCATCAAGTGATTTTGTTGTGTGATCTAGTCTGTTCTCGTATGCACCAAGCTGAGAACGTACAGCAGTTACATAGTTGAGGGCTGTTGCAAGGTGATTCATTGCATCCTCTGGTCCACCCTTCTTTGTAACATCAACGTCATCTATATACATAAACTCTGTTGTTACTGCCGCAATTCTTACGTCCATCGACTGACCTTTATTGGCACCTACCTGCAAAGACATTGAACCAATGTCTGTTACATTGAAGGTGATTCTTCCTTTGTCAGTTGCGCTTGAGTCTGTTGTCGCATCAAATCCTGCCTCGGCATAGAATGAAAGCTCAAAGCCCTTTGTATCCTTGACAGTGATATGATTGCCATCGTAATTTACAGTCGCCTGCTTTCCAAATAGTGATGGCACTGCAGTCTGGTCCTCTGTGTAGAGCTCTACAACTGCATCCTCGCCAACCTTTTCTATAACAGGTCCGTTTTCACCAATTGTAAAATCTGCTGTGTCAAATCCAAGTGCCTTTGCAAATTCTACACTTGAAAACTCTATCTTAAGATTTGCATTCGCTCCGAATTTTTCTGATTTAATCTCCAATGGATACTGTGGATCAGTGATGATTGCTCCACCTTTTTCACATGCATCTCTGAGCTGACCATATACTGATTCTCCACTGGAACCTTGTAATAAGGATATGCCATATCCATTAATAGAAATAGAACCAGATATACCAAGTCCTGTTCCTGATGCAGTTTCTGTTCCGTTTTTATCAATTGACCAGCTTGTTCCATCGATAAAATCTTTGAAACCAGTCATTGCTGGAATGGAGATACTTGTAGTTGTTGTAACGTTCAAGTAATCATTGTTGCTAATCTGCTGGAATGTTTCATTACCTGCTCCAGAACTAGTTGCCATTCCCTGAGTTGCAGCGCTCTTGATATCTAACTGATAGATACCAGCTGGAACTCGTGTTGATGATTGCATTCTTGTACAATGCTCTGCATAAATTCTTGAGTCCAATGAGCCATTCAATAGATTGATACTGTTAAATTCTGTTGTATCAGCAACTCTATCAATTTCATCTAACAGAGAGTTAATCTCTTTTTGGATTGCTGATTTTTCATCGTCTGAGTTGGTTCCGTTAGCAGCCTGAACAGCAAGCTCTCTCATTCTTTGAATCATTTCTGTCACTTCGTTGAGCGCACCTTCTGCTGTCTGGAGTACCGAAATTCCATCAGATCCGTTTGTTGATGCCTGGCTCAAACCATCAATCTGCGCCTGCATTTTGGCCGCAATAGCTATGCCAGATGGGTTGTCTGACGCGTGGTTAATGTTAAAACCAGAACTTAACTTTTCCATTACATCTGAAAGGGAACTCTCAGTACCTAGAAGTTGATTGTTCGTGATCACCGCTGACATGTTATTGTTAATTCTCATAGTGCCTCCTATAGCCGTAAAACAAATCTAGCATCCGTGCGGTGTTTAATTGATAAAGATCATCCATGTCCTTACACATTTATTATCGGTTGAGATCGGAAATTCTTAACCTAGAATTTCCGAAATCACTCTGATATATCCGCGGGCAATTCCGTACAAAGCCTCTGTTTGTATAGCATTGTCCTTAGTCTTGGCCTGAGCAAAATTTCCTAGCTGCCAGTTGTAAACATCGTTTACACTGACACCTATTTCTCGAGTAAATGAAAAGCTGTAAGCGAAGCCTGTCTCTTCTTCCATAATCTGTGCTATGACAGCTTGCTGCTCTTCAAATCTCTCTCTCATCTGGGCAGTTTCACATTCAACATTTCCTGTTACCTTACCTGCCTCATAGTGGAAGGTCGTTGATACAGTTCCTGTTGCCTCAAGATAGAGCGCCATCTTGATTAGACCTGATTCCCCATTTCCGCGTACGATTCTGAGGTTCATGTTTCCAGCCTCGTCTGCAATCATAATAGGAATATGGAAAGTTTCACCACTGTTAGCCATTTCCTGAATTGCCCTCGACTGTTGTATAACAAGCTTCATTCCGTCCATGTCAATTGAGCGTACATCTTCCATCTCAATCATGGTCTTCATTACATTCTCGGCCAATACGCCAAGAGCTTCCTCAGCCTCGGCCATGTCCTCTGGTCCTTTACAAGCTTCAGCAAACTTCTGATATGCCTCATTTATTAAATCTTCTATATCCATATCCTGCTGCTTAGCTGCTCGACCGTATAAATCTTTTATCACAGTTCCATTATTCTGCATCAATGCTTCAACCGCACTTATCATGTTGGCTGATGTCGGAATATTAAACTGCTCTAAAATTCTTTCGACACTTGGTGAAGTGTTTAAAGCCGCCTTCAACTGGTCTGTAACAAAACTGTTGTAGTCTGCCTGTGCTTCATCTGCCTGCTGCTCCATTGCTTGTGCAAACTCATCTGGGTTCATTTCAAGAATTCTATCTTCCCCTAGCTCATGCATCTTTGCTGGAGTCATAGCTTCCTTGGCATCGCGACATCTGTTTGTCATAAATACCTTTTCTATTTGCTCTGTAATAGAAAGGTCTCTTACAACCATTTCATCTAAAGCACCAAACTTATCATTTATCTCATAATCTCGGCCAGTATGCTTGCTAGAGCGCACGGCTGTCATAAGATTTCTGAGAGTTACTTCTGTTCCCTGACTTATCAACGCACCAATTGCTGCTCCGTCGGACTTATCCACTTGATGGAAAAGTCTGTACACACCGATATATGCATTTCGCTCTTCTTCGGATATATTGTTTGCATGCTCTGCTTTCCATAAGAATTTAGCAAAGCCTTCCTGGTCAGAGGTACTACCAAGCTCGGCTTTTATCTCCTCCGCCTTAGCTTTAAGGTCATTCATCGTCATGTCTAAAGGATTGTCACCTCGTTTAATCATTTCAACCACAACCGCCGGTGTCATGCTCTTGAATGTTCGGTATGCAATCTCTGTCTGAGCCTTCATTGAAGTGACAGACTCAGCTGTGATTTCCATCTGATTATATGCAAGAATACGAACTGCCTTCTGACTAGATTCTGTAATTTCAATATTTAAATCATCAAGAATGTCGTCTACGTTTTGGAAGGCTTTATTTATGTTGTCGCCTAAATCTGTTCGCACTTCAGTTCCAACTGCTTCATATGTTGCCTCCATTCTAGAGTATTCTGCTGTGACAGACACACTCACCTCATGGACATATGAGAACTGCTCTATGCCGATATTATTGAAGCGACCAAACATAGCCGCAGGGGCAGCTTTAACCTCTGCCATCTCATTCATAACCTGAGTATACAGATTGATGTTGGCATCAGTTTTTTGATCAGAATCTCCTTTTAGAAGAATCTTTAGTAAGCTTGTCTCCTGAAGCTTTAGTTTATCTAACAAATCCGTTAGGTCTTTTGTGTTTACATCTATACCATTTTTCATCATGGTAAATGTGGATTCGACTGTCATTGTAAGCTGAATTTCTGTCAGCTGACGCTTTGCTGTGATTGAAGGAAGCGCATCTACATCCATTCCCATTACTTCCTCAAATGTCGCTCTTGCCTTGTCCATTAAGGAATATCCAGGAATCAGATAAGCATCTGCGGGTTCTTTTCCCTCGGCGATAATATCTTCGATTGCTGTTTCAATCTGCTGCTCAGAAGGCTTTTCATAATTGTCCAGCTGCACCATGTACTCAAGATGCTCCTTTGTTACAGGAACATCTTGCTTCATCATGGTTGCCACCATATCTTTTAGTTCCATTGGTGACATTGGTCCTTGCGCAGACTCTAATTGTTCACTTTCTATTTCAGCTATAAGTGAATCTAGCTTATCTCCTAGTTTTTCAAGAAGACCTACTATGTCTTCGTCACCTGTTTCCTCCACCTGGTTGGCAGGTGCAGAATAAGTAGCATTATATATATTTGTAATTGTCGGTTCCAGCTGATTTTTTACAAGATATGCCTGGGCTTCCACTGGCAGGGTTTCTCCAAGACCTTTTGTCATTTCGACGGCCTGTGATATAGAGCCGGACATTGCTTCGATTTCTGCCTTTGAGAGGCCACCCATTTTTGAAATGTCTGCTCCAGCCTTTGCCAGATTCATCTTGATTTGATCTACTATTGTAATTAAGGTGTGAGCATCCATGTCCATAGGATTTTGTCCCTCTTCAGAAGTCTTTGCTGTTGCATCCTCAGACCATGCTCTCTCGATATTTTTTACAGACTCAACTGTAGACATGCCAAGAGCTGATGCTTCATTCACTTCTTTAGCGAATTCTTCATCAGTCATCTTTCCTTTGTTGTCATAAAATGCATTGTCTACTGACAATGCTTTGAGTTCTGTTTTCTTTGCTTTACTATCATCCTTGATACCGCTGGTGCCAACTCCAAATCCTTGCTCGTCCACACCTTCTGTTTTGATGTAATCCGTTACCTTGAGTCCTTCAATATTCATCCAGTTCCTCCACGGTATTTTGCTTTTACATCTATTATGTCGGACGAGTTTAAATAATTCTTAATCTATAAATTCCAGAAAAAATATCTTGCCAATTTTTTTGTGCTATTGTATCATCTTTTTGCGTCTGTAAAATATTCATTTCAAAAAATAAATCATCTTCGTTTCATAATTATTTTATGAAAGGATTCCCTAATGAAAAAAAATAAATATCATATACCAGAGTCTGGAGATTTATTTGTACCTATGACAAACGATTATCTCTTCAAAATGATTTTGCAGCGAAACAATCTTGTACTCAAAGAACTTGTCCAAGATTTGCTTCACATGGATAAAAATTCAATCAAAACCATATCTATAACTAATCCTATTCATTTAGGTGATACCATTACCGATAAATCTGTTATCCTCGACATTGAAGCTATTTTAAATGATACCTCAATTGTTAACCTGGAAATGCAGGTCATCAATGAGCATGATTGGATTGAACGCTCCATATATTATGCATGCACGGAATACCAAAATATAAATAAGGGAGATAGCTATCTGTGTGTCAAACCAATTCATCAGATTGGAATATTAAATTTTACTCTTTTTGATGACATGCCTGAGTTATACTCAAAATATATGGTTATGAACACTAAAAATCATAATGTTTATAGTGACAAATTCCAGATATACGTGTTAGACTTAAAGCAGATAGAGTTAGCCTCTGAAGAAGATAAAAAATTTAGAATCGACAAATGGGCTAAAGTATTTAAGTCAACAAAATGGGAGGAATTGCATATGTTAGCAAAAGATATGCCTATCATAGATGAGGCCTCTAAAACTGTATATGAACTAAGTGAAGAGAATCAATCTCGTCTCGAAATGAGAGCTAGACAAGATGCTATACGTAGGGCTAATGATCGTATTATATATGAGCAAAGACTCAAAGACAGCATCGCTGAAAAAGATGCTTCGCTTGCTGAGAAAGATGCTTCGCTTGCTGAAAAAGATGCACGAATCGCCGAATTAGAAAAACAACTTGCTGAACTACAAGCTAAATAGTTAAAAAAAGCCGAGGAAAAATCCTCGGCTTTTTTGATACTATAATTCAGTTCGTCCATCCAACGCCCTAAGTAAAGTGACCTCGTCTATATACTCTAGGTTTCCTCCTACCGGAACACCTGATGCTATACGGCTAACCTTGATGCCGGTGGGCTTTATTAGCTTACTGATATAAGCGGCAGTTGTCTCACCCTCTAAAGATGAATTGGTCGCAATGATAACTTCCTGCACATCATTTTGCTGCAGGCGTACCATAAGCTCTTTTAGCTTAATATCTCCAGGACCAATTCCCGCCATCGGGGAAATTGCCCCGTGCAATACGTGATACACGCCGTCAAACTTACCTGTCTTTTCATAAGCCGCCAAATCTCTGGTGTCTTCAACCACCATAATGATATTCTTATTGCGCTTTGGATTTGAGCAAATCGGACATAGTTCATCGTCAGTAAGAGTAAAGCATTCCTTACAATAACGCACGTTCTTTCTAGCCTCAATTATTGAGTTTGCAAGAGCATTAACCTTTGCCTCATCCATGCCCAAAATATGGAAAGCCAGCCTTTGGGCTGACTTACTTCCAATACTTGGCAAATCACTTAGCTCGGCTATTAAGTTGCTAATTTCTTTGCTGTAATATTCCATTGATTATAATCCAAATCCACCTGTAAACTTAGACATTGAAGCTGCACTAGCTTCTTCAACCTTACGAAGAGCTTCGTTGGCTGCTGCCATAACAAGATCCTCAAGCATTTCTACATCATCAGGATCTACTGCTTCTGGATCAATTTTTATCTTTGTAATTTCTTTTTTACCTGAAACGGTAACCTCTACAACACCGCCTCCTGCTGTGCCTGTCATTTCTGTCTCTTCAAGCTGTGCCTGAGCTTCCTCCATTTGACGCTGCATGCGCTGAGCCTGCTTCATAAGCTGACCCATGTTACCTGGCATTCCGCCTCCTGGAAATCCGCCTCTTCCTTTACCCATTTTATAAGTCCTCCTTGCTTTATCTATCTCTAAAATTCTCTATTAACTAGATAGTTATATCCAGCGAAGCTGCTTTAATCTTCGTCAGCCTCCACTTCAATTCCCAAGTTTGCAAAGTAATCAACCGCATCTGTCTTGGTTTGCTTTGAACTAACACCACTAGAATTGATTTCCACCTTTACACTGACAGTTTTTTGGATAGTATCCTCAATAGCCTTTGTGATTTCGTCTATCACATCTGGTCGATTAACAAAATCTCCAGCCATCCTATCAGACCCATCCTGTTGATCGAATATAAGAACAAACTCGCCAGCATCATTTACCGTACGAGTAGATGCTTGTCTAAGGTACATTTTTATATTTGTAGGAACCTTGCCAAGAATTGCGCTCCAATTTTGAGCAACCTTTTGAACCTCCTCTGGCATGGCCGCTGGAAGTGGCTCCTTTTTAATAGGCTCCGCTACACTGGGGGTTGCTCCAGCACCGGTCCCCGTAGGTGCTGACATTACAACAGGAACACCTTCTTCAACCTTTCTTTCGAGGTTGGCCATTCTGTTGTTCAGCGCAGAAATGTCCTGCTCCATCTGAGGTTTGCAGAGTTTAATAAGTGCAATCTCTATAAGCACCCTCTTTTGGCTGGCATATTTTATGTCATTAGAAAGAGCTGACAGAACTTGAATGTAACGCATTAACACTGCTGTGTCAACCATCTGAGCCTCTTCTTTTAGAAGAGCTAAATTGTCAGAGGACATTTCTAACACATCCTCCATGTCATTGGAGCTTTTGATTAGCATAAGATTTCGAAGATACCAGGTGAAATCGTTTACAAACTGATTCAAATCTCTGCCCTGAGTGATAATCTCTTCTAGGATTCCGATGGCTTCGGTGATGCTTCCTCCGATGATGTGGCGAAGCAATCTAGAGAACACCTCAGTGTCAATGGCTCCAAGAACCTTTAGTACATTATCGTAAGTAAGTTTTTGACCAATATAAAAGGCGATGCACTGATCTAGCAAGCTAAGACCATCTCGCATTGAACCATCAGCCACCTTAGCGATGTATCTGATTGCCTTGTCCTCTACCTCGATTCCTTCTTTGTCCATCAGTTCCTGCAATCTACCTGCGATGGTATCGATAGAAATCCTATGGAAATCGTATCGCTGACATCGGCTTAGGATTGTAATCGGAATCTTGTGAACCTCAGTTGTTGCCAAGATGAACACAACATAAGAAGGTGGCTCCTCTAAAGTTTTGAGCAAGGCGTTGAAGGCGCCTACTGAAAGCATGTGTACCTCGTCGATGATGTACACCTTGTACTTTCCCTCAGTTGGAGGATATGCAACCTCCTCTACAATCTGACGGATACTGTCTACACCGTTGTTGGATGCAGCATCCATCTCTATAACGTTCATAGAGTTGCCAGCTGAGATAGACTTGCACATCTGGCACTCCATACAAGGACAACCATCCACGGGATTCTCGCAGTTGATAGTTCGTGCCAAAATTTTTGCAATCGTAGTCTTACCGGTACCTCGAGTACCCGTGAAAAGATACGCATGTCCTATTCGGTCACTCTTTATTTGATTTTGTAATGTTGTAACGATATGGTCCTGACCCTTAACATCCTCGAAGGTTTGAGGCCTGAACTTTCTATATAATGCCATATAGGACATAACTGATACCTACCTATTTTTAATCGCCAAAGCTTATTCCGATACGCTTTGCTTCCTCTATCATCTGGCAATCTGGCTCTACTACCTTGAGCTTGCCAGCCACCTTTTCAAGTGGAATACGTTTTGTTTTGTCATTTACCATAGCAATCATATTGCCAAAGTCCTGATCCATAATAGCCTGCGCTGCTGCTGAGCCAAGACGAGTACACAAAACCCTGTCGTATGGATCTGGACTACCACCACGCTGCATGTGACCTGGCACTGTGACACGAACCTCGATTCCTGTCTCCTTCTGGATGCGTTCTGCTATCTCGTATGAAACAGATGGATACTTGGATGATTCAAGCTTCTTTTTGTATTCCTTCTTGGAAAGCTTGGCATCTTCTTTGGAAATGGCACCCTCCGCCACGGCCAGGATAGTAAAGCCCTTGCCCTCTTCTGCACGTTTGTTGATTGCCTTTATAACCTTTTTTATGTCGTAAGGAATCTCTGGGAGCAGGATGATGTCTGCGCCAGAGGCAACACCAGCGTAAAGTGTAAGCCAGCCGACCTTGTGACCCATAACTTCTACTATGAATACTCGACTGTGCGAAGATGCAGTTGTATGGATGCAGTCGATTGTGTTGCATGCAATATCAATAGCACTTTGAAATCCAAAGGTAAGATCTGTGCCATAGATATCATTATCTATAGTTTTTGGAAGATGGATGATGTTGAGCCCCTCTTCACGGAGAAGATTTGCTGTTTTCTGCGTGCCGTTACCACCAAGAATGACAAGACAGCTAAGATTGATTTTGTAGTAGTTGGATTTCATGGCCTCTACCTTGTCGAGACCATTTTCATCAGGCTCACGCATGAGCTTGAATGGTTGACGACTTGAGCCCAAGATTGTACCGCCTCGTGTGAGGATACCAGAAAAATCTTGGCTAGTAAGAAGTCTGTAATCTCCGTAGATGAGACCCTTGAAACCATTGAAAAATCCGTAAACCTCAAGATCCTTAACATTGGCAGCCAACCCCTTAACTACTCCTCGCATAGCAGCGTTAAGAGCCTGACAATCACCACCACTAGTAAGCATTCCGATTCTCAACATAACTCCACTCCTTCCTAAGTAAAAATTCTTTGCAATTGACTTTGTCAGAAAACTAGACCTGACTTTATCTTCTCTCTATTTTCTAGTTTCAATTACTTTTCTAACATAATTGTATATTCTCTCTGAGGAAGCAATAGATAAGCGCTCCTTTGGAGTATGAATATCATCCATGTCTGGTCCGATTGAAACCGCTTCTAAGCCTGGAAGCTTTGATGCTAAAAGACCACATTCTACTCCTGCATGCATTGTTTCAACGATAGCCTTTTGACCAGTCATTTCTTCATATAGTTTTACTAGCTCATCACGATAAGCCGAATCTCTTTTGAATTCCCATGCAGGATAAGCTCCGTGAACTGAAACGTTAGCCCCCAAGGCTTCGGCAATCATGCGAACCTTTCTCATAAGAGCTGTCATGGCACTTGCCACTGAGCTTCTGAGAGCACAGCTAAAGGATAGTCCGCAGTCATTGAATTTGAGAACACCAAGATTAAGTGATGTCTCAACAAGGCCTTCGATATCGTGGCTCATTGCTTGAATGCCATCTGGTGTAGATAGGATGAGCTGTACCATCTTTTTGGAATCCGCTGCGTTGACACCGTCAACCACAACATTGCCCTGGTTTGTAATCTCTATTTTCATATCTGGATCTGTGATGGCAAACTCATTTAAAATTGCCTTTGCCTCTGCCTCCATCGCCTGAACAGAATCAGGTGATGCTATAAGCTTAGCGCTTGTAGCTCGAGGGATAGCATTATCCTTGGTGCCACCTACATAATCTACAAGATTGATGTCAGCTGCATCTGCGGCTGCTGCAAGAACGCGATTTGCTATGTGGGTTGCGTTGGCGCGACCTTTGTCGATTTCGGCACCTGAGTGTCCGCCTGTGCAATCAACCACATCAAGTGAGATGAGCGCACCCTTGACCTGCTCCTTGGTAAAAGGATAGACAATGTCCATTCGACATCCGCCTGCACAGCCTGATAAGAAGTGACCTTCCTCCTCAGAATCTAGATTCAAAAGCTTGCAGCCTTTGAGCATTGAAACATCAATAGCTGCCGCACCTTCCATGCCAACTTCCTCTGAAACTGTGATGATTACCTCGAGGCGAGGATGCTTTAAGGTGTCGTCCTCTAAGATTGCTAGTGCCATTGCGACTGCAATGCCGTCGTCGCCGCCTAAGGTTGTGCCCTTGGCTGTAACATAACCATCAACTACTTCTATGTCCAAGCCCTCTGTAAGCATGTCCTTCTTACAATCTGGCTCCTGCTCTGCGACCATATCCATGTGGCCCTGAAGGATGAGTGGCTCGACGTTTTCCATTCCCTCAGAGGCTTCTTTGATCATGATGACGTTGTACAAATCATCTTGATAGTATTCCAAGCCGTGAGTCTTCGCAAAATCTACTAAATATGCGCTGATTTGCTCTTCGTGATAGGAAGGATGTGGGATGCCACATATCTCCTCAAAATAATGAAATACCCTCTCTGGCTTGTAATTACTTAATACTGCCATTTATCTATGCTCCTTAATAATCACTAGTAGAATCTACTACCTGAAAAATTCTATTATAACTATAGCATTTTCCACTTTTGATTTCTATTGCCTAGACAAAATAGTGGGTCCATATTAAAATATCGCATGTACAGGTAATTTATGTATCGAAAGAAGGTTAGATAGAATTATGGGAGAAAGATTAACACAAGGCGATATTGATAAGATTCAAGCAGAAATAGATGAGAGAAAGTTGGTTATACGACCAAAGCTTTTAGAAGAAGTTAAGGAGACTCGCGCACAAGGCGACTTATCCGAGAACTTTGAGTATCATGAGGCAAAGCGTGCTAAAAACATGAACGATAGCCGTATTCGCTATCTTGAAAAAATGCTTCGCTACGCCGAGGTTGTAGATGACAGCAGCGCCGATGATGAAATTGGAATCAATAATACTGTTACCTTGTATATTCCAGAGGATGATTGCGAAGAGACTTACAAGCTTGTTACATCTATTCGCGGCAACTCCCTAAAGGGACTTATCTCTATTGAATCTCCACTTGGTGCCGCCATCCGTGGGAAGCATGTTGGAGACACTGTGACAGTGCAGGTTAATGCTGATTATTCTTATGATGTTGTCATCAAGGCTATAGATAATAGCACTACTGACGAGGATGATAGGATTAAGAGGTACTAGTTTTCAAAACGAGGGATATCGCAAATGCGATATCCCTCTTGCTTAATTCTCTTTTGTTACTATAGGCTTTCCTTCTTCATCAACTAGTACAGTTAATCCTCCAGCATAGCCTGCGCCATGAAATAAATAGTTTACTCCTGTTTCCGTGTCAACAATAATCTCAGTTACTGCAACCTTTCCTTGACTATAGACTTCTTTAAATCTAATTTTTTCATTATTTTTCATTCTTGCGTCTCCTTCATATAATTATATAGGTAAGAGGCGTCACAGATTCGTGGCACCTCTTCTTTTTACTGATTCTTTTTTTTCGATACCCGTATAAGTAAGGTTATTGTTGTAAATAAACACGCTATAATCAATGCACGGCTCATATCGCCACCTCCTTCTATATAAACAATGTTCATTTATCAATTTCATAATATCATTTTATTTTTATATCTATTTGTCTGGCAGTATATTGTATAAATACTATTATTTCGCGTCGTTCATTTCTTTTTTCTTTACCGTTTACTCCAAATATCTACCATTCGCTCTAGCTTATCGTGTTAATTAACAATACATATAAAAATCCAGTGCTACATAAAACACTGGACTTTTAAAATATATAATTCTTATTTTCTTTTCTGAAGTCTTCTTTTTCTACTTAATAAAATAAAAGTAATTGCACTAACTGCAAATACTGCACGTATTATTCCTGCATACAGCATATTTTCTCCTCCTATCTATATCATGCGTAAGATTCTATTTCTATGACTACGATACATATCTATATACTTCTTTAATAATGTTACTACATCCTTTATAACCGCAATTAATACGAAGCCGACTATAAATCCACAAGCACTATCCAAATTTTTAGATGCTAAGAAGTCACAAATCGAATGAACGCTTATTACCCAGAAAAACGGTCTAAATGCCAAAACAATAAATCCGTATATAAAAAGCATTACTTTCTTTTTTGAATTGCATTCAATTTCTTGATATTCCTTATGGCTAAATAGTCCCGTCAAAAAAGTAAGAATACTTTTATCCATCAGATTATCGACTCCAAACAGTGCTGTTGCTATCCAATATCCATCCAACTTAACAAATGGTATTAAATTAAATGCTACAAATCCAATATTAGCATAATAGTAGAACAACAATAATGGAATGTCATATCCTAAGGTTTTTAGAATATAATATGCCAAAAATCCTATAGTTCCAAAAGCATAGTTTACTGAAATACCTGCAACTGCGACACTAAAACTTTTTGTTCTATTATTAAACATATAAATGTCGCTAACATCGCAAAAGAAACATGGCATAAAGAAAAATAGCATTATTCCCATTGATGAAATCTTACCACCATGTCTAAAACATGTTATGGCATGTCCAAATTCATGAAACATGGTAGTAATGATCATCATAAAGTAAAAAATAATGTATTTGTCAATCGAAAAATGCATACAATCTACTGTCCCTTGATATATCATTTCTGCATTCTTAGATATAATGGTAAAAACACAGATTGTTAAAACTAAGAGCAATATTGCGCCTTTGATGGAGAACAACCCCTTTATAAATTTTGGAACCTTCTCTAAAAATTCATTAGGATTAAAATTACATATAGTAATTTTTGTAATATCAGTTTTCTTTTTTTCTTCACTATCAGAATTCAGAAATCCCCACTCATCAAATTTTCCATATAACTCAACTTTTTCTTGAGTATTTAACTCTTCAACACTTTCATCAACTTCTGATTCCAATCCTAAACAAGTAAATAAGTAATTAGTCTCTCTTGCACCTAGCTTTACATAACACTTGTTATTTGTATTTTTTACAGTGTATAAATCCGCTTCGATTTTGACTATTTCTAAATGATTGTACTGCATATTTCCTCCAAAATACTAGGTTATCACTATTGCGGCCGCTACTGCACCTCCGCCAACAATCGCCCCTGCAATAAATGCACCATCGCCAAGTTCCTCGGCTGTCTCCATTTCTTCGAACTTTGTATTTGTGTCTTTACTTAAGTCGTCTTTTTTCTGTTTCTCAAACATAATATAATCTTCTCCTTTTTAATTATTGTCCTAATACTTTCAAAAGTATTTCCACTGCATAAGGAGCCACAAGACAAACTGCTAACATAACTAGATTTCCTCCTTATAATTCAACATATTTCTTAGGTTAAAGTAACTACAGTGGCTACAGCTGCTACAATTGTTGCTCCTGCTGCTGCGCCTTCTACAAAGTCTCTTGCATCGCCATATTCTTCAACTTGTTCCATTTCCTCATACTTTGTCTGAGTCTTCTTTTCATCTAATTTTTTCTTGATATCCATTTTTTTCGTTTCCTTTCTTTTAAGTTAAAAGTACAAGTGATCCTACTGCAACCCCAACAGCTGCGCCTTTTGCAAAATCTGTAGCGCCATATTCAGCAGCTTGTTCCATTTCTTCGAATTTTACTTCGTTTTCATTCTGCTCGCTGTTCTCTACAATCTTTTCTTCGTTTGTTTCAGCCATTTTTTCTCCTCCTTTCCTTAATCATTTATATTTAATGCACTAAAAGATATGCACTAAAAGCATTACACCTGCCAACAATACTGACCCTATAACAGTCGTTGCCCCCAAGGCTCCGAAGCTAAATTCTTCCGACTGCTCAAGCTCTTCATACTTTAATGTGGACTTTTTGTTTACACCGTTTTCGTTCATAATTCCTCCTCTTCTAATTGATAATTTTTTGTAAAGATTTTTTGAGTTTCTGTATTATTTCATCTATCTCATTGTCTGTAATAATATATGGTAAAAACATTACTAAGCAGGTGGAAAAATCTTCTATACTGCTCCATTCAGTAATCACACCATTCTTCTTAATTAATTCAACTATCTTCAACAAGTCATAAAATGCTAATGTCTCATCATTATCTTTTGACCTTAACTCTACAGCGAACATCATTCCCTCGGATCGCAAATTATACACTTGTGAAAAAGTTTTTCCGATTTCATCATCAAACTTCTTCCTAAATAGTTGACTCTTTTCTTGTACCGTATTTACGTATTTTCCATCTATCAGCTCTTTTATTGTTGCCACTGCTGAGGCACAACATAACGCATTTGCGTTTTGTGTAGATAGATGAAATAAAAACTTATCGGAAAATTCTTTTGTAATTTTCTTGCTTACTCCAATAGCTGCCAAAGGTAATGTTCCATTATTAATACCTTTAGACATCGTGATTATGTCTGGTCTAATGCCATATTTTTCATAAGCAAACATTGAGCCTGATCTGCAGAATCCAGTCGCTATTTCATCGCATACAATAATCACATCGTTTTTTCTTGCAAATTCGACCAATTTATTGACATACCATTTTGGAAGTCTTATAACTCCAGCAGAACCTAGGATAGGCTCAAATATTATTCCAGCTATCTTGCCCTTTAAAGCAGCCAATTCCTCTTCGAGTTTTTTCTCTTTTTCGGCTCGCCATTCTTTAGTTTCACATACTGTTACATAATCCTTGTCAAAAGGAAGACTCAGCTCGTATATTCCACTAAGCAACGGTCCATATCCTTTACGTTCACTTCCATCGTAATTACTACATGACATTGAGCCGTAGTAACTTCCATGATATGAATGCTGTAGGACTGCTATTCCATTTGCATTAGATTTGTCTTTTATATCTGAATACTTTCGTATCAATTTTATGGCAACTTCTATTGCTTCTGAACCAGAACAAGCATATATAATCTTATCTATATCCTCATGTAAAATTTCTTTTAACAGATTGCCTAACTCTTCTGAAGCTTCGGACTCACATTCACAAGGATTTACATAACTAAACTTTTCTACTTGTTCTCTTAAGACAGCTTTGATTGCTTCATTGCTATATCCTAATGGCACATTCCAGAGACCACTGTTGGCATCAATATATTCTTTGTTACGAGTGTCATATAAATGTATTCCCTGTGCCTTCCCAATTTTTATCTTATCTTCTTCTGGTCTGCTTAATGGATACCAAACTGATTTACTCATTATGCTACTTCCTCTTTATTTAAAACACATACATCTATCGTTATATCACCTTCTTTAACATGATATGTATAATGCTTTTTAAAACAGGTCTTCTCTATTACTGAATCAACAAATTTTTCTGTAATTATCTTCTTCTCAGAACATGCTAAATATTTAGAGCCATCAGCCTTTTCAACATACATGTTTACAATTGATTTTTCAGGCACAAAATTATTGAATTCTTGAAGCACAATGTAGTATTTATCTTCAAGATTCGTGTTTGTTAGTATGTTTGAAGCATAAAGTCTCTCCGTAACTTGATCTGTTCGATAATCAAACATCAACCTTCCATTAGGAGTTAGCCAACTATATATTTTGTCGAACAAATTCTCTAACCTTTCTACATCATCTGATAACAAACAAATCGTTGTGGATGGTATTGTTATCAGATCATATTTTTTATCTGTTTCATAATCAAAAATATCTGCTTGAATCATGTTCAGTTTCTTCTTAATGCGTTGTGGCAATTTACTAACATTCTCATTAAATCTATCAATCATAGATTCTGAGATTTCTACGCCATCTACATTAAATCCTTTTTGAGCAAGCGGAATCATATAATTGCTTCCATCACCTGCTGCTATTTCTAATATATTTTTGCCGACGCAAAAACCATTCTCTGCATACAATTCCTTAATCTCTTCATTGCCCGCTAGAGCATTATATACGTTGGAAAAAATATCATCATATAATCCACATTCAATAATTTTTCCATCATATAAGTTTTTTATTCCATCAAAGAAGCCATAATATTTATTCAATTATTCCACCCGCTTTCAATAACCCCAGTCCTTGATCTACTAGTTCACTTGCTATACCTACATCCACAGAAAAGTAATTTGCCATTTCTTCAGCCATAGAAGCTTCACTTTCTCCATTTGCCTTTCCTTCTAGTAGAAAAACAAATTTCTCTTCTATCTTTAAGAGCTTTCCTGTTTTAAGATCGAAGTAATAATATTTATCCCCATCGTTAAATACATTGATAGATTTTCTATTAACGCAAGACTTAGGATAAATAAGCCTTCTGTCTCCAGTTGAGAATCTAACACTTCTTACTTTTCTACACGTATGCCCATTTCTCTTCATGTAGCTAGTCAGTTGATTCTGCAAGATATAATCTGAAATCATTGGATAGTTTTCCATAAAGCTTATGTACTCTTGTCTAGAGATTCCAGCTGGAAGACATGCGCATTTAGCCGCTCCGCTTACCATCGATAGCCCTTTATCGTATATCCTACTTGCTTCGATAATTCGCTGTTCTCTATCCATATCCACCGAACCAATTGATACGTCTGACGTAAAACAAGGATAAATTTTATTGTTCGCAATCTTATATCTTTTCAACTGTTTTAAAGAACAATTTCCTGTCCATCTACATGCATCAACTATTTTTTTGTCATATATATCTACTAAACCTGTTTTTAAATATTCATCTAAATCATTTGAAAAAGCATTTAAATCTTTTTTATTTTCAATCTTCAAATAATATGTGATTTGTTCACTTAATTGATTGTTCTCTCTCAACTCTACATACTCTGCATATGTGCAGATGTGATGTTTTGATCCTTCTATTTTGCTATCAATAAATAGCTCTTTATCTGTCATTGTATGAATATGTTGAATTGCTTCTTTATCAATACTCTTTTCGTTTTCACAAACAACTGCTCCATTCATATCAACGTAATCATTAATATTTTTTAAATTATTATCTTTAAGTAGAACGTGCTTAGCCAAAGTATTATCTAATCCTGGCGGATAGTTTCCAGTCATCATGGCAATAAATCCATTTTGCATTGCCGAATTATATCCTTCATCTACATCTGCTGGAATACTACTTAATTCTTTAAGCACATCATCTTCCCCAGCCTCTTTAATACCTGTAGGATTTAATAATTGATTTCCTGAGCTAATAACAATTATTCCTGCGTTATCATTTAAATATCCTTTAGCTGCAACAGATTCTTCTTGTAGGAAAACAATTTTATCGTATTCTTCCATTAATACTTTTGCTAAATTCTTTGCTAGATTTCCAATCCCTTTTTTCAATGGAATGTATATGTACTTGTCGTCTTCATATCCAATTGTTTCTGCTAATTCCTCAAACGAATTTTCCGAATAATAAAACGGTACATTCACAACTATTTCTTCTGGAATATCCTCAAATACTGTTGGATTATCAAATGTATAAAGACCACTTTTGTAATTTATATTTACATATAATAATTCTTCTATTTTTTCTTTAAGATTTAGCAAATCGTCCATCCCCCATCTAATATCATGTTTTGTCCTGTTACAATTGATGCACCATCTGATTCTAAATACATAATCGCATTACATACATCAATTGGTTTTGCATATTCTCTAAGGGGTATTTTGGATAAATACTCCTTTTTGCCTTTTGAACTTTCTAAAATATCGCTATTTTTTTGGGATTCGATAAATGTAGGTGATACTATATTCACTCGAATCTTATACTTGGCCCACTCTAGTGCTAATTCCTTTGCCAAATGTATTAATCCAGCCTTACTAGCACAATACGGCGCTCTATCAATATTTGCCACAACCCCGTGCTGCGAAGCAATTCCTAAAATACTTCCTCCGTCAAAGGTCAACATTCGTTTTGCTATTATTTTAGATGTAAGAAAAAATCCCTTGAGATTTATATCCATTATTAAATCCCAATCGCTTTCTCCCATTTCAATCGCAGGTTTCAAAATATTGACTCCCGCAAGATAAACAAACGAAGTAACCTTCTTGGTCTCTAATGCTTTAGATAATTTGGTTAAATCTTTAGCATTTAGAACATCCATATTTATACATTCAAACAATACTTCTTTTTGCTTTTCTTTCCACTCTTCTACCTTCTGAATAAGCAACTCATAATTATTTCCTGACTCTGTAAGCACTATGTTTGAATATTTTTGCGCCAACAACGGAATCAATTCTATTCCGATAGTACTATAAGCACCAACCACTACAGCACTATTCTGTTCTTGCCTTCCAGAGTTTTCTTTTCTTGATTCCATAACTAACAACGCCTCTTCTGTAAATCTTGCTACACATAATACTCACAAGAATTACTTCAGCCACCTGAATTCCCACTATGATTAATGATGTGCCTAGTGTAATTGTCTGCAAATCATTTATGGTAAGTCCCAATATCGGTAATGCAAAAGGTAAATATGTAATGACTGTTAATGCCGGACTAGACAAGCCACGTAATTGCGCCATTCCAACGAAATAAACAATTAACATCATTAGTATCACTGGCAAAACTAACTGTGTAGTATCTTGAGAATTATCTGTATATGAAGATAGTGCTGCAAATGCATATGCATACATCATAAAACCTAGAACAATTGATGCTACGATAAGTATCATTGCTGGCCCGCTGATATAATCCGACAATTTAATTCCACTCTCTGGTTGTTTGATAAACAAAGATCCCACAACTCGAATCACACCCCAAAATGCTAACTGCTGCACGACCGCTATCATATATCCAAAAATTTTTCCAGAAAGAAGTTCCAACGGTTTAACATAACAAAGCAATGTTTCAATTATTCTAGAACTCTTTTCCTCAATCACCGAATTTGCGATATTTGCTCCATAGATTAAAATCAGCATGAATAATACCACCACAACTATCAATGGTATGGTTCCTCTCAAATCGTCCTGCGCCATTGCTATTTGCACTTCACCTGCGTCTTCTCCTAAAAAACTCTTATAAATATTATTTAAGTTTAGCGATGCTATAATGCCTATCAATCCAACTATTGTGGATATTAAATACCACTTCGATGTAAGAATCTGGTTATATGTAAATCGCGTTACTTTAAATACCTTACTATTCATTGTCACCAAGCTCCTTTAAGAAAATTGTTTGCATATCTACTTTTTTATTAGAAATCTTTTCTACTTCGATTCCTTCGTCCAATATGTCCTTATACAGTTTGTTTAAATCCTCTTTATCCTCAAAACGAACTGTATATGTGCCAAAGTCTATTGATACAATTTGTAGATTGTTCTTATCTATTAATTCTTCTATATTTCCATCCGTCTTGATTTCGACTTCATCATCCCTTGAATACTTCTTAATCAATCCGTCAACTGTATCATCCTCAATAACTTCGCCCTCTTTTATCATTACTATATGATCACAGAGCTCTTCAACATCCTCCATTCGATGACTTGAAAAAAGTATTGTTGTTCCTTCGTCGCGTAATCTCTTTACAACACCTTTGAACAACTCTATATTCACTGGATCAAGACCACTAAATGGCTCATCTAAAATCAAGACCTCTGGTTTGTGAAGGATTGCGCTTATAAGCTGAATCTTCTGCTTGTTCCCTTTAGATAAGGACTTAACCTTCCTTTTTGAATATTCGGAAATTCCAAACTCGTTAAGCCTCTTGCATATTTCAGCGGTCGACTCTTTTTCTGTCAAACCATTTAACGTTCCGAAGTACAACAGTTGATCCTTAACTTTAGTATTCAGATAAAGACCTCTCTCCTCTGGAAGATAACCAATCTTAATATTTGATTTTTTTAAGTCTTTTCCTGCGTATGTAATTTGTCCCTCATCTGGTTCGATTATGCCCATAATACTTTTGATAGTTGTAGTCTTTCCTGCTCCATTTCGACCAAGAATTCCAAGTATTTTTCCCTCAGCTGCCTCAAAATCAATATTGTTCACAGCCTTCTTTTCTCCATAGGCTTTTGATAAACCCGAAATTTTTAAGCTCATATCGTTCTCCAAATAATAGTTGTTTGTTTTTGTTTACATTGATATATTACTTCCTTTACACGGATAGTTTCACAAAATGGTTTGACTGGTATTAATCTTGGAGTAAAAACAAAAAAAACAGAAGTGATTCTTCATTCACTCCTGTTTTGTGGATTCTAGATATTCTATTTTGCCATATACTCTGCATAAACTTCACTAAATTGCTTGTATTTTTGTCTGCTGATTGCTATCAAGGCTTCATCCTGCATTACCAAATCTGAATGCGTAAATGAATCGACATACTTCAGATTTATTAAGAAGGATTTATGACATCTAAAAAAATCATTAGAGTCAATTTTTTCTTCGACTGCCGATAGAGTTTCAACGCAATCTATAGGCTCCTTTTTGTTTATTAAATGAATCTTGCAGTATTTTCCATCCCCCTCAACAAAGGATATCTGGCTAACCTTAATATAGCGTTTCTCGCCATAGGATTTTATGCAAATTGAATTATCCTTTTTTATGCTCTCCAAGAAAGCATCCATTACACTATTTAGCTTTTCGTCCGTTAGCGGCTTGTCTATAAATCTAAAAGTTCTTACCTCAAATGTTTCAAATACTACATTAGTATAACTTGACAAGAAAACAATTGTAACCTCTGCATTCCTCTTTCTAATCTCCCTAGCTATAACCATTCCATCAGCGCCTTTGTCTTCAAATTGATAATCTAAAAAAACCAATTCAAAGTCATCTATCCGCTCTAGTAATTCTTCTCCGCTTTCAAATTGTTCTATATTACAATCTAAGTCTTTTTGAATAGAATACTTAGTGATTATATCAAGATTTTTCTTTCTTATGTAACTTGAGTCATCACATATAGCTATATTTATCATTGCTTTCCCCCATTAATTTAACATAAATGATACTACGGATTTGAAGGTTCCATTTTCATAGCTTAATTTCATATTGCCTTCATATCTCTTAGCTGCACGTTCTATATTAGATAGTCCAAATCCATGTATCTCCTTTTCGTCTTTCGTTGTTTCTATGTGATTATTTGCCACTTTTACTGGTGGACTTGGATTCATAACATTTAAAACCCACGCTGACTTTCTTAAAGCAGATTTTATAGATATTGTCTTTTCCCCATCTATTTTAGAACATGCCTCAATAGCATTATCCAACATATTGGAAAGAACTATTACCATATCAACATCTTTTATTCTTTCCGCGGGTATAGCCCCCTCAAAACTGATCTTCGTATTAAACTTTTCGGCTTTTGTTTCCTTTGTGTTTAATATGGCATCAGCTATAAAGTTTCCCGTATCATATTTAGGTCTTAACTGATCACAAACCTCATTTAAATCCTCTATATACTTGAGTGCCTTTTCATTTTGTTCTTCACGAATCATGCTATGTAAGGCAATTAAAAGATTCTTTATGTCGTGCCTAAATTTCTTGGTCTGATTTTCTTGTTCTATCAACTGATTATAATAATCAGTTGCTTGTTTCATTTGTTCTTCAAGTAAATTATTAAAATCAGTCAAAGAGTTGTTATTTCGTGTAATAATCATAGTTCTAATAATAGTTACAAGTGTACATAATATAATAGCAACATAGAACAAATATAATCTAATCGGCCATTTTTCACTTAAAAATGCAACGGTTTCCCACACAGAAATTGAAAACAATAATACTGTAAATACTACAAAATCTATTACTGGTAAATCCGCAATCCAAAACTGAATAATATTTTTTTTCTTAAGCATTATTAATAAGAAAACTAATATAAATAATACTATCTCTCCCAATATCTCATATACATAACCATTAATTAAATTATCTTTCCAATGAAAAAAAGGAGTTAGAATTCTAACATTACAACCTGCAAATGAAACGAGTTCCACAAAAAAAGCTGCAAAGGCAACATGTTTTGCATTAATCTGATAATAACTAGTCATTAAAATCGAGGATTTTAAAAATATCAAGGGGATAAATAGCATTACTCCTATCATATTTCTATTCCATGAAAAATAACCATATATGGCTATAATTATTATAAAGAGCAGTGCTTTGCTTACGCATTTAATAGCATCTTCTTTTTTACGCTTTAAAAATAGCACATGCTTAAAAAGTACCTTTACATTAACTAATTCAAAAATCGCCCATATATAAAGTACTAAAAAGAATCTTACGACATTCGGCATTTTTAGTAATTCCTCCATGTTGCCCTATATGACTATTTTCTTAAAAAATATACCATATTTTTGAATCTGATACAACACATGCACCCTCAAAAAAGCCCTAATTTTCAAGCTTTATTGACCTTTTCTTTAATATAGAATCTCTATACCCTAACTTCATCTCATTCATATTTATTATAATAAAAATAAAGAGCCCTTACTATTTTTTGTAAGAGCCCTCTACTTTTTTCTTTTCTTTTTTTGCAAATATATCAATTATTAAGTAATCATCTTCGACTATTATCTGTTTTATATTACAATACTTATTATCTTTATTTTGATATCCTTTTTTTTCCAAATAAGTATCATATTCTCGTATCTTGCTTTCTATTTCCTCCCATCCGGCTTCTACCCTCCATCTAAAAGCCGGCCAAACTTTCAGCGTTTCATACGCCTCGTTTGTATCTGCATAATAAAACACTTGATAATCGTTTTGATTAACAACAACCAATATATCTTGCTTTTTGTTTTCTTCTTTGATTTGAACTAGCTTTTCGTATAAATAATCCTGCTGTATAATTTCACTTCTGTTATATTTAAAAACTAATTCTTCTTGCTCTGCTACTTTAATAGAAACACCTCCATTCTATTAATAGCCTCCGCCAATTCCAAGAGTAGTTGGCATAATATTACCCTCCTTTATATAATTTTCTGCCCCACAGCTTATGATTTAATTATACTCATATAATCATTCATTTTAAAAAATAGAGTGAATAGTAATATATCAGGAGTGAATAGCAAAAGGGTTTGACACGCTAATAAATTAACGTAACAAACCCCACCTTTAACCTAACATTGATTGGCAACTAAGGGTAGCGTTGCCTTTATGCAAAATTCATAATCCTCGGCTTCGATAATCAAACTTCCATTATGTTCAGCTACATTTTTCTTGATATTCACTAAACCAAATCCGTGGTTTTCTTTATCTAGCTTTGTTGTCTCTATTTGCTCCAAGTTTGCTATGGATTCATTCTCCATAGCATTTCTCACTATTAGCTGTGCAAACTTATCTCCCTCTTTTAGTGAAACATGTATATATCTTTCTTTTTGAGGGGGAATGTGAGTTTGAGCTTCTATTGCATTCACCAACATGTTTGAATAGATTGATGAAAGAGATATTTCATCTATATCAATAGGCTTGGCAATCATACCTTTAAGTTTAAATTCAACATCCTTGTCCATGCTATCAGCATAATAGTTTGTAAGAGCATCTAGAATACTATTTCCAGTCTTTTGTGACTTGTTTACAAGAAAGTTTGTGTAATCATACAAATTATCAATATAGTTCTGAAGATCCTCGTATTTTCCTTCATCCAAAAGAGATTTTATACATATCATATGGTTATTCATGTCATGTCTGTATTTCTTTGTATCAGATTCTTTTTCAAGGAGTGAGTTATAGTAATTCCTTTGTGTCTCATATAGCTCGTGCTCAGCTTTAGCATATTTTTGAATTCTATTAGCCAACCATTTTTTGTATAAAATATTTATTTCTAAAAGTAATAGTGCTATTGCCGCGAAACATGCACGAACCTTAATTCTTAGTTCTGTGACTTCACCATCGATAATTTTCTTATAAACAAACCATATGCATGCAAAGATTGTAAAACTTCCAATAACAATTATATAGTCTAATGCTTTTCCCGCTTTTAAAATTTTTTCTTGATTGAGTAACTTAATTCCGAGTTCTAAAACAAACCCTATTATTATAATGAATAAGAATTCACATGCTATATATATAAAGAAAACTCTATCATTATTATAAAATTGATCAACTAGCTCTTTTGGAATCCATATCTCTACAGATAAAAGTATGCAATCTTTTATAATTGCAACCCAAAAGGCACTTTCTAATTTGGAAAGAATTTTTTTCTTATCAATCATAAAAAAAAGAATAAAGAAAGCTAGCCGTATAGAAATATAGGATTCTTTTCCCACCCCTAGTTCATCAGGACAAACTGCTCCAGTGATTATAACCATCAATAATCCACATAGTATCAGGAAAACTCTTTTTAACCTTATATTGAAACAACGCAAAAGCCATAGATATGATGCCATTGTAAACATATAAGTTATAATCATTCTTGCAATATCCATTTCAGCCCCCAATTTTTAAATTTTATTCATCATATGACTATACAATGGGTTTTGATTTTCCTAAGAAATACTTTTTTATTTATTAACGACCAATGGTAGCGTTGCCTTTATGCAAAATTCATAATCCTCGGCTTCGATAATCAAACTGCCATTATGTTCAACTACATTTTTCTTGATATTCGCTAAACCAAATCCGTGGTTTTCTTTATCTAGCTTTGTTGTCTCTATTTGCTCCAAGTTTGCTATTGATTCATTTTCCATAGCATTTCTCACAATAAGTTGAGCAAACTTATCTCCCTCTTTTAGTGAAACATGTATATATCTTTCTTTTTGAGGGGGAATGTGAGTTTGAGCTTCTATTGCATTCACCAACATATTTGAATAGATTGATGAAAGAGATATTTCATCTATATCAATAGGCTTTACAATCATTCCTTTAAGTTTAAATTCAACATCCTTATCCATGCTATCTGCATAATAGTTTGTAAGAGCATCTATAATACTATTTCCTGTCTTTTGTGACTTGTTTACAAGAAAGTTTGTGTAATCATACAAATTATCAATATAGTTCTGAAGATCCTCGTATTTTCCTTCATCCAAAAGAGATTTGATACATATCATATGGTTATTCATGTCATGTCTGTATTTCTTTGTATCAGATTCTTTTTCAAGGAGTGAGTTGTAGTAATTCCTTTGCGTCTCATATAGCTCGTGCTCAGCTTTAGCATATTTTTGAATTCTATTGGCCAACCATTTTTTGTATAAAATATTTATTTCTAGGAGTAATAAAGCTAGTGCAGCGAAACTAGTGCTAGCTTTAACTTTAAATGACGGATTCTCACCATTAAAAATCAAGGTGTAATTTACTCGCCAAATACACATAAAAATCTCAAAACTACCTACTACAATTATGTAATCTAGAACGCTACCTACCTTCACTATTGTTGTTTTGTTTAAAAAATTAATCAAAACACTTAAAAATGAGCCTAACATTATAATAATTGTACATTCAATTGCACAACCAATAAATGTATTTAAGTGATTACTAGCTGCTTTTATAAATAATTCTTTGGGAACCCATGTCTCCACTGCAAGAAGGAGACAATCTTTCATAATTGCTACCAAAAATGCACTTTCAATCCTAGGAAATATTTTTTTTTTATCAATCATAAGAATAAGAAAAACAAAAGCAGCCCTTATAGCTACATACTCCTCATATCCCACTCCAATCTCCTTGGGACAAAGAAATCCAACAAGTATTAAAATCAACAAGCCAACGGCTATATAGTAATACTTTTTTCCTTCAATGTGAAAGCAACGCAATAGCCATAAGTATTCAATCATAGTAAACACATAGGCCAACAACATTAATACTATATCCATTTCAGCCCCCAAAATTTAAATCATATTCAACATACGCCTGTTGAAACTTTAATGTATTTCGTCTTGATATAGTTAATTTCTCTCCGTTATTAAGCTCTATTTCATTCTTAACAACGCATGCAACATACTTTAGTCCCACTATATATTGCCTATGTATTCTAAAAAATAACCTTGAATCCAGTTCAGTCTCAATTTGATCTAGTGAAACATTCTTCGTAAATACGTTATTTAATGTATATACTTCCACGTATCCATTATAAGCTTGAATATATAATATTTCATTTTGAGTAATATTATATTTAATTCTATTTTGAAATACTTCTATTGTACTATTGCCAACAGTTTTATTAATAGCTGATACCAATGCTTCTTCGATATCCTCATCCTGCAGGGGCTTGTTAATATATCTGTGAGCATTTATTTTAAATGCTTCGCTATATCTTTTCTCATTACTGGTAGCCATTATGATTCTACAGTCTTGATTCTTTTCAAAAATAATTTTTCCAGCCTCGAGACCATCCATTTCTGGCATTTCAATGTCTAAAAAAACTATATCAATATCTGGAATATCATCTAATAATTCGGAAGCATTATCATATAGCTTTATCTCAAAGTATTCGTCATCATCTCCATATAAATTGTTAAGTATTTCAAGTAGCTTTTTTTCTGTTATCTTGCATATTTGTATTTCATCATCACAGATTCCAATTGTAGTTTTTTCCAAAGCTATTATTCCTCGTATTTAAGCAATTCTACGTGTTTTATAATAACTTCACTGCACTAGTTCTTGTCTAATACAATCACGCGAAGTTCTGTGAAAAATGATATCAGTTTTATACCACAAAGTCAAAGTTTGTGGCCTGTTCTCCCCACAATCACATTTGTAGCAATTTATTCTAGCTTCTATTTTTTGACAAAAAAAGAATGCCTATTGAAAGACTATTAATCCTTCAATAGAACATCCTTTAATTTATTATTTATTCTCTCTTAAAACTATATTTGTATAAACCTTATATGCTCCACTGTACATTATCGTATATGCGATAAATATTGCTAAAGAAAAAACAATGATGCAAATGCGTGCAAAATCCATATCTGTAAGCATAAATAGCTTTAAAATATCACAAATAATCTTATAACAAGCCACTACATGTATAAACGCTATTCCTATTGGAATAAAGAACAGTATTCCATTTTCAGCCATAATACTTTTTTTGACTTCAGCAGCGCTCATACCAATCTTTTGCATTATTTTTACATTTCCAACGTCATCTACAGCTTCCTGAATCTGCTTGTAATACATGATGAAAATCATGTACATTACAAAAATCAAACTGATAAATGCTCCTAAAAACAAGAAAATAGCATTTCGTTCGTACCGAGCTTTTCTTTCGATTGTATTAGTAGCAAAATAACTTATTGAACCTATGTTATTTATTTTTTTCTCCAAAATTTTCTCTATCTTTTCTTCGTCGCTCCTATTTCCTGATATGTTGTAGCTAATGGTATGGGATATTTTTCTATTAATTCCTATATTATTTATGTATTGCTCTATATCTTCTAATGCTTTAAAGTCTTTTACTACAACAGTATATGTATACATATACTTTATATTATCTATATCGATAAAGATTGGTCCTTGCAATACTTTTTTTACTTTTAATCTCTTTCCATGCACATCTAAATTATCAAGTAAATCAACTTTAATATCTGCATCAGTTATAAAAAATGTTTCATTATCTTCTAGTGTTAAATTTGTATTTTCATTTTTGTTAAAATCTTCTAAATCTATAAATCTCACTAATTCTGGCAACGGCTTTGTTGCTTTTACATCATATGAAAAGACACCGTTTACTTCGTCAAATAATGTTGGAAACCCAAACGAATCACATGATTGTATTGATTCTACTTTGACTCCTATCTCTTCAGCTGCTCCATGAATTGCTTCTTCAATTTTTTCAAGATTTTCTCTATTTGTTGTGCCTATTTCTCCGTCTACTTTATACGCTTCACTAGCCTGCCTATCTGTGCCCAAATATAACGCGATCGTTGTAGATGCACCTAATACAACACAGGTAAATAAAATATTGATTACTGCCAATGACAATGCGTTATTCTTCGTTTTTGAAATAAGCTTTGCTATAGTTGTGAAAAACCTGTTTTTGTAGTAAATACCATCCTTCTTTTTCAAGAAAAACTCTATCATTACTATAAAACAAGCTATGGTCAAGTAACTTCCTATGAAGAGTATTATAAGAGCTACAAATATAGTTGAAATACTATTTAAAAAATCATCAATTGTATTAACATAAATATATACTCCTACAATCATGGCCATTCCAATTATTCCTTTTATAATATCTGTATCCTTTAATTTCTTTACAACCTTGTTAGAATCCTCTTCCTTTAACAAGGTGATTACCTGTTGTTTTTTAATTGTTTTCATATTCTTCAAAAGAATTAAAAAATCTATAACAAAGATAATAATCATTGTTATCCAGAGATTAGAAAACATAAATCCCGCTTGATATTTTGCATTACATTTCATCAAAGAAAACAGGGTTTCATATATAAATCTTTGTGATATAACACCTATTATCAAGCCTAATCCTACAGATGCTAGATACATATATAATGCTTCAAAGGAAAGAATGCTATTTATATGTTTTGATTCCAACCCCCAAACCGCATATAACCCTAATTCCTTGTTTCTTCGCTTTATGAATATCTTGTTTGTGTACGATTTAAACACTAATGTTACAACTGATAAAAAGAAGCATCCCATATATAAGATAAATAATAATACTGAGTATCCAGTTGCATTTTTTAGACCTGGATTAGTAGTCATAAATACATATAGATAAAGTGTTGTAACCGTAAAAATGCTAACAATTAAATTTGCAAGGTGAAATTTTTTGTTTTCAAAAATATTTTTAAATGCTATTTTCGCCCAAAATGTTTGCTTCATAAATATATCACCTACTTTCCATTGTTATATAAAAAGTTTGCTATCTCTTCTTCAAACTCTTCATCATCACGCTCATCCTTATTTAGTGTGTTACCAATCATACCATCCTTAAGGAATAATACCTTCTTCGCTTTAGATGCTGATTTAATACTGTGAGTAACCATTATTATCGTTTGACCTAATTCATTAAATGTCTTAAATAGCTCCATTATCTGCTCTGAATTTTTTGAATCTAAAGCTCCTGTTGGTTCATCTGCAAGGACAAGTTGTGGCTCACATACTAAGGCTCTTGCCACTGCTGTTCTTTGTTTTTCTCCACCTGATATCTCATAAGGATACTTATCTAAAAGCTTTGTGATTCCCGTCTTTTTTGCCAACTCGCTAACCTTTTCATCAATATCCTTTTTGTTCTTATTAAGAAGAACCAACGGAAATGCGATATTGTCCTTTACTGTAAAATAGTTCAAAAGGTTAAAGTCTTGAAATACAAACCCAAGATTCTCTCGTCTGAATTTACAAATATCTTTGTTATTCATTTTTGAAATATCAACGCCTCCAATTACCACCTCTCCACTTGTCGGTGTATCTAAGGATGCGATGATATTTAATGTAGTTGTTTTTCCTGAACCAGATTCACCCATAATAGCGATAAAATCACCCTCCTTTGCATCAAATACGATGCCCTTTAATGCCTCGTATTTCACATCACTATTTTTCGTATAATAGGTTTTTCGCAAGTCTTTTAATTTCATCATTGTGTTTTCCATTCTGTTTCTCCTTTTCTCTAATTTTTTCTCAGTTTATCTTCTCCCTTTGAAGACAAGATAATACTAGCATCTACAACGAATTTTTCTTCTCTAAACCATCTAACGGTCTTTTCATTCCATCTAACGGTTGTTAGTAACATAAAAAAGGCACCGCCTAAGCGGTGCCTCCTGCAATAATTACATTTATGAATCTTTCTTCTTGGACTTGTTCCCATGACGTTGCTGATAGACCATAGCCAGCATATCCTCCTGGTACTTATCGTCATTACTTAGCACTTTGAGTTTGTCTTTGATTTCTGTTTTCCGCGCACGACAAGTCTCTAGCTCTCTAAGCAACTGAGCTTCTTCGTCCTCTAAAGTTTTTAGTTGTCTTTTGAGATCTTCGATATCTCGTTTTGTATCAGCATCTATCATAGTTTACCATCCCCGTACAAAAATTTAATACTAAGCTTTAATGTCCTGTCTTACTAATGCTTTCTTTAGAGCTATCTCTGCTCTCAGCAAGTCTATGCCCTCGTCCTTGCTTGCCAAGCGCTCCCTAGCTCTGTCCTCGGCGCTGCGGGCTCTTTCAACATCAATCTCATCTGGCCACTCAGCAATCTCTGCAAGTATAGTTACCGCATCAGGCAGAACAGTTGCAAGACCTGCGTGGATAGCAGCGCGCTTTTCACTTTCTGCCTCATGGATTGTGCAAATGCCCGGCGCAATAACAGTAGTCAAAGGGATGTGCTTCGGATACACACCTATTTCTCCTTCGACTGTATTAAATTCAACCATAGTGGCGTCACCTTCGTAGAAGGTGCGCTCTGGAGTTATGATTGATACTTTAAAGGTGTTATCTGCCATTTGCCACCTCCTACTTTGCGTTCATCTTGGCACGAACCTCGTCGATTGTACCTGAATTTAGGAAGTAGCTCTCTGGAATGTCATCGTGCTTTCCTTCGAGGATTTCCTTGAAGCCTCGTACGGTCTCAGCGATCGGCACATACTTTCCTTCGAGACCAGTAAACTGACCGGCAACGAAGAATGGTTGTGACAAGAATCTCTGAATCTTACGAGCACGGTTAACTACAAGCTTGTCCTCCTCTGAAAGCTCGTCCATACCAAGGATAGCGATGATATCCTGTAATTCTTTGTATTTCTGAAGAATCTCCTGTACACCACGTGCCACCTCGAAGTGCTCCTGACCTACTATACGTGGATCAAGAATACGAGATGTAGAACCAAGTGGGTCTACCGCTGGATAGATACCAAGCTCGGCGATAGAACGCTCAAGAACTGTGGTGGCATCCAAGTGTGCGAATGTTGTAGCTGGAGCAGGGTCTGTCAAGTCATCGGCTGGCACGTATACGGCCTGAACCGATGTGATAGAACCGTTCTTTGTAGATGTTATACGCTCCTGGAGAGCGCCCATCTCTGTCTGAAGTGTTGGCTGNNCCAACGGCTGAAGGCATACGACCAAGCAAAGCCGAAACCTCGGAACCAGCCTGAGTAAAACGGAAGATATTGTCGATGAAAAGAAGTACGTCCTTTCCACCCTTATCTCTGAAGTACTCAGCCATTGTAAGTCCTGTAAGACCAACTCTCATTCTAGCTCCAGGTGGCTCGTTCATCTGACCGAAAACCATGCAGGTTTTGTCGATAACACCTGATTCCTTCATTTCATAGTAAAGGTCATTACCCTCACGAGTACGCTCACCTACACCTGTGAATACAGAATATCCACCGTGCTCTGTGGCGATGTTGTGAATCAGCTCCTGGATAAGTACGGTCTTACCTACGCCGGCACCACCGAACAATCCGATTTTACCACCCTTCTGGTAAGGGCAAAGAAGGTCAACGACCTTGATACCTGTTTCAAGCATTTCTGTTGATGTCGCCTGTTCCTCGAAGGTTGGAGCCTTTCTGTGGATTGGGCTGTGCTCAACACCCTCTGGTGCTGGCTGCTCATCGATTGGCTCACCCAGTACGTTGAAAATTCGACCAAGAGTAGCCTCACCAACAGGAACTGTGATTGGTGCTCCTGTGGCAACTACATCCATTCCACGTACTAAACCGTCTGTTGGACCCATGGCAATGCATCGAACTGTATCGTCACCCAAATGCTGTGCAACCTCGACAACCAGTCTCTCTCCGCCCTCTCTGGTAATTTCAAGGGCATCATTGATTTCTGGAAGCTCGCTATTAGCAAAGCTTACGTCAAGTACGGCACCGATAATCTGAGTGATTTTACCTATATTATTTGCCATTTTTCACTCTCCTAACTTAGCGCTTCCGCACCAGCGATAATCTCGGTCAATTCCTGAGTAATTGATCCCTGGCGGGCACGATTGTATTTTAATGATAGATCACTAATGATATCCTCGGCGTTATTTGTTGCTGAATCCATAGCCTGCATTCTGGCGCCGTTTTCTGAGGCAACAGCCTCGACTAGCGCACCGTACACAAGTGAAGTAACATACTTTGGAATAATGAGCTCTAAAGCCTCTTCCTCGTTTGGCTCAAAGTTCATAAGAGCCTCTGCGGAGGTTGCCTTGGCTGACTCAACATCCTCTTCTGCTATTTCTGCTGGAAGCAATTTCATAAGCGTTGGAATCTGGCTAACTGTATTTTTGAAGTGCGTGTATACGAGGTAAATCTGTCCGATTTCCCCATTTACATAAGCCTCAAGAACGTCTTCACAGATGCCCATAGCATCTGCGTAGGTTGGTGCCTCCATTACTGGAGAATAGTCCTTTGCCACCTCATATCCCTTGTGGATAAGGCTTTCACCACCCTTATGTCCTATTACATAAAGCTTTACGTCATCTGGCTTCATTTCGGCACCAGTAATCATCTTTACAATGTTTGAATTGTAACCACCTGCAAGACCTCGGTTAGATGAAATGACAATCACTCCAATCTTATTTGAACCGTTGTCTGAAAGGTATTTGTTGTTTACTGAACCGGCTTTGGCGAGCATGCTACAAATCGTATCATACATAGCGTTGAAATAAGGCGTAGTTTGCTCTGCCTTTGCTCTAGCCTTTTGAAGCTTTACGGTAGATACAAGCTTCATCGCCTTAGTGATCTGCTGAGTGCTAGTTACACTCTGTTTTCTTCTTTTTATGTCTCTCATTGAGGCCATAACAGATCACCCTCCTTACTTGTAGCTCTTTTTACACTCCTCGATAGCCTTGATTAGCTTTTCTTCCATGTCATCTTCGAGAACCTTGTTTGTTCTGATTGACTCTGGAAGCTCTGGATACTTGGTATCAACAAGATCAAACAATGCCTTTTCGAATGGGAGAACGTCAGCTGTTGGGATATCTAGCAGATACTTCTTAGTAGCTGCGTAGATGATCATAATCTGATATTCAACTGGCATTGGAGCGTACTGTGGTTGCTTTAACATCTCTTTGATTCTTTCACCTTGTGCAAGCTTTTCAGCTGTATCTGCATCAAG
>DBWZ01000086.1:47495-73825 GCA_002309345.1 Pseudobutyrivibrio sp. UBA1225
GATACATCGCCTGCCTGTGTCTCAATGATTGGAAGTGCTGTAAGAGAACCTCCTCCAAGCTTGTCTGAAAGTCTAGCTGCACGCTCAAGAAGTCTTGAGTGCAGGTAGAATACATCACCTGGGTATGCCTCACGTCCTGGTGGACGACGAAGAAGTAATGAAAGTGTACGGTATGCAGTAGCATGCTTGCTTAAATCATCATAGATGATAAGTACATCTTCACCGTTCTCCATCCACTCTTCACCGATAGCACAGCCTGAATAAGGCGCGATATACTGTAAAGGTGCAAGCTCTGATGCTGTAGCAGCAACTACTGTTGTCCAGGCCATAGCACCATATTCTTCTAATGTTTTAACAAGGGCTGCAACTGTTGATGCCTTTTGGCCAATTGCAACGTAAATACATTTTACGCCTTGTCCCTTTTGATTGATGATTGTATCGATTGCGATAGCAGTTTTACCTGTCTGTCTATCACCGATAATAAGCTCACGCTGTCCACGTCCGATTGGAATCATGGAGTCGATAGCTTTGATACCTGTCTGCAGCGGAGTATCTACGGATTTACGAGAGATAACACCTGAAGCTACACGCTCGATAGGACGGAACTTTGATGTTTCGATAGGTCCCTTGCCGTCGATAGGCTGTCCAAGTGCGTTAACTACACGTCCAAGCATAGCGTTTCCAACTGGAACCTCAACTACACGACCTGTTGTTTTAACCTGGTCGCCTTCGTTGATATTCTTATCGTTGCCAAGAAGTACACAACCAACGTTGTCTTCCTCAAGGTTTAAGACCATGCCGTAAACTTCGCCAGGGAACTCTAAAAGCTCACCCTGCATAGCGTTCTGTAATCCGTGAATACGTGCAATTCCATCGGCAACCTGAATAACAGTTCCTACGTCTGCCACATCAAGCTGCGCTGCATAGCGTTTCATTTGCTCTTTAATAACCGAGCTGATCTCTTCTGGTTTTAAATTCATGGAGCGCATTCACCTACTTTCAATTGAATATTTGATAACTCGTGGGATAATTTACTAATTTGAGTTTTGATTGAACTGTCAATCACTCTGTCTTTAATGCGAATTACCATACCCCCGATTAGCTCAGGGTCTACTGTATAATTCATGATAAATGAACTATATTCAGTAGTTTCTAATAAACGCTTCTCGACATCAGATTTTTGCTTGTCAGTAAGTTCTAGTGGTGTAGATACTGTTGCCTTGCCAATCTTTTTGTAGTCGTATACCTTTTCGATGAAGTAATTTAGCACTGCAACTACTTCTTTGCTATGGTCCTTCTCCTCTAACATTCGAAGAAGTCCAACCATCTCATCACTAACTCTACCTTTGAAAATCTGGTCGATTATCTGAAGCTTTTCTTCTTTATTGATCTTTGGATGATTCATCATTTGAGAAAAGCCGTCGTTGTTTTTAACAACCTCGATGACTCCTTCGGCTTCCTTCATGAAGTCGTCGACCTTTCCTGATTCCACAGCTAACTCAAACAACGCATCACCATATACGTTTGAGACTAATTTAGCCATGTTTTATCACCCATTTCCTTAAGTGTTTGCTCTACTAAGGTGTTTTGAATGGTTGTATCCATGTTTGCAGCCACAACCTTTTGAGCCATAACTGCTGCAACAGAAATCATCTCCTGCTTAACCTCGTCTGCAACCTTCTTCTTCTCAAGCTCAGCCTCCTCGCTTGCTCTTGCAACAATGGCTGCGGCTTCTTCCTTAGCGTCGCTTACAATCTTGGTTTCATTCTTCAAGGCCTTTTGTCTTGCTTCACTTAAGATGGCATCTTTTTCTTTGCCGATGTCCTTAAGCTTTGCTTCGTACTCTGCCTTTAGCTTTTCTGCCTCTTCCTTATCTTTCTTTGCATCTGCAATGTCCCTTGCAATGCCTTCTTTTCTCTGCTGCAATAACTTTCTTGCAGGGTTAAACAAAAGATTAGACATTATAAGGAATAGGAAGAATACTGCAATGGCTAAAAGTACAGCATCGTTAAGCAACTGTAAGTCCAAGTCAAATAGTCTTTCCAACTTTTAGCCCTCCTTATCTATATTCTTTCTAATAATTTACTAAGGTTTAATTGAAGCCAAGGATAACTTCAATTAAATCTGACTTTCATTCCATTCAAGTCAGACTACTTTTTTGAAAATCAAGTTTTCAAAAAGCATCCTAGTACAGAAAATAAAAATCTTGATGATTTTTATTTTCCTACCAATGGCTGTACAAAGAGTAACAGAAGGGCAATAACCAAACCGTAAAGACCTGTTGTCTCGGCAACGGCCTGACCAAGTAACATAGTTGACATGATCTGTCCCTGTGCACCTGGGTTACGTCCAACGGCTGCTGCACCGTGACCTGCTGCGATACCTTGACCGATACCAGGGCCAATACCTGCGATTACTGCTAAGCCAGCACCAATTGCTGAACAAGCCTTAATTAAATCTTCACCTGTAATATTCATAAATGTTTCCTCCTAAAAGTAATAATTTTTAAGAATCTCCGTAGCTTTGTGTTATGTATGTCATGGTTAACATACAGAATACATATGTCTGAATTGCACCTGAGAAAATATCAAAGTAAACATGCAGTGCTGCAGGCCATACTACTGCGAATTTTCCGAGCAATCCATATACAAGACCCATAATGATTGTTCCTGAAAGAACGTTTGCAAACAAACGGAGTGACATTGATATAGGCACTGCAATATCAGATATCACATTGATTGGAAGCCAGATTGGCAACCATGGTGGTAGTGGAGAACACTTGTCTATCCATATCTCCTTGGCAGATTGATGCCTTACCTTTACTACGTGAATGCAAACAAAGGTAATTAATGCAAGAGCCAGTGTTGTACCATAATCTGCGGTTGGTGGTCTTAGGCCAACTAGACCAGATAGGTTCGATACCAAGATAAAGCAGAATATCGTACATATCCAGTTTGCAAACACTGGTGCGTGCTTACCCATACTTCCCTCCACTATCGTATCTAGAAGTCCAACTATCAACTCGATGATACTCTGGAAGGTGTCAGGAACTTCTTTGGCGTGTTTCAGCTTGCGATTGGCGATAATTGCAAACAAAACCAATGAAAGCCAAACAATCGCAATACATACATGGGACGTTGTTATCCAGACTTCTTGGCCGAAGAGCTTGTAGCTAAACAAGCCTTTTATCATGTCCACGGTATCGCTTGAGGCCAGCAAAATTCCTCCTGTCACACTTTCACCTCCTTTTTTATAAAATCTACTCAAAAATCAAATCAACCGACTTTATTTAGCCATTGTGTTGAATAGATTTATTTTTAATAGTCTATATAGCAAAGGCTGTGCGTATGCACTAACCTTGAGCCCTAAAACACCGATAATCGCTGTAAACATATTTCCAAGCTTGAAAAATGCCATGATTATCATTACTGCGCAAAGAACCAAATATCGCATAACAGATTTGAAAGACAGATATTTTGCATGTCCTTTACCAATTCGTACGGATTCTTCGATTATCATTGCGATGTGCACCGCCATCCCGACAGCGCAAGCAATTCCAATTAATAAGCCTGTGGTATATCTTAGCTTGTCGTTTACAAACCAAACTCCAACAAGCTCTATTATTACACCATATAAAATAATTCCTAATACAAGCCCTGGTAGAGCCTGATTTAATCGTCTCATCCAATTAATCATCTTTACTTTGGGCCTCGTTTCTTTCTTCTTCCTCTAGGCGGCGAGCCCGCTGTCCAGGTGTCTCCTGATTTTTCAGATATCCTCGAACTGAGCGATATGCTCCGTTAAAGGCTGCCACTATGCCTATTAGAATCCCTACTATAGCAAACCACTTTGACCCAAAACGGTCAGTGAGCCATGTGCCTATCAATGTGCAAAGAATGATAGGTACAATAGCGTTGATGCCAAACTGAAGCACCATCACTAGTGAATTTGCCACCTGCTTGTTGTCTTTCCTCTTGTCTCGCATATAAATCTTACAAACTCATTGTTACTTCTCTGCCAGTATGCTTGTACTGATAGAACTCAACACCAGCAGCCCTAAGCATTCTTTTAGATGCTATGGTGCTTGGCATATTCTCGTATTTATCGCTATCATAGATGATTGTTTTGATGCCAGCCTGAATAATGGCCTTGGCACATTCGTTACATGGGAAAAGTGATACATACAGCTTTGAGCCTTCGAGAGAACCTCCTCGATAGTTTAGTATGGCGTTTAGCTCGCTGTGCGTTGTATAGAAATACTTATTCTCCAGAGGGTCTCCTGTTCTTGCCCAAGGAAACTCGTCATCTGAACATCCATTTGGAAAACCATTGTAGCCCATAGAAAGGATTTTGTTATCCTGGCTGACAATGCATGCTCCAACCTGTGTATTTGGGTCTTTAGATCTCATACCCGATAATACTGCTACGCCCATAAAGTACTCATCCCAGCTAATATAATCAAGTCTCTTGTCACTCATGGTCTATTCCTCCAATACGTATACTAGTTACGGTTAATAACCTAAGCTGCTAATACCTTCATCAATTTTTCAATCGATGCCTTTAGGACTTCATAACAAAGTCCGTATGTTTGCATCGAACCACCGTAGGGATCCATCACCTCGAGCTCATCCCCAACTAGCTCGTTTAGCAGGCGGGTGTTTTCTTCGGTGGCGTTTGCATATTCTTCTAATATTCTTTGCCGTTGGGCTTCTTCCATTGTGATTACAAGTGTGTTTTCGGTGAAATCCGAATCCATCAGCTGCTTGGAAGAGTAGTCCTTCAGCTCTATGCCGTTACTTATAAGTACTGCCTCTATCTTTTGGTTGAGAGGCTCTGGAAATTGAACAATCAACCCTCTGGCTTCGCAGATGATTGGTCGTTTGTCGTCGATGGAGTTAAAAATTGCTGCTGCCATCGGCGCTCTAGATGTTCCACTTCCAGACGCAAAAATCACTCTGTTAATACTATTCATCAATGTACCCCTGATTAAACTTCGATTGTTTGCTGTCCTGCTGCTTTCAGTAATCTATTCATGATTGCCTGACCCATCTGTGGGGTAGCAAAACTTTCTGAAAATATAACATCAACATCCTCTTCATCAAATTGTCTGAGGATATCGTATAGATTGTGTGCAATAGATGCCTCGTCCTCCCTATCGCCTATGACTAAAACCTTACCACTTGTGTATCTGTCAGCAGATGCTGATGTGGCGATGATTCCAACGGAAAGACCTTTTGCGATAGCTTGTGATGTGAGTTGGTTGATGGCGGAAACCACCTTGTCCTCCTGCCCTGAGACTATTGTTAAATCACCCTTTGGTGCGTAGTGCTTGTATCGCATTCCGGGAGCCTTTGGCTTGGCGCCCACGGAAATGTCCTTGTCGCCACAGGATATACCAGGATCCATTCTGACTTCTCCCACTACCTGACGAAGCATATCCATGTTGATGTAGCCCGGTCTAAGTATAGTGACAACATCCTCTGTTAAATCTACGATGGTGGATTCTAATCCGATATCTACTGAACCACCATCTAAAATGGCATCTATCTTGCCTGATAAATCTTCATATACGTGACTAGCCTTGGTGGGACTAGGACGACCAGAAGTATTGGCGCTAGGGGCTGCTATCATGCAACCGCTTTCGTTGATGAGCGCTAATGCGACTGGATTGTTGGGCATACGAACTGCCACTGTATCTAGACCACCTGTGGTCTCGTATGGAATAAACTTGTTTTTATTGACCACCATTGTAAGTGGGCCTGGCCAAAAAGCATCAGCCAAAAGCTTGGCTGTGTCTGGTAAATCTTTTGAAATCTGCTGAAGCTGTTCAAACTTTGATATATGTACAATTAAAGGGTTGTCCGACGGACGACCCTTTGCAGCATATATCTTGCGTGAGGCCTCCTTGTCAGTTGCATCTCCCCCAAGTCCATAGACTGTTTCGGTAGGAAATGCCACCAATCCACCCTTTTTCAGAATCTCGGAAGCCTCTTTGATATAATCGATATTTATTGGCTCCTCAGAAACATCTAAAATCTTAGTAATCATACTCAAAATTATATCACTTTATAGATACTTCGCAATAACATTCCACACTCCAGAATTGTCAAATCCCTTCTTCCAGAATGCTCCTCCAGCCAAATTGTATTTGTCCATAACCTTGAGTTTTTCTTCAAGGGATTTTTCATCCTCTACCCATACATAATAGGTGGAGTTTCCCTTAGAAAACTCTGCATAGTTTAGACCTTTTTCATCATCCCATGAAGCAGTTGCCTCGTTGGTGGCAAGGAAAGACTGAACTGCGTCAATTCCATAAGCCTTACTGCTAAGGCTGCCAGTCTCTGACTCATGCCATACACGACAGTAGAATGGCATGCCAAGGATTACCTGCTCAGCAGGTACCTTTTCCAAGGTGTCCTTAACACCCTTGTCTACCCAGCCTATGGATGCAACTGGGCCTGGCTCTTCGCTGCCTGAAAAGTACTCGTCGTAGCCCATGATGATAACGTAATCGGCATACTTTGCCTGTACAGGTCTGTTGTATATTCCATTGTGAGGTGCAGGAACGTAGTCATCTACCGAAAGGATGATATCGTTCTTTTCGCACTTGATAGATAATTCTTTAAGGAACTGAACGTAGCCATCCGCAGCTGTAGCGTTTAGCTCTTCTACATCTACGTTGATTCCATCCAAGCCGTAGGTGATAGCCTGAGCAATCAGGTTATTTACAAGCGCATCTCTTGATGATGTGGTGTTGAAGACTACAGCAGAGTCTATGTCTTTGTTTTCAAAGTTGCTAAAAAGACCCCAAACCTGAATGTTGTTTGAGTGACAAAACGAAACGTAGTCGTTACTAGCTAATGATGCTATGCCGCCCTTGTTGTCATCCATGTAGAACCAAGTTGGAGAAATGACATTTATACCTGGTGAGGTAGCTACTACGTCGGTAATTTCTGCGTTGTAAGATCGATTTTTAACTTGATGCCAAATGAGATTGACCTCTTTGCCAAATGAAATATGGTTGTAAGTCCTCTCTGGAAGAGTTGCTTCAACCTTCTCCGACTTCAAATCTGAAATCTGATTGTTCTTCATGTAGCCGCATACGCCTTTATCTGAAACTACAAAGCTCCATCTACCTGTGTCTCTAACTACATTGAGCTTCTCACCCTTTTTAACATCCTCAAGAATTGGACTCTTTGGACCGTTGAGTTTTCGGATTTGACCGTTGCGCTTGGCGTCTGCCACCTGCTTTTCATAGCCCACTGTCTCTATAACTACGCGGTCAGGCTTATCGTAGTAGTTGCACTGGAAATCTGAAAGAAGAGCCAGAAATTCAGTTGAAATAAACACGGTGTCGTTTTGCGCCACAAGAATCTGCTTAGTTAAAGAGTTGTTACTCTTGTCGATAGAATAATCTGTACTGCCTAAAGTCGCAGAGTAAATTTCTTTGTCGGTAGCATATCTAAGAGTGATTTCGGTAGGATCGTAAACATATCCAGAATCGATGTTGTCCTTAACAAAGCCAAGCTCAAGATATATCTGTCCCTCACTAATCAACGCGTTAGGACATGTTGCATCCTCGCCAACCGCTAAATATTCACCGTTTAAGATAACTGCCGCCTCATTCTCATAAGAGTTTTTGAAATACTCTGTTAGAGGTAGGTGCTCCTTTGTTGGAGCATACTTGCGAATACCATATATTCCAACTGCTATAACACCTATAGCTAAAATTGCTGCTGCGATGTATTTATATCCTCTTGGTACATAGCTCTTTTTCTTTTTGCGTCTATGTCGAGTATTATTGTTTCTATAATTATGATTTTGATAACTCATAACCTTTCTCCTTAAAACATATTCTTTAAAAGTATAGCAAAACAAGCCCGCAAATGCCAATGTTGCTTACATATTTGCGAAGGAGTTTTTCAACGAAAAAGGGAAGCGACGGATTCGCTTCCCAAATTTATCTTTTTTAATCCCTAAATATTTTATTTATCTTTTCTATTTTGACAATTATTAGATTCTCTCTGTTCCATTTTCTCCTTTCTGCAGCTACGTTATCATTTCGTTTAATTGTTCAAATTCTTTTTCCTGTAATGAAAACGGATTTTCAATATGAGGGCATTCCCGCAGCTGTTGTTTAGTAAGGTTTCTAAACTCGTTCATTTTTCGTTTATTTTTGTATGTATCATAGAATTTAATATTGTTCATATTTATTCTAATATCCTTAGTTCTTAACCTTTCATAATAATATTTACGCTTCCACGGCTGCATAGAGCCTATCATAATTTTGGTTTCACATTGAAGGTACACAGCTCCGTAATCTGCATCTAGCGAAGACGTGTCTACCACAATCCAAGCATCTGTTGCTGCCATAATATCCATTGCGCTTTGAGAGCTGCAAGCAAGAATATAATTAACTCCCTTATACAAGAATGCTTCCTTGCCGCATATAGCATCTCCTTTGGTTCCTACCACGTTAAGCAAATCGCTCTTATCTCTAAGCTCGATATATATCACCTGTTTTTTGAGAACCGAATGGATATAGTTTGCCAGACTGACGCTGATGTGAGTAACTCCATAGTTGCTTCCTACACCTGCTATGCCTATAGTCTTTTTATTATTTCGAATTATATTATTGTTTTTATTCCAATGCTTAAACCTTAAAAATCTTTTCATTTCTTAAAATCGCTGAAATGACTTTGTCCTCAGCCTTGGTTAAATCTATTTTGTTTTCCACTAACGGATAACGATAAACCTTTTTTGAAAGCTCTTTTGCAATGTGCATAGCTGATATCCTGTCAGAAAAATTGTTGATTATAATAACATCCTTTTCCTTTATCCAACTAGGATAGCTAGCTTGATTCCACAGTGCAGAGCCCACAACGTAGATTATTAAATCTACATCCTCTGGTATGTCTATATTCGTTCCGCAGTCTAATACATATAGCCCATTAGGAGGCGCGTATTGTTTTACAGCTTTTCCATAATTTAATATGCCTCTAAAGCTCTTGTGGTATAAAACACTTCCCTCTAGCTTGGCTCCTTTTAGATTCGACCAAATATTAAGAACGCTGTCCTTTTCCATATCTTTATAGTAGGAATCTATCCCTCTGCTGTTGAAAAACCTGTTAAAAGCCACAGCAATGTGCGTAACTCCAACTGCGTGATCAGCTCCTACTACCGCGATTTTATCCGCGAGATATCTTCCTTTGTTATTTATGTTTAATATTTTAAGTTTTTCTAATTGTTCTTTTACTTCTCTAATTGTTTTAGTGCGCTTAGATAAATCAGGATCAGTAGTCTTTTCAACTATCCTTTTGATTCTAAAATCATCTGCAGCATCACTATGACTTTGCATAAACGCTATTACTTTTCCAACGCTGTATATATCACAGCTCTCGTCAAGATTTGACCCCTCTAGCTGCTCCTTTGCAGCCCAGCCTGGCGTGCCCATAGGCTTTGCGCTCTTGGCCTCAGACTTTTTGATTGCAATTCCAAAATCTATAAGCTTTATATTATCCTCTTGCAATATCACGTGTTCTGGCTTCATATCTCGATATAAAATCGGCTCAGCACCAGATGTGTGCAAGATATCAATTATCTTACAAATCTCAATTGCTATTCTTATCAAATCTTTCCTTGAAAGAACAGTTTTATGCAAATAATCCCTAAGAGATATGCCTTCTACATATTCCTCAGTAAAATATATCATTTCTTTCGTAGTATCTACGTCGTAAATGGTGGGTATTTGGGATGATTTAATCCCTTGTAAAAGATGTGCTTCGGATAGGATGCTGTGTGCATCAGGACTAGCCTTGTGAATAGCCTTTAGAATCCTAAATGCTCCTATCGGTTTGTAATTGACAAGTAAAACTGCCGTAGCTGCTGATTCCTGCAGTATTCGAATAACTTCGTACTTGTCATCAATACCTGTTGGTATCAATTTATCAGCCCCTTCCTTGCGGAAGTGCATCTCGCAGATAAGTTTATATCACATGTTTTGTTATAATGCAAGTACCAATTTGTAGAAATTTACAACTTATAACAAGAGAAATCCGTTTTTCTTAATAAAAATTTTATAAATTTATCATCTTTTTTATGGTTTGTTTCCTTTACTTTCCGATATAATATATATATAATTCCAATAAAGAAATGCGACTATACGCATCTTGTTTCGGGAGGTGATTTTATGAAGATTGAAAAAATCAACGAAAACCAAATCAGATGCACTCTTTCTAGAGAAGATTTAATTAGCCGACACATCAAGCTTTCTGAATTAGCATACGGCTCTGTAAAGGCACGTGAATTGTTTAGAGAACTTATGGAACAGGCTTCATACCAGTATGGTTTCGAGGCCGAAGATATTCCACTTATGATAGAAGCTATACCACTTTCTTCTGAATCAATCATTCTAGTAGTCACCAAGGTGGACAACCCAGACGAACTAGATACCAGATTTTCTAGATTCTCTGAAGACGACGAAGATTTCGATGACGAAGATACAGTTGCTGAGGCTCCTGAAAAGCCATTCAATGAAGTGGCAGCTGACGATGTTCTTAACATCTTTAACAGCCTACTTGAAAAGGCAAAGGAAGCTATTGCAAACAATCCAGAGCAGGCAGCCGCCGATGGATTGCCGGTGGACATCACCAAGATGTTCGTTTTTGACGAGCTAGAAGATGTCATGAGATTATCTAATGTTTTAGCACCATTCTATAATGGTAAGAATTCTCTATATAAGAGTCCATTTGATCTGAGATACTACCTTGTAGTTAGCAAATCAGAAGATTCTGCTGAAACTTACAACAAGGTATGTAACATTCTCTCTGAGTACAGCGACCAACAAAACTTTGTAGTTGGCACTTCTCAGTACATGTCTGAACATTATGAGACCATGGTTAGCGACACAGCGATACAGACATTAGCGCAAATCTAATTTGAATTAATTAAAAGAAAAGCTAGTTTCGAGAGTAATCTCAAAACTAGCTTTTTAATTTGCTCTTATGCCTTTGAATCAAGAAATGTGTTGATTTCTTCGATAAGATCATCAGCATCGATTCCGTGAACCATAGCAGCCTCCTCGATTGTTTCCATCTGAGATGATGGGCATCCGAGACAGTGCATGCCGATATTAAGTAAAATAGGAGCTACATCAGCATCAAGCTGTAGAAGCTCGCCAATCATTGTTGATTTTGAAACTCGTGCCATAGGTGATTCATCCTTTCTAAAATATTTCTGTGAGAATAATATCACGATTCTTTTCTTTCCGCAATTACCTATTGTATTAATTGGTGGTTTTATACAATTCGATTAAGCGCAACCCGTTTTCTTTTTGTTATTTTTCTCTTCTTAAAACTTTTGTTAATCCCACCTAAATTGTGTACACAATTTTAACTTTCGTTAGCCCAAATCAACGGCTGTTAGATTTAACTAACTCTCTCATCCCTTATTTTTAAAGGTATTTTTAAAAATACAATTTTGTTCTTGCTTTAGACACAATTTAGGTGTATTATGTCCTTACGAATTGATAGTTAATAATTTTTATCATTTAGTGTATAAGGAGGATTTAATCATGGCATACGTTATTTCTGATTCATGCGTTTCTTGTGGAACATGCGAGCCTGAGTGCCCAGTAGGTGCTATCTCACAGGGTGATTCACAGTTCCAGATCGATGCAGGTGCTTGTGTTGATTGTGGTACATGTGCTGGTGTTTGCCCAACAGGCGCAATTGCACAAGGCTAATTAGCTTCAAGAAATCCGGTTTCAAAAGCCATCGCTTAATGCGGTGGCTTTTTTGTTTTGCAAAGATTTGTAAAACAAAACATCCTCTTACGAGGATGCTTTGTTAATTCTACTTACAAAAGTTCTTTATGTTAGTGGGCTGCTTAGGCTGATGCAGAAACATGCTACATCTTGAATTAACAGCAGCCTTTACGGAATTTCTAGATATTTTCTTTAAAACCTTTGCAACAATAATTTTTTTTTCCATAGCTAAACCCCCTTTCTAAACGACTTTGGCTATGTGTTTTGCAATTGTTGTTACTATACTTCATACAGTATCACCATTGCAACAAATTCTTGTTCTTTATCTTTTAATAACAACTCTCCTTCATATACTTGAGCTGCTTTTTTTACAGACATCAAGCCCATCCCATGATTAACTCTATCCTTTTTTGTCGTCTGTATTAAACCATCTATTACTTTGTGTTTTATCCCGCTACCACTATTTTTCACACAAATATGAAGCATGTTTTTTTCATAGCTCATATCAAGCTTTATGTATTTTGATTCTTCTTTCCTATATTGACATGCTTCAATGGCATTATCTAGCAAATTACCTAATATGATTACTAAATGTTCGTTTTTAAACATCATCTTATTAGGAATGAATAAATTAGCATTAAAACTAATTCCCGAATCTACAGCAATAGCATATTTACTGTTGACAAGCGAATCGATAACTATATTTCCTGTCTGCGCAATTTCTCCATTTTTATGCATAACAACATCTGACAACAATCGTTCAACATATTTCTTTGCCACGCTATTATCACCTGATTCAATTAGTCCTCTCAGGCTGGTCAAATGGTTTTTCATGTCGTGTCTATATCTACGCAATTCATTGTACATAGACTCTTGTTCAGAAGTCTGTCGTTCACACATTTCAATTTGTTGAACGAACAATTTATTATTCGATTGTATTTGTAAATCTTTATTTATTAATTCATATAGCTCAAATATTATATAATTTGTCAAAAGCAATAGTGCACTTACACAAGAAGCAAACCCATCATAACTCTTATGTGCCTGCGCTATTCTCGTTATAACTCCAATTATATAGATACTTACTACAGGTATCCATGCTAACAATAAAAAACCTTTGATGGATATGTCTCGCAAATATTTTTCTCTACGAGTTCTCTCAAGAAAAACTACTATTAGTAACATTATTAATTGGGTTAAAAATACCAATAATTGCCCAGAAACTATTTTGTCAATTTTAACCAATTGAACTAAAAATACAATTAGAACTTCTTCCAAAGACCATACAGCTACTATTATGATGGAGAAAAAAAGTTTAATCTTAAAAGGTGCAGTCCTAGTTACAACTGAAATTACTGTAATAAAAACAAGATTTCCTAAAAGTAAAATAACACCCTTAAACTCTGGCTTCACTATCCCTAAAAAGGAAAACACTAGAAATCCACACCATAAGATGTATCTTACTTTGCCCTTTTTGCTCTCGCCAAGAAGAACCTCAATTGCCTTTCTCACTATTAACAAATGAAAAAGAGCCTGCATTATTCCTGTAATTACAGCAATATAATCTATCATGGTATAAGTGATTTTCCTCCCGCGATTTCACATAATTCATTTCTTACTAATGACTTTCTATCTTTACTAATACTTAATGCAACTAGTTCATTTTTATAGTGAATAATTGCTTCGTTAAACGTCATTTTTGTAACATAAGCATAGTTTATCAAATATGACTGATGAATGCGAATAAATCTAGTATAACCATCATTATTTATCTTTAATTCTTTTTCAATCTTGTTTAATTTTCCATAAAAAACTTCATAGCTTCCATCATTTAAATGTACAATTATTTTCCTAAGGTTGCTTTCAAAAAAAACTATATTTTTTAATAGTATTTTCTTTTCTTCGTTATTCTTTTTGCATTTAAAATACAATTGTGCATTATTATTTGAAACTCTTTCAAACGCGGTCATGCAGCAATTTTCTAATAATTTTTCATCAATTGGCTTCGATAGAAATCTATACGGATGAACTTCAAACAACTCTTTCATATATTCTTCATGGCTTGATATATATACTATTAAAGCTATATCATCCTTTTTGCGAATTATCCTTGCAGTATCAAGTCCATCAACTTTTTCCATCTTAATATCCAAAAAGATTACATCATATCTTTTTCCTTGCGAAAACGCTTTTATTATAGATGCCCCGTCAAAATATATGTCTATCTCATAATCAATTTTGCCCTCATCATACTTTCTTCGTAAAATCTTCTCTAAATCCGCAGTCTGTTTTTTATCATCATCTACTATCGCTATTTTTATCATAATTATTCTCCACATTTTTGCCATCTAAAACTATAGCCGCCGGGTTATTTTTAACCCAAGCGGCTACAAAATCTTATTCGAGTGTCTAATCATAGTGTTGTTGTTTGTTTTATTGATATGTTGTTGTGTTAAAAGTTTGCTAACAATTCTGATGACATTTTTAATTTAAAATAATAGCTTAGCTCTCTCAAATAAGACCATAGTCTGTATCCTACCATTTTATTTCAACACATTTCTTTCCATGTAATTTTTACGCCATCACATGTATTTTTTCCTAATATAAAAAACCAAATCAATTTCTGATTTGGTTTATCAAAAAATATTATTATTTTTTCAACTAATATCTATCCTAGTTTCTTCTTAATTTCTGCCAAACAATTTGTTATAAAAAGGATTACAAAAATTACCGCTTCTAAAAATAAATAGGTTGTCTTATCAAAGAAAAATAAAACAATTGATACCAACATACAAATAAAAACAGTATACTTAGTCTTTCGTATAAAAATAAGATTATCCTCGGGTTCAACTTCTCTGTTTGGATGATCAACAGGACCGATTAATAATAACGCAACTGAAGATAAAAAAACTACAGATAGTGAGATAATTTTTGGAATCGAAAAACTTTTTACGATTAACAAAGAGGCAATCATAATTAAACAAGATACAATGAAGCACTGGTAAAATTTTTCTAAGTGCAGACCTCCTCCGAAGGAGCGAAGAGGCATAAAAACTAAAAGAAAAAAAACACCTTCCCAAAACATTCCAACAATAATAGAAATTATTATGCAGGATAAAATGCCAACAGTTGTTTCGAGAAAACAAAGAAAACCATACTGATAAATATTGTAATCTTCTTTTTTTATTAATCCCTTGTTCAAAATATAATCTGTTAATCTTGCAGAGATTTTTTCCATTAAATACTCCAAAAAATTACGTGGTTAGTCGTTTTTCTGTCAACGCGAAAACAGCCTTTCGAACATCCTTCTGACGATCCTCACTTATTTTTAAATCCAGCTTATCCTCACCATAACGCAAGGTTATATAAGAAAAATTCATTTTAGTTACGTAAATATAATTTACATAGTAAGATTGATGAATTCTCAAAAAAATAAGTCTACTATTTTTTAATTCTTTTTCAACATCGTTAAGTTTTCCATAAAAATATACACTACTTCCATCACTCAAATGTATATAGATGGAGCGATTTCGACTCTCAAAATAAACAATATCCTTTAAAGGAATTTTATGTATCTCTTTATTGAAAGTAAATTGGAAAAACGTTGAGTTGTCTAAAAATCTTTGACACGCATCTCGAAAATATTCTTTAAAAATTTCTGGATCGATAGGTTTAGAAATAAATCTAAACGGTTCTACTTCAAACAACTCCTTCAAGTAGTTATCATAACTAGAAACATATATTAAAATAACTGTCTTATCGAATTTACGAATTTCTCGCGCAGTTGATATGCCATCCATTTCTTTCATCTCGATATCAAGAAATATTAAATTATAGCGATTTCCATTCTTCAAACTCTTCAATAATGTTGAACCATCTGAAAAAATCTCCGTATCTGCTCTAAGCCCATTGTTTATACTCTCTGGGAGAACAAAAGATTCAATATATGAAGCAATGGTATAATCATCATCACAAATTGCAATCTTAAACATATTTTTCCTTTTTCATAACATAAAAATTTGTAAACTCATTATATACTTCTACGCTTGATTATGATACAAATTTTTTTAAGAATTTAATAAAAAACAAAGCTCAATTTTAAATCCTTTTTCCGTAACAGGAGTTTCAATTCTTCCGTGATGAGCTTGAACAATCTGTTTTACAAGAATTGTTCCGAGCCCATGACGCAAATCTAATCTGTCATCTAAAGCGTTCATGTAGTGGGGCTTTTCAAGTTCTTTTCGCTGTTCTTCTGAAAGACCCACACCATCGTCATATACCGAAAGCTTAATATATTCATCTTGTGTAGATAAGGTTATATCGATGTTGCAACCATCTGGATTGTGCTTTACGCAATTGTTTACAAGATTTGATAAAGCACGATTTATTAACCTACTATCGCATTCTATAGATAAAGGTTCTGCATCGTTTGATATTTCAAAATTCAAAGCGTATTGTTCTGCCAAGCCTCTGTTTAATGTGTCAGCCACAAAGCTTCTAACTAATTTAGAAAGTCTTACTTCCTCAATTTGAAGTGGCTGCATATCATATTCAAGCATTGAAACTAAATTTAAATCAGATACTAAATGTTTAATTTGTATGCAGTTAGATTCGATTATTTCTGAATAGTTTCGTATATGCGAATCATCAATTGCGGCAGTTTTTATTCTATCAGAATATCCAAGGATAATAGAAAGAGGAGTCCTAATATCATGGGAAACACCTGCAATCCAGTTTGCTCTAGCTACATTTTGATGAGTAATGATATAAGAAGCTTGGTTGATTCCATCAGCTATATCCTTCAAGTCGCCAGAGACATCCACGGATGTGCTTTCTCCCTTTGAAAGGGATTCAATACCATTCATAATAGGTTCAATATTTCTTTTGATTTTCTTTTTAGAACGATAATAAATCATAAAAATGAATAGGCAATCTACAAGCAATGTAATTAAAAGAAACATTGGAAGCTTTTTTAATGCCATTGTTGAAAAGAAATTGTTTGTAAGCTTAAAATAGCTATCCTTAGGGTAGCCCAAGATTATCATTCCATCCTTATTTGTCTCAATAAAAACAGGATAATCAAGCAAGTAGCCCTTCGAAAAAATAGCTACATCATTTAGAGAAAACTTCTTGGGAAAATCTGAAGGAACATTCACTGTCCAAGTTGATTTTCCTTCTTTATCAATAAAAGCAGCCCATATATTATTTGCACTAAGCTGCTGAATTCCAACATCATTAATTGAAGCTTTAGAGCAATTTTCCGAAACAATGGAAAGCATATTTTTAGGTGAGAAATCTCCGTAATCTTTTGAAACAACACCATTAAAAGTGGCAATGAAAACAAAAATGTTTAGCACAATAAGAGCCACTATTAAAAAAATCACTAATATAATATGCTTGGAAATGTATTTTAAATAAGACTTCATAAATTAATTCCTCGTACTCAGTCGATATCCTAATCCTTTTATGGTGATAAGAGATTCTGGTTTGGATGGATTAAGCTCTATTTTTTCTCTAACGCGTCTAACATGAGCGTTTAGACTGTTCTCATATCCGTATGGATTCTCGCCCCATAAAGCTTCGCAAAGATTATCTAAAGTTACAATCTTACCCGAATTGTCCGCAAGGGTTTTTAAAAGCATATGTTCTTTAGCCGTTAACGGAATAATTTCAGAACCCTTTATCACTTCGGCTCGATCGAAATCAATCTCACAGCTTGCAAGCTTCAAAACAGAAGGTTCTTCTTTGTAGCATCGTCGTAAGACAGCAGAAACTCTAAGCACTAGCTCCTGTGGTAAAAACGGTTTTACGATATAATCATCTGCTCCCAGCCCAAGACCAGTAAGCTTTGAGTCAGATGCATCCTTTGCAGTTAAAAAAATAATTGGAATACTATTTATGCTTTGAATTTGATTATAGAGTGTGAAGCCATCTCCGTCAGGCAGCATCACATCCAAAATAGCTAAATCAGGAAATGATTTACTACATGTTTCAATGGCTGACTGCATAGTATTTGCAGTGACAATAGCACTAAAGCCAGCCTCCTCTAAGATTGATTTCACAAGCTCAAGAAGTTCTGGTTCATCATCTACTATCAAAATTTTTTTACTCAAAATATATGTGTCCATAAAATTATTCCCTTTCACTAAAAGTATAGCACACCTGTTTTTGGAAATAGCGCAATTTAAATCAGAATTCAAAAAAGTAAGGTAAATGTAAGGTAGAGGAAAAGTTAAAGTCAGAATGAAGAATTAACATGTATATATACAAAAATTATCAAATAATTTTTTGGAAACGATGGAGGAAAAAGAAATGGAAAGTATTATTTCTACTAGAGGGCTAACTAAAAAATACAATAGCTTTACATCTGTAAACAAGCTAAGCATCAATATTAAGCGTGGCACAATCTACGGTTTTTTAGGGCCTAATGGTGCAGGAAAATCTACTACGATGAAGATGCTTTTAGGTCTTACAAAACCAACAAGCGGAAAATTTAGGATAGATGGCAAAAAAATGCCAGAAGACAGAATAGAGATTTTACGAGAAATCGGCTCCTTCATAGAGTCGCCTTCCTACTATCCGAATCTAACAGGACGGGAAAATCTAGACATCATTAGAAGTATACTCGGTCTCAAGAAAAAAGATGTAGAAGAAGTTCTTGAGTTGGTGGGTCTGTCAGAATTTGGAGATAGACTTGTGAAAAAATATTCACTCGGAATGAAACAAAGGCTTGGACTTGCTGGTGCGCTAATTGGAAAACCACCTATTCTTATCTTAGATGAACCAACCAACGGACTAGATCCAGCCGGTATACATGAAATCAGAAACTTAATAAAGAGACTTCCAAAAATGTACGACTGCACCATTATGATTTCATCACATTTGCTGTCGGAAATTGAGCTAATAGCAGATGATATAGGCATATTGAATCACGGAAGGTTGTTATTTGAGGGTTCGATGGAAGAACTCAAGCGTACTGCCAAAGCTCAAGGAATTAAAGATGATAATCTAGAGGAAATGTTCCTTTCAATGGTTAATGTAGACAATTATGAAAGAATGCAGAGGGCAGTTCTATGATTGGATTAGAGTTAAAAAAGGAAAAGCGGACAGGTGTAACACTTGTACTGTTTATTACAGGGATTCTAGGGGCACTATATGTTCTTTTAAACTACAGCATTCGCGGAGATAGTTTGCTGGCGATGCCAATGAAACCAATGGATATTTTACTTACACAACTATATGGGATGATAATGGTTTTAAATGTATTTGCATTGATAGTAGCTACAAGCTTGGTATATTCCATGGAGTATTCGGGCGCTGCAATAAAAAAGATGTATATACTTCCCATAAGCATGTGCAAAGTTTATATGTCGAAGTTTCTAATTATTATAAGTATGTTTTTGGTGTCCGTGGTGATTCAAAATACAGCGTTATTATGGATTGGAAAAACAGAGCTTTCAAAGGGAGAATTTGAAATTGTGACATTGATTGCATATACCGTATATACGTTTTTAACATCCTTGCCTGTGTTAAGTTTCATGTTGATGATAGCATTGATTTTTGAAAATATGTGGGTTGTTCTTGGTGTAGGTGTTGCAGGGTTTTTAAGCGGATTAGCTCTTGCAACATCAAAGACAGAATTATTATTAATTCATCCATTTATAGTTATGTTTAAACCGGCAACAGCAATGACATCTAATGTTAACGTAAATACGATAATTATTGCATTGATAGAAACAATTGCATTTTTAATACTGGGATTAGTAATCTCGCAGAATAAACGAATAGATTAAAAAACTTTAAGGAGAAAAAATATGTTAGCTATAGAATTCAAAAAGATTAAAAGATCATGGATTATCCCATTAATATTTGTAGCACCCATACTAGTTGTGGCCACAGGTGTTGCTAGTTTGAGCTCATATTTTACACCAGAATATACAAATGCTTGGTCCGCCATGTTTATACAAAGCGCTTTAGTATACGCATATTATTTGCTTCCCCTAAGCATGATTGTTGTATGTGTAATGATTTCCGCACGTGAAACTCAAAACAATGGTCTTTTAAAAATGCTAGCATTACCAGTCAGCAGAAAGAAGCTAGCGTTATGTAAATATGCTGTTGTAGTATTTTTCTTGTTTATGGAGATCGTAGTATTCTTTATCGTTTTTACGATTGCAGGATTCATTGCTATCAAAACAAAGAATGTAAACGAAGCACTTCCGCTCGGTTATTTGCTCTCATGCTGTGTAAAACTGTTTTTAACAATGCTGCCTGTTACAGCCGTCATGTGGGCTATTACAACATTATTTGAAAGACCGCTACTCTCAATTGGGTTAAACTTCTTGCTTGTAATACCAGGAGTATTAGTTGCTAATACAGGAGCTTGGTTGTGCTATCCATATTGCTACAGTGGATATCTGGTATCTTGCTCATTGCATGAATTTACAGAAACTGCTGGCAATACACCTTTTCAAATCTTTCCGTTTATAGCATACGCGATAGTGATATTTTTTGGCTTCCTATGGATATCAGTTAAAAAATTTGGATACAAACGATGATGTAATCTATTGCTGTATCAACCCATACAACCTGTCGTAAACAGTATCATTCTCAGTTAAGCGATTTTTTAAAAGCTTTTCAATTTTTCCATAGTCAAACTCAATAGTACAATATTTTTTAAGATAGCTTTTGTTTAATTCAAAGCTTCCACTAAAGGCTTTGGCAAAAGCTATTTTTTTATTTGTAATAATAGGCTTTTCAGGTGAATACTTTTTGTTACCAATAAATAAACTTTTTCCATTGTCAAATATTGGAGCTGGTTTAAAAGTGCTGCCATCAAAGATTAGACCTAAATTATTAAAGTGCCTATCCTCATTAAGAATCAAAGCATCTAAAGCAAAGGTGTTTGCAAGATATTCTCTTAAATCGACATTTGCATTTTTGTCCATAAAATCTAAAACATAATCTATTGCTTCGTCATAATCCATTTTTGAAGTAATTCTTGCTAAATCACCACCCTGAACATTTGAATAAAATCTATATAGCGTAATAAAATCTTCGTTTGTTTTTAGAAAATTATCACTGACACATCCAGCAACATCATTTATGATAAGCTGTTTATACGAAACATAGTCTTTTTTTGACAAATTTGTAGTATTCAAAACGTCAGAGACAAGTTCTTCAATTTGACCTTCACCACCATATCGATCAACTTTGTACCACTTATCATCTTTGAAATATTTAATTTGAGTTCCATCACTTGTACCAGAATCTAAAACTAAGAATTCGGGAGCAATTTCAATTCTAGGAAGCATCTTTTTTCACCAAATCTGCGTAGCAGATTGTCTCTCCTTCAAATTTGAACCAGGTTTTATCTTGTACCATCTTGCCGTGGGTTTTTTTGCATATTTCGTAAGGATTATACTCATCAACACCAATTAAATTAAGCAAAATTTTTATATCAGGTCTATGTTCATCCCAGCAGCGCAGTCTTAAAATCTCTCCAAACTCAAATCTAGAAAGCTCATCCTTGTAAAATATTTGCTTAATTGGATTTAAATCAAAGCGTTTTATCTTTACGGATGTGTCATCTATATGGACAGAGGCTATTACTTCGTCCTTCCACATAAGAAGAAAATCTGGAATTACACTAGATGATTCCTTGCTTGAAAATTGTTTGTAGAGCTCGTCCATATTCATCCCTAGAACTCGAGAAATACGATACAGACTTTCAACCTTAGCATCTCCAATGTTCTTTTTCTCAGTGAATAGATTATATATTGTTGAGTACGCAACACCAGAGCGCTCGCTTAAAGTATGCAAATTCAAATGTTGACTATTCAGTTTCTCGGATAAGATAGTTTCTTTATTCATACTTAAATTTTATCGCAGCTGCGATAAAATTTCAACAAAGAGAGCTATTTCCATCCAAAAACAGAGGACTGAACCCTGTTCGATACAGGATTCAATCCTCTGTTGCTGCTTTACTTTATTCGTCGTGATTTGCATATTGGCTTCGATCGCGATTGGCAAACCTGGTGTACTCTGGGAGCCAGGTGAGCTCGATGGTTCCGATAGGACCGTTACGCTGTTTAGCCACGATGATTTCTGATACGTTCTTGAACTCGGTGTCGTGGTTGTAGTAATCATCACGGTAGATGAACATTACCACGTCGGCATCCTGCTCGATAGCTCCCGATTCACGTAAATCGGAAAGCATAGGCCTGTGATCTGGACGCTGCTCCACTGCACGGGATAGCTGGGAAAGAGCGATAACTGGAACGTTTAGCTCCCTCGCCAAAGCCTTTAGCGAACGCGAAATCTCTGATATTTCTTGCTGTCTACTCTCAGATTTGCCGTTACCTGACATAAGCTGCAAGTAATCGATGATGATAATAGACAAGCCCATTTCCATTTTGTATTTACGGCATTTGCTTCTAAGCTGACTGATTGAAATCCCTGGAGTATCATCGATGATAAGCTTGGAATTACCGATTTTGCCAGCACCCTCGATGAGGTTTTCCCAATCCGCCTCCTGAAGATTACCTGTACGAAGTTTTTGGGCGTCCACGCGGGATTCTAGCGCGAAAAGACGGTTAACCAGCTGCTCCTTTGACATTTCCAGAGAGAATATAGCTGCACACAAATGCTCATGGATTGTGATGTGCTGGGCTAAGTTAAGCACGAATGCTGTTTTACCCATTGAAGGACGAGCCGCGATAAGAATAAGATCTGATGGCTGAAGACCAGCTGTCTGCCTATCCAAATCGATGAATCCAGTAGGAATACCTGTGACTGCACCCTTTTGCTTTGACGCCTGCTCAATCTTGGCAATGGCATTCATAACAACCTGCCTGATTGGGACATAGTCGGTCTCACCACGATTATGTACCAAAGAAAAGATATCCTTTTCTGTTTGGTTCAAGATATCATCAACCTCTTCTGTACCCTCAAAGCACATGTTTTCTATATTTTGATTTACTTTGATTATGCTTCTAAGTAATGCCTTGTCCTTAACGATGTTTGCGTAGCTTTTCGCATTGACCGTTGTAGGCACTCCTAAAACAAGCTCTTGGATGTACTCTAAGGATGCAACCTCTGGAGATACTCCCTTTTCTTTAAGTTTGTTTTGTAGTGTGACCTCGTCAACTGGCTCGCCAGCATTGTAAAGCTCTACGATTGCCTCAAAAAGAATGCCATACTGCTGATGATAAAAGTCATCCTTCAAAAGGATTTCTGAACATTCAATAATCACATCTCTATCGACAATCATGGAGCCAATAACAGATTGCTCGGCTTCCAGTGAATTAGGCATTTGTCTGCGGATAACATCTTCCATATGCTTAAGTATCCTTTGTTTTTATTTCTACATCTCTCCTACGTGAACTCTTAAAGTCGCTGTAACCTTTGGGTGAAGCTTAACCTTTACCTCGTAAGTTCCAAGAGATCTGATTGGCTCGTCTAGCACAATTTTCTTTTTGTCGATTGCCTTACCATACTGCTTCTTGGCTGCCTCGGCTATTTCTTTGGTGGATACAGATCCGAAGGTTCTGCCGCCCTCGCCTGTCTTGATTGCAGTCTCAACCTTCCACTCTTCTATTTCTTTTCCAAAAGCAACCGCTGCTTCGTAGTTTTCCTGAGCGACCTTTTCGTCGTGCTTATTCTGAAGCTTCAAATCGTTGAGCGCTGCATTTGTAGCTTCTACTCCAAGTTTCTTTTTAAAGAGCATGTTTCTAGCATAGCCTTCGCTAACTTCAACAATTTCGCCCTTTTTACCAAGAGACTTAACGTCTGCGAGTAAAATTACTTTCATAGCTTTATTTCTCCTTCTTCAAGCATTTTATCTATTGTCTCTTCAAGATCCTTGCGAACCTCTTCTATTGTGCAGTTTTGAATCTGGGCACCGGCGATATTTACATGACCGCCGCCACCAAGTCTTGTCATGATGCTTTGCACATCAATCTCGTCAATTGAACGGGAGCTGATGAAGACCTTGTCCATGTATCTAGTAAGAACGAAGGAAGCCTTGATTCCTACGATATTAAGAAGCTCGTTGGCCGCTTGCGCACCGACGATTGTAGGACTTTCAAGCTGTCCATCTGGCTCACACTCGGAGATAGCAAATACCCCGCGGAATGTGGTTGCATTTCTGACAACCTCCGCACGAGCTTTGTATGCTTCCATGTTTTCTCGAAGCATCTTACGAACTCGTGTAACCTCAGCGCCGTTTCTACGAAGGAAAGCAGCCGCTTCGAAGGTTCTGACACCTGTCTTTGTCATAAAGTTGTTGGTATCGATAAGGATACCGGCATAAATACAATCCGCTTCTGTTGGATTGATATCGATTTTGTCTGCAAAATACTGAAGCACCTCAGCAATCATCTCGCTGGCAGATGACGCGTAAGGCTCTATGTAAGAAAGAATTGGGTTTTCAATTATTTCTTCAACCTGTCTGTGATGGTCGATAACCACGATGTTTTTGTTTCTAAATAAAAGACCCGGGCACTCAACATAGCTTGGTCTGTTGGTATCTACAACCATGATAAGAGTGTTGTCGTTGCAGAGATTGAGAGCCTGCTCGCTAGTGATGAACATATCGTCAGGGTACTCTGGCTTTTCAGTGAAGCTTTCTACAACCGGTCTCATTGAACTGGTGATTGTATCGATAACGATGTTAACTGGCTTGCCAATCTCGCGACCTGCGCAGTACACACCAACTGATGCACCAAGACAATCGGCATCTGAAAGATTGTGACCCATAACGATGATTCGCTCTCTAGTCTCCATGAGCTCGCGAAGTGCCTGAGCCTTAACTCTAGCTTTAACACGCGTGGTACGCTCAACCTCCTTGCCGTGTGTGCCGTAGTAAGAAACGTTTTGACCGTTCTTGACAACTGTCTGACATCCGCCTCGCGCAAGTGCAAGATCGATTGCCATGTGCGCATACTGTGCCTTTTGGATATAGCTGTCACTGCCAAGACCAACACCGATACTGATGGTGATATCCTTGTCGTTGCCCATCTTGATAGCGGTGATATCTTCAACAAGTGAGAACTTGTCATTTTCAAAGTTTTCAAGATACTGATTCTGGAAGATTATAAGGTATTTATCCTTTTCAAGACGACGAACCATGGCGTCTGCGTCGCCAAAATACTTGTTGATTTTGCGATCCAAAAGGGCGAGTAGCATTGAGCGTTTTGAGTTTTCAACTGAATCGAAAACCTCGTCGTAGTTGTCCACGTACAATAATGAAACAACCATCGCCTGGTCGCTAATCTTAGCCTTGGTTTCCTGAATATCTGTCTCGTCAAAAAGAATGATTGAAACCAAGCCATCTGCAGGCTCGTCGATGTTTGGCACTAGCCCACTGCCGGTGAGAGGCTCTGTCATATCGAGACGCTGAAGGCTGGCAAGATACTTGCGATCTTCGTATTCGATATGGATGTCAAAGCTGTCATCTTTGGCGTGTTCGATGCCCTCGCGGGTAATCTCTGAAAAGATTGTTGTAATTGATTTGCTGTAGGTGTTGTCCTTGTCAAAGAGCTGACAGAACTCCTTATTCATCCACATGATTCGACCTGTAGAATCCAAAAGGACATACGGTAACCTGAAGTTTTTAATAAGCTCTTTTTGAACAGTGCCATAGTGTACAGCATATTCAATTATGGTGTTTTTAAAGGACTTAAGATTTGCCTTGTAGTAGATGTAACAAACGATACCATAAACAAACACAAAAGCCATCATGATTCCGGCGATTTTTGTGTCTACAAAGCTGACTGCGATACACCCTACTAAAAAGATAATAAGCATGTAAAGAGGGAATCTTAGATATCTCTTTAAACGATTCCTATATTTTAATGATTCCATAAATGAATTCTCCCAAATTCTGTTTCTATTTTATTCACGGCTATTATAGCATAAGACTTACCGTTTTTTATAATTTATTGATTAGATATAGGATAATTGCTAAAAAACAAGCAGGCTGATTTGTGCAGGTTTTACATTGGTCTGTTAAAATAACGAAAGGTTTTTGGTTTTTTTGGTTATTCTAACATTGTCCCTAATATTCTCTTTTCCTATAATCTTTATTAGTTTAAGGGGCGCATCCCCAATATTAAAAAGAGAGGATTTTTATTATGGCAGACATTTCTTTAAAAAACATTAATAAGATTTATCCTAATGGCTTCCATGCTGTTAACGATTTCAATCTTGAGATTCAGGATCAGGAATTCATCATCTTCGTAGGACCTTCTGGTTGCGGTAAGTCTACAACACTTCGTATGATCGCAGGTCTTGAAGAGATTTCATCAGGTGAGCTTCTCATCGACGGCAAGCTCATGAACGATGTAGAGCCAAAGGATAGAGATATCGCAATGGTATTCCAGAACTATGCTCTTTATCCACATATGACAGTTTACGATAACATGGCATTTGGTCTTAAGCTTCGTAAAGTACCAAAGGACGAAATCGATAAAAAGGTTCGTGAGGCAGCTAAAATCCTCGACCTTGAAAAGTTACTTGATCGTAAGCCAAAGGCTCTTTCAGGTGGTCAGAGACAGCGTGTTGC